>CAZICW010000001.1:0-55712 GCA_964537995.1 uncultured Oscillospiraceae bacterium
AGAAGAATTAAATTTTTAAGACTTAAAAATAAACATCAATAATAAATTTTTAAATATTCCTTCCGGCTTACGCGCGGCGAACTCCCGTCATACCCGAAACGTCGGAGCTTAGCGCCGCAAGGTCGTCCCTGGATAGCCCGCCGACGGAGCTTCTCCCCGTAAAAGCGCAAATTTCCGCCAAATCCGAGCCGACGGAACGCAGCCATTTTACCAGCCTGTTTTCGGTTTCGGCGGCGGATAGGGTCATTTCTCCGTCAACAGCCGATACCGCGTCAAGCACGGCCGACGCCGACGCCACGGCTGTCGCTCCGAGAGCGATTGCCTTTGCGAAGTCCGCCGAGGTACGCATACCTCCGGCAGCGACTATATCCAGCTCCGCGCCGTTGCTTTCAAGCCAGTCCCTTGCCCGCGCGACGGCGCAGAGTGTCGGCAGACAGCAGCCTCCGAGCGGCGAAGAATGAAAGGAAGAGCGTCCGTCGATTGTAACGAAGTCCGCTCCGGCTTCAAGCGCGAACGCGAGATCGTCCTCAATATGTCCGGCGGCAAGCTTTACCCCGACGGGAACTCCGCCGCTCCCGTCGCGCAGCCCGTCTATTGTTATGCGCAAATCGGCGGCGGAGTTTATTTCCGCGAACCTCCCCGCCGAAGTGAAAAGCGTGTCGGGAGCAATCCCGCGAAGCCTGTATACCTCGGAAGGAAGTCCGTCCGGCAAGGCCTCGCCCAAGCCTCCGCGCGATGAACGTCCTATCTTTATTTCGACCGCGCTGCACCGCCGCAAAAGCTCCGGCGAAAGCCCGTAAAGCTCCGGAGTGTATTCGTAGATATATGCCGAGGAAAATTCCGCTTCGTCGGCAATAACCCCGCCTTCTCCGCTTCCGTTGGCAATCCCCGCCTCCGACGCCGCTCTTGCAAGCGAGCATTTGAGCTCGGCAGACAGCTCCCCGACGCTCATATGGGAAATAATTAACGGAATATCCAGTCTAAGCGGCACAAGGGCGCTTTTCCCTATAACCGTACTTAAATCAGCTTCCGCAGCGCTGAACAGAGGGAAACGCGAAAGCTGAGCCGGAAGGAAAACCAGCTCATCCCACAGCGGGTCGCGCATATTGTGTTGATTTGCGTATTTCATGACTTCAGTCCTTCAGCAATCGAAAAGTATTGGTTCATGCCCCGTCGAGGGTATGAATTTTTCAAAAATATCCCGTGTCGCCAGCTTCAGCGACGAGGTATTCACGCACGGATGACAGCCGAAAAATTCCTGCTTGAGAACATCGCGGTCAACAATAAGCCTAACTCTTGCCGCCGTATCGTTCACAAGCGAAAGTATGCTGACGCTTCCCGGCAAAACGCCGAGCATTTCCTCCATTACGTCGGCATGACCGAACGAAAGCCGCGGCAGCCCGAGCTGAGCCGAGAGATTTTTTGTCGCAAAGCGTTTGTCGCCGCGTATGACAACAAGAAAATAGCGCGTTTTCTGCTTGTTGCACAGAAACAAATTCTTGCACGCCCTCATATCCATCAGCCTGTCGATTTCTTTACAGACCTCCATTGTATCGGTCGGGTCATGATCCATGCGTTCGTACCCTATTCCGAGAGCGTCCAGAGCGTCATAAGCGCGCTCCTCTCTCAAAGAGCGCTTTTCCGACGGTCGTCCGCGGTATATCACGGGGTCAATATACAATGCCGTCACCTTCCTTATACCATTTTACTATGCTTTACGTCAAATTTCAAGACAAATTATTCAAAAAATATGTTGACGGGAAAATTTTAACGTGATATACTGATATTGTGTATCAATGGAAAAGAAATCTATAGGAGGATCTCATAATGACAAAAATCAAATTCAATCGTTCAACGGCGTCAGCCTTTATCTCCGAGAATGAAATCGCCGGTATAGCTCCCGCGATCGAAGCGGCGCACACCACTCTCCACAGCGGCAGCGGCGCGGGGAACGACTTTCTCGGCTGGGTCAAGCTCCCGCGCAACTATGACAAAGATGAGTTTGCGAGAATAAAAAAGGCGGCTGAAAAAATAAAAAACAACAGCGACGCTTTGATTGTAATCGGTATAGGCGGCAGCTATCTCGGCGCGAGAATGGTTATTGAGCTTCTCAGTCATAATTTTTACAATGTCAGCAAGGAAGCCAGAGGCGGCAATCCGCAGATTTTTTTTGCCGGCAACAGCATAAGCTCCACATATCTCAGCGACCTTATCGAAACCGTTAAGGATAAGGATTTTTCGGTCAATATAATTTCCAAGAGCGGAACCACAACCGAACCCGCCATAGCTTTCCGTGTGTTCCGTGATTTGCTTGAAAAGAAGTACGGCAAGGAAGGCGCGAAGGAAAGAATTTTCGCAACTACCGACAAGGCGAAGGGCGCTCTTAAAAATCTCGCCGACGAGGAAGGCTATGAAACCTTTGTCGTTCCCGATGACGTAGGCGGACGCTACAGCGTTCTTACAGCCGTCGGGCTGCTTCCCATCGCCGCCGCCGGACTCGATATTGACGCGCTTATGAAGGGCGCGGAGGACGCTATGGTTGAGTATGCCAATCCGAATATTAATGAAAACGCCTGCTATCAATACGTTGCCGCGCGCAATATCCTCTACCGCAAGGGAAGGACAACCGAAATGCTCATTGATTATGAGCCTCAGGCACACTATTTTGCCGAATGGTGGAAGCAGCTCTTCGGTGAAAGCGAAGGTAAGGACGGAAAGGGAATTTTCCCTGCGGCGGCGGACTTTTCCAGCGATCTCCACTCGATGGGGCAGTATATTCAGGAAGGACTTCGCATAATGTTTGAAACGGTTGTGTTCTTCGACAATCCGCGCAAGGACATTGAAATCGGAACCGACGCCGCGAATGTTGACGGTCTTAACTTCCTTGCCGGAAAAAACGTCAGCTACGTAAACGAACAGGCGTTTAACGGAACTCTTCTCGCCCACAGCGACGGCAACGTTCCCAATCTTGTAATCCGCGCGGAAAGAATGGACGAATACTGTCTCGGAAACCTTATCTATTTCTTCGAGAAGGCGTGCGGCGTAAGCGGCTATGTTCTGGGCGTAAATCCGTTCAACCAGCCCGGCGTCGAAGCCTATAAGAAAAATATGTTCGCTCTCCTCGGAAAGCCCGGATACGAAGACGCCCGCGCCGCGCTCACGGCAAGACTTAACAAATAGACCGCAAAATATTTTCGGATAATTTTAATAAAAGCGCTTGCATTTGGAGCTTGCTTATAGTATAATAAATACAAACGGAGACTATCTCATAATTAAATTTTATAAGGAGGCTATAAAAATGGTCAAGGTCATTATCGGTGAAAAGGGTACCGGCAAAACGGCAAAGCTGATTGACGCGGTTAACGCGGCTGAGGCGGCTTCCAACGGAAATATAGTTTTCATAAATAAGGGCGACAGGCATATTTTCGATCTTACGCACAGAGTAAGAATTGTTGATACCGACGAATACAGCATTGTCGGCTACGACGAATTTTACGGCTTTATCTGCGGTATTCTTTCTCAAAATTACGATATTTCCAATATTTTTATCGACAGCATAACAAAGATTGTGAATAAGGATTTGACGGCGCTTTCCGCTTGCTTGGACAGACTGAACGCAATATCCGAAAAAACAAATACGGAAATTATGGTTATCGTAAGCATGAAGGAATCCGAAGCGTCGGAAGGCATTAAAAAGTACATCTAATCAACACAGACAAATGAACAGAGGAGCCGCCCGTCGGCTCCTTTTGCTTTGTCGGCGCTTTTATCATACCTCGAAATTCATTTCCGCGATATATCTTTCGTTAAACCCCGAATCGGCGGCAATGTTCACGGCTTTGGCGTCCGCAGCTATGCGGCGCGCGCGTTCGCGATTATGTTCGTTCAGCAAAAGCGCGCCGCCCATGAGCGCGCCGTTTCCCACGGCGGTAAATTTATCCGCGGCGACATTTGGCAAAAGTCCTGTAGCAGCAGCATTTTTTACGTTTATGCTCCCGCCGAGAGCCCCCGAAAGAAAAATTCGGTCAATATTGTCAATCGAAAGCCTGTTCATATCCAATAAGATTTTCATTGCGGCGGAAATTGCCGCCTTGCATAGCTGGTAGGCGCGCACATCCTGTTGAGTTATAAAAATATCGCTGTTCGGTATTCTGAAATCATGTTCGATTGTACCGAATCTGTCCATAAATCCGCTCTCAAGCATAACGCTCATCGCGTCAACAAGACCGCTTCCGCAGATTCCGCACGGTTCGCCGCCGCCTATTGTTTCAAAGCCGCTGTCGCATACGCGGAATATTGCGCCATCGACAGCCGCGGTGCCGCGGCTTATGTTTCCGCCTTCAAGCGCCGGACCTGCCGCCGCAGACGTAAAGAAAATTTCCCCGCCGCTGACAAGAGCAATCTCGCTGTTTGTGCCTAAGTCCGCGACAATAAAACTGCCGTTTGCTTCATCCGCTCCGCTCCACATCAACGAGCAGAGCGCATCCGCCCCGACAAAAGCGCTCAGGCACGGCGGAAGATATGCGCCGTCAAGCTCGCAGTCGAAACGCGAAGGCATTGGAAATGGAGCGGCGCCCATTTGCGAAACATCCATTCCCGCGTAAAGCGCAAGCATGACGGTGTTACCGGTTATAACGGTTTTCCTGTCGGTTCCAAGATTTTCCCGAAGCTCTCTCACGGCGGAGCGGATTGCCTCCGTCAGAGGTGCGCCCTCCGCGCTTATACGGCTTATCACGTCCGCGCCGTAAGCGCATTGCGGATTGCGTCGCCCGACAGTCTTTACGGGACGTCCGTTTTCAAACAAAGCCGCCGCCAGCGTTGTTGTGCCAATGTCTATAACAACCCCGTCCGCGTCGGGAACAACGGCCTGTTCCGCCGTAAGCACGGCGCTTTCCGCCGACGGCAGCAAAATTTCGCTGTCGGTAAACAGCAGAGTCCCGCAAGCCGGCGCAGACCTTCCGTTGATTTTGCATACGCACTTGCCGCAGCGGCCCTTTCCGCCGCAAGGCATCGGAAAATCGAAGCCAAGCGCCGCAATGGCGTCCGACGCGGGAATCCCCGCCGAAAATTCGTATTCGCCTGTTTTTTTGCCGTCGCTGACCTTGATTCTCATGCCGCTCTCCTTTCCGCGGGATAAATTTCCCTCGCGCTTAAAATTAATTGACGTCGGACAATGCCGGTTAGGCCTCCGTATTTCTATTATAAATTAATAAATCGGCTGTGTCAAGCATAGTCGGCAATAATTCGGAAGAATGCTTAATCCGAGCGAAATATTTACGCGCTTTTAAATTTTTAATTTGCCTCGTGAGAAAACGGAAGCAAACACGAGTAATTTCGAGAAAAAACGCGAACATTCAATTTAAATTAAATTTTTCAAAAAAACCTCTTGACAACAGGGAAATTTTGTATTATAATAATTCACGCTGATAATGAAAAATAATTAACAGGAGGTAATATTCCATGAAGAGTACAATGGAAAATGCCGGTCAGGTTCAGAGAAAATGGTATATCATAGACGCCGCCGGCAAGAGCGTCGGTCGTGTTGCCGCCGCTGCCGCAAGCATTCTGCGCGGCAAGAATAAGCCCAGCTACACGCCCCACGTTGACTGCGGCGACCATGTTATAATTCTCAACTGCGACAAGGCAGTTTTTACGGGCAACAAGCTCAACCGTAAGCTTTATCGCCGCCACAGCGGCTGGGTCGGAGGTCTTAAGGAGGTTTCCGCCAAGGAACTGATGGAAAAAAGAAGCGATCTTGTTATGTATAAGGCGGTTAAGGGGATGCTTCCCGACACCACAATCGGTCGTGCGGCGCTCACCCGTCTGAGAGCCTACAAGGGCGCGGAGCATAAGCAGGAAGCACAGAAGCCTGAGGCTTGGACTCAGGAAATTAAATAAGGGAGGTTGAGCTAAATGGCAGTAACACAGTATTACGGTACCGGAAGAAGAAAGAAGTCGGTTGCAAGGGTTCGCCTTATTCCCGGTAACGGTGAAATTAAAATAAATAACAGAGATATTGACGACTATTTTGGTCTTGAAACCCTTAAGGTTATTCTCCGTCAGCCCCTTGTGGCAACAAAGACCGAAGGAAGCTTTGACGTGCTTTGCAATGTTAAGGGCGGCGGCTTTACAGGTCAGGCGGGCGCAATCCGTCACGGTATAGCCCGTGCGCTTCTTAAGGTTGACGAGGAGGCTTACCGCCCTGTTCTTAAGCAGGCGGGTTATCTTACTCGCGACCCCAGAATGAAGGAAAGAAAGAAGTACGGTCTCAAGGCAGCCCGTCGCGCACCGCAGTTCTCAAAGAGATAGTTTTTCATATACAAACCCCGAAAGCAAGCGGCTTTCGGGGTTTTTCAATATCCAAAATTCTTTGGCAGGCTGACTCTTTATTATACATCAGCCGTCATTTTACGGCTGCGCATTCCCGTCCGACGGCGGAATTTATAGCCGAAATAAGCTCGCCCGACGGGCTGCAATTACATTTCGGAGAAACGGGAATCCCTCCGTAGCGGCAATTCACAACTATCGGAGTGTCGCCCTTATACTTGAAAATTATACCGCGCAGCCTGTCGAGCAAGGGCAGTTCTTCATCGTTCAGCGTAATTTCAAGCGTTCCTTTGTTTTTAACCGGTTTTGCGGAAAACGGAACGGCGGTTTCCATAATCAGCTTCGGCGCTTCCTCGTCCTTAACGTCAACACGTCCGGTAAGCCTTACAATATTGTTCTCGCGGATTATTTCTCCGAACGACGAATAAAGCTTCGGGAAAACTATAACCTCAATACCCGCCGTGAAATCCTCAAGCTCCATGAACGCCATGACTGTGTTGTTTTTCGTTATTTTTTCCTTTAGGCTCGATACAAGTCCCACTACCGTTACCGTATCTCCGTCGGAAATTTCGCTGTAATCCTCGCTGCCTGCCGCCAAAACGCGTGAAATTTCGGGAAGTCCGAGAGAGTTTATCGCTTCGCGGTACTCGTCAAGCGGGTGTCCCGAGATGTAAATTCCCGTCGCCTCGCGTTCCATATCCAAAAGCGCACGGTTGCTCTTTTCCGGAATTTCGGGGAAATCGTCGGCAAGATTCTCTTCCTCATTCATCGAAAAGAACGAAAGCTGACCGGCAATATTGTCCTTCGCGTTTCTTGAAGCAGAAGATAGAGTTTGCTCGTATATCGCCAGCTTCTGCCATCTTGTCCCCGGAAGGCAGTCGAAGGCTCCGCTTTTTATAAGCCCCTCCACTCCCCTTTTATTCAGCTCGCCGCCGGCCATTCGCGCCGCAAAATCGCGCAGGCTGACAAATTCGCCGTTTTTGCGGCGTTCTTCAACACAGGCGTTCACAAAATTTTCGCCGACGTTTTTTATCGTCGTCAAACCGAAGCGAATGGCCTTTCCTTCGATTGTAAAGCCGCTGTCGCTTTTGTTTATGTCGGGCGGAAGAATTTTTATTCCCTTCTGGGTACAATTGTTGATATATGCGGCAACCTTATCGTTTTCGCCCATGACGCTTGTAATCAGCGCCGCCATGAACGCTTCCGGATAAAGGCATTTGAGATACGCCGTCTGATAGGCTACAACGGCATAGCAAACGGAATGGCTTTTATTAAAGGCATATTTTGCGAAGGCGTCCATATCGTCATAGATGCTTATCGCGGTTTTTTCGTCAATTCCGTTACGAATACAGCCCGGCACACGGACGCTCCCGTCGTCGTTAAGCTCGCCGTAGATGAAAATATTGCGGGCTTTTTCCATTTCCTTTGCCTTTTTTTTGCTCATGGCGCGGCGCACCTCGTCGGCTCCGCCCATTGAAAATCCCGCAAGCTTTTGTACAATCTGCATAACCTGCTCCTGATAGACTATGCAGCCATAGGTCATATTGAGTATGGGTTCAAGGCTCGGATGCTTATACTTGATTTTTTTCGGATCGGCCTTAGCTTCGATATACGTCGGAATGAAATCCATCGGTCCGGGTCGGTAAAGCGCTATTCCCGCAATTATATCCTCCAAATTACGAGGCTCCAGCCGCCGCATGAATGAACGCATACCCGTGCTTTCAAGCTGGAAAACACCGTCGCAGTCCCCCTCGGAAATCATTTCGTAAACCTCGGGGACGTCATAGTCAATTTCATCAAGCTTTATATCCGTTCCCTGGGAACGCAAAATTTTCAGGCAGTCGTCAATTATTGTCAGGTTCCTCAGTCCGAGGAAGTCGATTTTCAGCAGTCCCAGCTCCTCAACAGTATCCTTCGTGTACTGAGTGGAAATTATATTATCGCTGCGCTGAAGCGGAACATAGGTTGAAACCGGCTGCCCCGCAATTACAACGCCGGCGGCATGAGTTCCGATATTTCTCGGCAAGCCCTCGATTGAGATTGCTGTGTCTATTATGGTTTTTACCGTCGGATTTTCATCGTAAGCGGCCTTCAGCTTGGGATTTTCCCGCATGGCAAGCTCAAGCGTCATTGCGGGCTTCATCGGAACCATTTTTGAAATTATGTCAACCTCACTGTAAGGTACTCCGAGGACGCGGCCGCAATCGCGTATGGCTCCGCGCGCCTTCATTGTGCCGAAGGTGCCAATCTGGCTGACGTTTTCGGGCTTATATTTTTTTATGACATAGTCTATGACCTCGCCTCGGCGCTGCGGGCAGAAGTCAACGTCAAAGTCGGGCATACTGACGCGTTCGGGATTGAGAAAGCGCTCAAAAATAAGATTATACTTCATCGGCTCGACGTCGGTTATGCGCAAAATGTAGGCGACAATGCTGCCCGCGCCGCTGCCGCGTCCGGGCCCGACGGGTATGCCGTGCCGCTTTGCGTAGTTTATAAAATCCCAGACAATCAGATAGTAGTCAACGAAACCCATAGATTCTATAACGCCAAGCTCATATTCCATTCTTTCCCGATACTGTTCGGCTTTTTCGCCGTAACGCTCCTTAAGCCCTTTTTCGGCAAGCATACGAAGATACTCCTTCGCGGTATACCCGTCGGGAACATCGTATTCGGGAAGGTGGCGTTCGCCGAACTTAAACTCAAAATTACATTTATCCGCGATTTTTGAGGTGTTTTCAAACGCTTCGGGCAGATTCGGGAAGACGGCGCGCATCTCATCCTCGCTTTTAAGGTAAAATTCCTCGGTGGCGAAGCGCATACGTCCAGGCTCGTCCAACCGTTTGCCCGTTTGTATGCACAAAAGCACGTCCTGATTCTTCGCGTCTGTTTTTTCAATATAATGAGAATCATTGGTGACGACAATCGGCGTATCGGTATCCTTCGCCAGCTTCAGCAAAAGCGGATTCAGCCGCTTCTGGTCGTCAATTCCGTGATCCTGAAGCTCAATGTAAAATTCGTCAAAGGTTTCCTTAAAATACTTTACGGTTTCTCTCGCGGCGTCTTCGTTTCCGCTGAGCAGCGCGCGCGGAATTTCTCCCGCAAGACAGGCGGAAAGCGCAATAAGTCCGCCCTTGTATTTGCTCAGTATGCTGCGGTCAACGCGAGGCTTATAGTAAAAGCCGTCGATCCAGCCGGCGGAAACTATCTGTATAAGATTATTATAGCCCTCCTCATTTTTACACAGCAGCACAAGGTGATTTATTCCGTTGCCCTCGCGGCCGCGTTTATCGTACATATCGCGCGCCGTATAAATTTCGCAGCCGATTATCGGCTTTATTCCCTCCGCCTTGCACGCCTTGTAAAAATCCACCGCGCCGTACATGACGCCGTGGTCGGTAAGCGCTATGGCGGTCTGTCCCATCTCCTTCGCCTTTTTCGCCAGCTCGCTTATGCGGCACATACCGTCAAGCAAACTGTATTCGCTGTGGACGTGCAGATGTGTAAAAGCCATTAAATTCACTCCTTTGACTTATAAAATTATATCCCGCTGTTATATCATAACTGTAGCACGGCAGAATACATTTGTCAACATTTTTTAATTTTGTCGAAAGACATATTTTCAATACAATTGGCGTACAATGCTTAGAAGCGAAAATTTAAGTCAATTCCAAATTTTTTGCAAATTATGTACAAGGTTTCCGACAGGTACGGCATACCATTGACGATGGCAGGTTTTCGGACGCCGGATAACGTAATCTGTCTCACGCGGCAGCAACAGAGGATATTTCGGAGCCGGCGCAATATAACATTGACAAAGTACGGGAAATCGCGGAAAAGATTATCGACTTGCGCAAGGAGCCGCTTTGCTTTGAGACAATACTGCAGCGGCTGCGCTTTTTGGTCAAGCGTCCGAAGCCGCAATACGGTCGATGCGCTCCGTAAAGCTCGCTTGAAGCGGTATTATGCCCGCAGCGCGAAGTCTCGGCAAGCCGGACGAATGACCGAGTGTTTTTTCATTTTTCGGAATATTTTTCTCCGCCTTAAAATATAATTAAACTGTATCAAGCTACGAGGAGGAAATTCAATGAACAGCATATACGGCGATATTGCCAAGCGAACCAAGGGCGACATATATATAGGCGTTGTGGGACCTGTGCGCACCGGGAAGTCCACCTTCATAAAAAAATTCATGGACACGATTGTGCTTCCGAACATAAGCGACGAATACCGGCGCGCAAGGGCGCAGGATGAGCTTCCGCAAAGCGCCGCCGGACGCACAATCATGACTACCGAGCCGAAGTTTATTCCCAACGAAGCGGTCAGCATAAGCTTTGACGGAAATACCTCCTTCCGTGTCCGCCTTATCGACTGCGTCGGATACATTGTCAGCTCCGCCATGGGTCACACCGAGGACGACCGTCCGCGCATGGTAAGTACGCCGTGGTTCGAGGATGACATTGAATTTGACAAGGCAGCCGAAATCGGAACACGCAAGGTCATTTGCGAGCACAGCACCATAGGCATTGTCATGACGACAGACGGCAGCATCTGCGACATTCCCCGCGGCGACTACACAGCCGCTGAGGAAAGAGTTGTCTCCGAGCTGAAGGAAATCGACAAGCCCTTCATTATAGTTCTTAATTCCGCGCATCCGTCCGACCCGCAAACGGAAAAGCTCCGCGCCGAGCTGGAGGAAAAATACGAAACGCCGGTCGCGGCGGTATCCTGCGTTGAGCTTACATCTCGCGACATTGAGGAAATCATAAAGGCGGTGCTTTACGAATTTCCGCTCAACGAAATAAGCATAAATCTTCCGAAGTGGATCGACGCTCTGCCGATGGAGCATTATCTTAAGGCGTCGCTTTTTGCGTCGGTCAGGGACGGTCTTTTGCCGCTCGGCAAAATAAGTCAACTGAAAGACGCCGCAGCCGCGCTTTGCGGCAACGAATATATAAAATCCGCCGTCATTGAAAAAATTTCTCCCGACTGCGGAAACGCCGTCATAGCCATAAGCGCAAACGATGACCTGTTCTATAGGGTTATAAGCGAAACCACGGGGGTAAAGCTGAATGACGACGAGGATTTAATTGACTTTATAACCGAAACGGCAAAAATTCAGAAAAGGTACGGTAAGCTGGAGTATGCCCTGCATGAGGTCGAACAGACAGGTTACGGCATAGTTTTTCCGTCGGTTGAGGAGCTTACGCTGAAGGAACCGGAAATCATGAAGCAAGGCGGTCGCTTCGGCGTGCGCCTTAAAGCGAGCGCTCCGAGCATACATCTTATCAAGGCTCAAATCGAGACGGAAATAAATCCCATCGTAGGCAGCGAAAAGCAAAGCGAGGAGCTTGTGAGCTACCTGCTTTCAGAATTTGAGAACGATCCCGTGAAAATTTGGGAAAGCAACATTTTCGGAAAATCTCTCCACGACCTTGTCAACGAAGGACTGAACGCGAAGCTGAACAAAATGCCGAATGACGCAAGATACAAGCTTCGGGAAACCCTTGAAAAGATTATTAACGACGGAAGCGGCGGCTTAATCTGCATAATTCTGTAACGGACGCCGCGAAAAGCTATTCGGCGGCTATTTTATTTCCTCCATATCGGCATCATAGATTGCGAGGCGTTCATATTCGCAGTCGCCGCTGTCATAGCCGCCGATATATTTATTCATAGCCCTGACGACAACGTCCGGCTTGAGATTTTTTTCGCTGCCGGCGCTGAGAACCATATCCATACACTCCCCGACAGGACGAATTTCCGCAATATCCTCGCGAATGTCGGTATCCTTAATTCCGCTCTTCGTCTTTTTGTCAATCACAATTTCCTTCATTTCCATAAATTTCACGACGGACGGAGGCATATGCTCCGGCGTTACGCGATAGAGTGCGTAGCGCAGTTTTTTCATGCGGCTTTTTCCCGTATGCACGCTGAGGATTTTTATTCCGAGCGGAAGCGCGGCATTGAGCCGCTGTTTTATTTCATCGGCGGGAAGCTCCTCCGTCAAGCGAAATTCCAAAAGCTCACAGCGGCTTGTGCAGCCGACGGGAAGCGGCAGCGCAAAGCTCAACAGAGGATGCGGATTAAAGCCCTCCGAAAAGGCGACCGGCAGCTTCGCGCGGCGCATGGCACGGTTATAGGCGCGCACAAAATCAAGGTGTGAGATATATTTTGCGTTGTCGGTTTTTTCATAAACAAGATAGTAATCGTAACAGTCGTTCATCTATTCCCCGCGACTCCTTTTCATAAACTCAAGGCTGTTTTTTTCCTTATAGACGCTGCATTTGCCGTCCGCGCAGAGCCTGTTTGCGCCGCAGCCGCTGCATTTCAGGCGGCAGTGCGGAGTTGTGACGGCCTGCTTTGCCTTTTCGTTTTCACGCATAAGGAAATCCTTTGTTACGCCCACGTCAACAAAATCCCACGGGAAAAGCTCGTCAAGGCTGCGCTCACGAGTGTAAAAGTCCATGCTAATACCGCAGTCGTCAAAGGCGCGCCGCCACTTATTCATATCAAAACATTCATTCCAGCTGTCAAGCTTACAGCCCAGCTCAAAGGCGCGGATAAGCACTTCGTTAAGCCTTCTGTCACCGCGGGCAAACACTCCCTCAAGAACGCTTACATCGCTTTGATGGTAGCTGTATTTGATGTGTCTGTTATGGATTTCGTCCTTAAGGAAAAGCTGTTTACGCCGCAGCGTCGGTATGCTGTTTTGCTCCGCCCACTGAAACGGAGTAAACGGCTTCGGCACAAAGCCCGCGACGCTTATATTCACCGACGGGGCGCGCTTTTTATTGGTTTTTGGGGAAGAATAATAACATTCGACAACCTTTTCCGAAAGCCGCGCTATTCCCGCAATGTCCTCATCGGTTTCATAAGGCAGCCCTATCATGAAATACAGCTTTACGGTTATCCAGCCGCCGTCAAAGGCAAGGCTTACGCTGCGCATCAAATCCTCTTCGCGCACATTTTTATTTATGACGTCGCGCATACGCTGACTTCCCGCTTCGGGAGCAAAGGTCAATCCGCTCTTGCGCACCTTGCCGGCGCGTTCCATAAGTCCGAGGCTGAAATTATCCACTCTCAGCGATGGCAAAGAAAGTCCTACCTTTTCTTTTTCGGTAAGCTCCAAAAGCCTGTCCGCAAGCTCCTCAAAGCAGGTGTAATCGCTTGTGGAAAGGCTGGAAAGGCTCATTTCCTCATAGCCCGTGGAGGCAAGCAGCCTTTTTGCGTCGTCCACAAGACGGTCGGGCGATTTTTCGCGCACGGGGCGGTATATCATGCCTGCCTGACAGAAACGGCAGCCGCGTATGCATCCGCGGAAAACCTCAAGACTTACACGGTCATGGATAATATCCATAAACGGAACAATGAATTTTTCCGGAAAAACGACGCTGTCCAGATCCTCTATTATGCGTTTACGCACTCTCGGCTTCGCTTCGGGGCAGTTCGGCGTCATGGATTTAAGTGTTCCGTCGTCGTTATATTCCACATCGTAAAGGCAGGGAACGTAAATCCCCTCGATTTTTGCGATTTTTTTCAGATAATCAATACGCTTCCCGCCCTCCGCTTTCCATTCGTTATAGGCGTCCATAAGCTCATTTATGACTTCCTCTCCCTCGCCCATGGTAAAAAAATCAAATATTTCCGCAAGCGGCTCGGGATTGTAGGCGCAAGGGCCTCCGGCGTTGACAAAGGGGTCGTCCTCTCCCCTTTCGCGGGATCGCAAAGGTATGCCCGCCATATCAAGCATATTCAAAATGTTTGTATAGCTCATTTCATATTGAAGAGTCACGCCGACAAAATCAAATTCTCCGACGGGCGTTCTTGTTTCAATTGAAAACAGCGGCACATTTTCCCGCCGCATTTCCTCCTCCATATCAATCCACGGAGCAAAAACTCTTTCGCAATACACATCGGGACGAAGATTGAGACAGTGGTAAAGTATCTTTATGCCGAGGTGGCTCATGCCGACCTCGTAGGTGTCGGGAAAAGCAAAGGCATATCGAATTTTTACGCTGTCGGGATTTTTTATCACGGAATTAAGCTCGCCGCCGCTGTAGCGCGTGGGCTTCTGAACCCGTTTCAAAATGCGGTCTATGTTTACCGTACTCATGTCATAAATCCTTTCTTTTTTCGCGGAACAAACGTTGCGACGCCGTCGTCCGCTCAAGCGCCTCCGCAGAAGATTATACTCCCGCAAAAACGGCGAACGGCGCCCGCCGCCTTAGAAGGGGACGTCTGCGCTTAGGTTATATATTATTATAATACAAAGGAAATTTTTCGTCAAGCTTTATCGGTGTGTTTTTTGCAAAATCAATACAGGTTCTGCAAAAAATCCGCCGCTCGTTTTATTTTTCTGTACTGCGCCGAGGCGGCGTAGCGGCCGTGAAGGAGCATAATTATTACCGCTCCGACGGGGACAATGCCGTTTATGAAGCAAAGCATCACCGTATACAGCAAAGCGTAGCCTCCGATTTCGAGGGCGACGCGCTCTCCGACGAGCGCGGAAAGAATTCTTCCTCCGTCAAGCGGCAGCACCGGAATCAGGTTGAACAGCAAAATCCACAGCGTCTGCGGCGAAAGCACCGGTATAAGCAGCAAGCTGACAAAGGGTCCCGCCGCGTAAACGAAAATTTTCGCCGCGCGTCCGCTTATTTCTCCTACATACAGCGACCAACCGAACGGCGTCAGCGAAAAAACCGGATTTCTTTTCCCGATAATAAATGCCGCAAGCCCGTGTCCAAGCTCATGCAGCAGAGCTGACAGCAGGAGCTTGACAAAATTTTTGTTCCAAATAAAAAAGGCGATCGGAATAATCGCCGCCGGACTCAGCTTTAATTTCAAACGGGCAGCACACACCTTCCGAGAGCCTTAAGCTCCTTCAGCAGCAAACCGAGATCCACGCTGTAGAACATTTTTTCCTTGATTGCGTCAAAGCCGTCGGGAGTTAAACGGTGAATTACTAAAAACAGCAAAAGCAAAAAAAGGCAGATTGCCGTTCTGAAAAGAAAATTCATAAATCTGCCCCGCAGGTCGGACATAATGCAAGCCCCCTTTTTAATCGGAAATCCATGACTTCCCTCTTCTCTCCAATATATGAATTTTAGGGCTTGAAAATTCCGTCGAAGTATAGTAAAATATTGTTTCGGAGGATGAGGCTATGTCATTATTCGGCAAAGAAATTTTCAACAAAAAAACATTTAAAATATATCTTACGATGGTAATTCCGCTGACGCTGCAAAATCTTGTCACAAGCAGCATAAATCTGCTGGACAACCTTATGATAGGCGCTTTGGGCGAAACCGAGCTGGCGGGAGTTTCCATGGCTAACAAGGTTTTTTTCGTATACAACCTCATGGTGTTCGGCGTGTGCAGCGGAGCAATTGTGTTTTTTTCACAATTCTGGGGTAAGCGCGACGAGCGGGGGCTGAAAAATGTTATGAGCGTCGGGCTTACGCTGTGCGTTACGCTTGCCGTTGTATTTACCGCGGCAGGGCTGCTGTTTCCGCGGCGGCTTATGGCGCTGCTTGCCGGAGCGAATACGGAAATTATAAGCGACGGCGCAAAATATCTGCGCATATCGGCGCTGAGCTATATGTTTTTCGGTCTGAGCTTCATAATGGGCGCGGGACTGAAATCCGTAGAAAGACCCACTCCTCCGCTTGTCGGAAGCATTGTTTCTCTCACGGTGAACGGCTGCCTGAATTATATTCTCATTTTCGGAAAGCTCGGGCTTCCCGCCCTCGGAATCGGAGGAGCGGCAATTGCCACGGTCACGGCGCGTATTTGCGAATTGATTACGGTGCTTATAGGCGGACGGAGGCATTGGCGGCTGTTCTTCGGAAAGCCGAAAACGGCGTTCGGCTTCCCGAAGGGCTTCATCAAAGCCTATGCTTCGGCAAGTTTGCCCGTGTTTTTCAACGAATCGCTCTGGGGAATCGGCATAACCGTCTACGGTGCGGTAATGGCGAGAATGGGCAGCGGTCCTGCCGCCGCCTACAGCATAGTAAGCACAGTGGAAAATATGCTTTTTTCAATGGTATTCGGGACGGCGACCGCCGCCGGAGTTATAACGGGGCGTGAAATCGGCGCCAAAAGACCGGATTCCGCCGTAATGAAAAGCCGGTTTTTCCACACCGTATCGCTGGGGCAGGGGATTGTAATCGCCGCCGTATTATTTGCCGCGGCGCCAAAAATTGCGCTTATGTTTGAGCTTACTCCCGAAACGAGGCTGCTCTGTATCCGTATGCTTCGGGTGTGCGCCTGCTTTACGCTGACAAAATCCTATCAGGTGGTCGCAATAGTGGGAACAATGAGAAGCGCGGGCGACACGGTATTCTGTATGATTTGCGACACCGGCAGCGTATGGCTTATCGGTGTTCCCTTGGTCTGCCTTGCGGGGCTTGTGCTGGAGCTGCCGGCTCCCGCCGTACTGGCGGCAAGCTATATTGAAGAGGTCGTTAAATGCGTCGCCGTAAAGCTTCGGCTTAAAAGCGGAAAATGGATACATGATTTGGTAAACGAATAAAGAGGAAAGGGCTGAACGGTTAATGGCTTCCAGATTTCAAATAACGATACCTACGCTTTTCGGCACGGAGACCTCCGTCGCATACGAGGCGCGCTCGCTCGGCTACGAAACCGCGGAGGTGGCGGACGGTCGGATTACGCTGTACGGTGACTGGGAGGCCGTGGCGCTGTTAAATATAAATCTGCGCTGCGGCGAAAGAGTGCTGATAAAGCTTGCGGAATGTGAAACCGTAACCTTTGAAGAACTGTTTCAAGAGTGCGTCAATATTCCGTGGGAGGAATTTATCGGCGAAAATGACGAATTTCCCGTTACGGGCAGCAGCCTTAAATCCGCGCTCCACAGCATACCCGCCTGTCAAAGCATAATAAAAAAAGCCGTCGTGAAACGGCTGTCGATGCGCTACGGACGCGAACATTTTGAGGAAAGCGGCGCGCGGCACATGATACGCTTTACAATTATGAAAAATCTGTGCGCAATTTACCTTGACACAAGCGGAAATCCGCTGTATAAACGCGGCTATCGCACGGAGGGCGTTGTCGCGCCCATGCGCGAAACACTGGCTTTTTCCATGATTGACGTCAGCCGCTGGCGCGGCGACCGTCCCTTCCTCGATCCTTTTTGCGGCAGCGGAACCATACCTATTGAGGCGGCGCTCTATGCGCTGAATATTGCTCCGGGAATAAACCGCCGATTTGCCGCCGAGCACTGGGAATGTATGGACAAGAGGTTCTGGGACGACGCTCGCGAGGAAGCGCGGGAAAACGAAAACCGTTCAGCAGAAACTCATATTTTTGCCTCGGACATCGATCCCGATGCCGTCAGGATCGCCAGGGGCAATGCTCTCAGAGCGGGAGTGGCGGACAGAATTACATTTTCGGTGTGCGACATGACAAAAGCGCGCGAATTTTCCGAAAAGGGGATTGTCATGTGCAATCCGCCCTACGGCGAAAGGCTAATGGACAAAAAGAGCTGCGAGGCGCTTTACCGCGCAATGGGGAAAAAATTTGCGCGCTATGCTCAAGCGGCAAAGCTGATTCTTACCTCTCACGAAGAATTTGAAAAATTTTACGGACGCCGGGCGGATAAGCGGCGAAAGCTGTATAACGGAATGTTGAAATGCTGTCTGTATGAATATTTTAAATAGAAGGCCTCTATCCGTCATATTTTCCGTAAAAAAGCAGCCGGCATAAATGCCGGCTGTTTTTTATTCGTTTCGTATAAATTCCGTATCAGCCTACCAGACCGGACTGCTCCATGTTCTCGACAAGTCGTTTTTGTACACAGAAGTACACAATGAGAAGCGGAACAAGGAATATCAGAATTGCGGCCTGTTTAACCGCGTCGAAAGCGAACGAGGATGCCGCCGGAGCGTCGAACCAAGTTTGCACCGCAGTCACTATGGTATCGGACTGGGTTGACGCGAAGCGCTGCGACAGCTTAACCGCTACGAACGGTCCGTCCGGATAGAAATATCCGGTATAGTAAGTGTCGCCGTAGTTCCATACAAACGAGAGAATGGAAACCGTCATAATTGTGGGAACGGCGTTGGGCAAAGCAATCTTGAAATATGTTTTGTAAAAGCCGCAGCCGTCGATGAGAGCTGCTTCTTCCAGTTCCTTGGGAAGGGTCAGGAAGAATTGGCGGAACATGAATACGAACATACTCTGCTTCAGTCCAAAGCCGAGAAGCGCCAACAGATACAGCGTTATCGGTTTGTTTATCAAATCCACGGTGCTTCCCGTAAACAGGGAGAACAGTCCGAGAATATCAAAATTCTTGAAACGCAGGTACTGAGAAATCAGGAGAGCCTGATCGGGTACGCAGAAGGTTACGATTACAAGCACAAAGATAAGTGTGCCGCCGGGGATTTTTATTCTGCCCAGAACATAACCTGCCATGGCGCTGACAAACACCTGTATCAAGGCTATGCTTGCCGCATACAGCAGCGAAAGCAGCATTACCGAGAAATTTCCGTAAACAAGCTTTATCGCCGCCTTAAAGCTGACAATCGAGAAGGTTTTCGGAACCCATACAACGTCGGGATTACCCAGTTCCTCAACATCGTTGAAAACATTCGGGAACAGCTTAATTATCGGATAAAGAATCGTGAAGCACATACCGATAATCAAAGACGCCGCAAAAATTTTGAAAATTAGATTCTGGAAATATCTTGTTCTGTGAAGGGGATCGGTAATGGAATTGTCGTTCCATTTTTCCTTAAACCACGCGCCTATGCCATTACCTTTCGCCTTTTTCGCATTACTTTGTGCCATAATCCAATTTCACCACCTTCGTAAGAATAAAGAGCAGCAGCAGCAGCGCAATAATAACATTGAGCAGGAAGCATACCGACAGCGCGCTGCCTATGCCTATCTTATTGCTTGTAAACGCGAACGAGTAGATTTCCTGCGATATGGTTGACGCAAGGAACAGGTCGACCAGCGTATACACAAACACGAATATTGTTATGTTTCCAACCATAGGGAAGGTTATCTTCCAGAAGGTTTCGTATGTTGTGCAGCCTTCAATCTTGGCAACCTCGTAAAGCGAGGGATTGATCGACTGGAGAGCCGCAAGATAGAGCAGCGTCTGCACACCCGCTTTGGAAACTATAGTGAAGATATCACTGATTATGCCAACTATGAAAGATATAACATTTTGAGGCAGGAAGCTGTTTGTTGTGAACAGGTTCATCAGGAAGCTTGATTCCTCCGTTGCCGTGGTTGTTACGGCTGTAAGGTCACCGCCTGTGGAAACGGCCGTCATGTCGGTTACAATCGACAGACCGAGAACTATGGGGAGGAAGAAAATTACTCTGACAACTCCGCGCCCCTTATATTTTGCGTTTACAAGCAACGCGCAGAAGAGGCTGAATACGACAATCAACGGAGTGTTGACAAGAACGCTCGAGTTTTCGTCGGAAAATACGCGGATAAACTGCTGTGACTTTGTCGAAACCTCTGTGTTGAAGAGGTCAAAATAGTTGTCCATTCCGACAAATTCCATCTCCATACCGCCGTCATCGCCTACGCTTACTTCATTAAAGGAGTATATGACGGTGTTTACAAGCGGAATCATGAAGAACAGAAGGAAGCCGATTATCCACGGAATAAGGAAAACATAGCCGTTTATTTTTTGGGTGGTGGCATATGCAAGAGGCTTCCTTGCCTTCTTAGTCTTGGTTTGGGTTTCTGCTTTCATCAGTTATCCCCTCCTTCTATCACAAGATAGTCCTCCGCGGCAATTACGCCGTATTCGGTTTCTACCGGTGTGGTGTTATAGTTTGTGATTACTTTTACGCCCGTATCATAGGTCGTTTCATATACCTTATTGTCCAGAACGCTGTGGGACTTAATCTTCGTTGTGCCGATCTTCTCAAATTCTGCCTTTATTGTTGCGTACTGCTCTTTGATTTGGTCGGCGAAGATGCTGTATTCGGTTGCGAAAAGCTCGTTATAGTTCGCTTCCTTGAGTCTGTCAACGCTCTTATAGGTTATGGTATATTTGGGGAAGGAGGCAAGCTCCAATGCTTGAAGCGTGAAGTAAGCATTATCCGACGAAGAGGTGTTCACGCTGAGAGTTGTATAATCCGTAAGACCGTTAAGCACGAGCTGACGGAAGGGAACATTTTCGCGGATAAGACCGTAGTCGCTGCTTTCGCGAGAAATGTCGGCGCTTACCGCGGCATACTTAACTCTGTTCGCATTGGGATTGTAAAGGACAAGGCTTCTGCCGTCGGCAAGAGTTTCCAGAGCTGACTGAATCATAATCTCGCTCTCGTAGGGATTCCATTCATCACTGTCGCTGAGGTTCTCATAGACAAGATTTCCGAGATCTCCTATTGCCAGATTCTTATAGGTCTTGGCGCTCTCGCTGAATTTGTTAACAACATTCAGCAAATATTTGGGCGCCACCGTGTAAAAGCCCTTGCCGGTTTCATCAAATTCGCCTGTGGGAATATTGTATTTATAGGTTTCAAGCGGGTCGCCGTTAAAGGTTATAAGCGCGTGCTTTTTCGGAGCAAAAGCGGCGGTGTCCTTATAAACCTCGCTGGGATTAACCGAAAGGTAGAGCGAATCCCACTTGTCGCTGAGAAGCTTATCAAGAGCGGATTTGCTGCCGTTCTTGCCGACAAGCTTGGCGGAGGTGTTTATTTTATTGTAAATTCCTCCGTTAAACACGCCGCTGTAGCTTACAACCGTATCGACGTCCTTGAGATCGTCATATATTTCCGCAAGCTCGTCATAGGTTGTCATGGAAACGGTTTTATCGTAGGGGATACCCATTACGCGGGCGTCAATCGTAAGCGCGCCTATTACATCAAGGAACATCTTCGGAGTTTCCTCAAAGGATTCCGTGAGATTGTATTCGGAGATGAGGTAATCTCTGTAGGACTGGCTCATTGTGTAATAATTCGCGTTGTCCACATAGAGTTTATAGCGCACGCGGCAATCAAAGTCGTAGGGATTGGTTGTGGCGGTGAACTTCGCGTCACTGTCGCTGTAGGGGCCGAATACCTTAACATTGCTCACCTGCATAATATCGAAGGATGGATAAACCTTGTTGTAGGGAGCGTCGGCGTCGCTGTTTTCATCGGCGGCAAGTCTTACATTGATTGTCGCCGTCGTGTCGCCGCTTTCAATTATGCCCATGAATCCGTTGTAAGCCGGCGTTTCCTCCGCTTCTTCCTCCGCAGTTTCGCCTTCATCGATAATTTCGGCGGCTTCTTCCTCTTCGGATTCTTCCGCTTGCGCAGTTTCATCCGAAGCTTCTTCGGCTTCCTCCGCTTCCGCGGCTTCTTCCTCCGCTTCTTCGGCTGTTTCTTCGCCTTCTTCAGCGGCTTCCGCTTCTTCCTCTTCTTCCTCTTCGGCAGACTTGAAGCTGCGGTCAGCCATACTGCCCATACCGAATACGGGCATTGTTATATTTTCGCGGAACTCGCTCTGATTATAAACCGTGTCGTAATAGGTGTTGTCGTATACGGCTCGGGAATACTCGGTGTAGCCGCTGTCATAGCTGTTGATGTCGAACAGCGCGCCGCTGCCGTCGGGAACGAATATGAAACCGTCGTCGGTTTCTTCCGCAAGCACCATTCCGAAATTCGGAAGCACTTCGATAGCCTTAATTGTAAAGTCCGCGTTTCCGGTCACGATTTCCGAAGTCGGTACGTTCACAACCAGATCGCCGTTATCAAGCGTAAAATCGGCGAAAACCGTGAAATCGGCGTCTTCGGTCACCGTAAAGGTAAAGCCGTATTCGGCACTGTCCTCACGAATAAGGTCTACATTGTATCCCACATTTTTGCTGAGGGAAATAAGTATGTTCGTCGCCGATACGGGCGGTGTGCCGGAATATTTGTTGTAATAATACTCGCCGTCGTCGGAGATTGCGTAAATCATGCCGAGAGCCTTGTCATACTGCTCCTTGGTTTCTTCGTCAATCTTTCCCGATTTAAGCAGCTCGTCAACCTTATCGACAAAGTATTCGTTATACTTTTCGGCGCTGACCTGCTTGGGCATATATTCCTCAAGGTTTGTGGAGGCTTCGCTTGTAAAGTGCATTTCCGCGCGGAAGCCGTTTTCGATTCTGGCAAGGCTGTAGCCGCGCGCCTCATCCTCTTCTTCATCTTCATCGCCGCTGTCGGCAACGCAGTAATCGTAGCCGCTCCATGTTGTCTCGGCTCCGGCGCTGTCGATGTAAGTTATTGACAAGGGGCCGGAAGCGGTGGAATCGGATTCTCCGGTGCTGCTCTGCGACTTCCAGTAGGTTTGAGTCGCCGTATCAACCACGGTTATATCCAAAGTCGAAGGATTTACATAAAGCTCCTTCCCGCCGTTTTCGGCAACAAGCAAATCTTTGTCCGAAGTGACGTCAATTGCGCTTTTTTCGGCCGCCAATGCGCTCACTTCAACGACGGGACGGTCGGACGCCTTCATTCCAAGCTGAGGCAGCCATGATATGAAAGCAACGACCAAGCATACAACCACAATAACACACAGGATTTTCATCAGGCTAAGCTTGCTTAAAAAATTTTTCATATCAATCACCACCTTTTCATAAATTCGGTTCCGAAGGTATAAATGAAGGAAATAACCTTCTGGATAAGCGTAATATAGAGAATCGCAAGGAATATGATTATAATCGCCGCAATAAAGGTTGCTATAATCATAACTACGTTTGTGGCGGCTGTGTATTCATGCGCCACGCACAGACCGCAGAATACGAGGAAGGCAAAGTATACCATTCCGATGCCCGACACTGCCGTAAGGATTATTGATTCGTCAAGCGTAACAACATTGCTGAAAATAACAACGATTAAATCCAGCACCAGCTTCGGGAAAAGCGAGTATGTAACAACAACGAAAATGTCCTTGAATTTGCCGCTGCCTTCAAAAATTGCCGTTACGCTCCAGTTGCTGATGCAAAACAGAAGGAAGGGGAAAATTCCGAAAATGAAGGTTGTCAGGCTGTTCATCGCGAACTGCGGGTTGTTGTTCATAATAAAGCCGGTATACTGATACTTGACAATTGCCAAAAGTCCGTAAAGAATAAGAATTATCGCTCCGAGAGTTACATTTTCTTTACCTCTGAATCGCACCTCATAGAAGCCATCAAACGGGTGGGTAATGACGTGCATCAGATATTTAAAATCTTCCAATAACTTTTTCATCATTCTCACCTCATTATAATTCTTCTAATTTCTTCTGCTGCCTTGAATACTTGACCTCTGTCCAGATTACCCATACGACAAAGGCAAGGAATACAATTCCGAATATGGCGAAATACTTTTGAATTATAAGGTTGCGATATCCGGCAAACGCCTTGGAGTAATAGGTTTTATCATTGCCGAGCTTGAAGTAGTACATCGCCTTTTCATATTCGTCCTGCATATAATAGTTCTTGCCGATTGAAACATAGGCGTGGTCATAGTTGGCATTCATCTGAACAACCTTTTCATTCAATTCGGCAGCGGCATTGAAGTCACCGTTGAAGTATTTTTCCTCAGCCGTAAGCACGAGTGTGCCAAAGTCGGTCGGAGTAAATACAAACGCGCTCGCAAGCTTGCTGTCGCCGATGATAAGATCGTTGCCGTTCCAGCAGATTGACGTAGGAGTGTTGAAGGTTCCCTTGATGTCGCCCTCTCCGCCGAACACCGTCAGAAGGTTTCCGTCAAAATTATACAGGAAAACTCTGTTGCTCGAGGTATCGAGAAGGGCATATACGCCGTAATCGGAAACCGCTATGTCGGTAAAGGTACTCTTTGAGGTGTCACCCGTTGCCATCGGCAAATCACCGAGCTGTTCGCTGTAGCCGTATTTACGAAGAACATTTTCGCCCTTGGCGTTGAAACGGAAAGCCATTTCCTCAGAGGCCGTATCGGTTGTTACGGCATATACGAAGCCGTCGGAGTCGGTCTGTACGTTTACAAACGCGGGAGCGTAGGTTTTGCTCATTTTTGCCTTTTGCTCATCGGAGGCTATTGATTTCCAAAAATAATCAATGAAGCTTACCGTGGGCGAGTTTACGCCGAAGTAACGCGAGAAGCTACCGTCCTTGTTAAGCTCGATTATACCCTCGGTGCTGCTCTTTACGACAACGAAGATACGTCCGGCATTGTCCACCGCCAGCTTTGACGGAACAAAATCGGTTGAGCCGACCATGTTGTCAGGCTTGTCGATCTGCATTTCCATAGCGAATGTTTCGGGATTGAGCAAGAAAATTCTCTTGTTTCCCGTGTCGGCTATATAAAGGTAATCGTCGTTGGCGTAAACTCCCTCGGGAGCGTTGAGAATTGCCTGCTTGTTGTCGCTGTCAACGACAATTTTGCCGTCGGCGTCACGAATGATTTTGATTTCGCGAACAAGATTGTAATCCTTGTCAAGAACAAATACCTCGTTTGCAACGGAGTCCGCAATGTAAATGCGGTCGCCGTAAACATAAACATCGTCAACGCTTTTTATAACCGCGCCGTCAACGCTGTCGGTTGAAAGAACCGTGGAAAGCTCGAAAGCGTTAAGACTCTCGTTGGCGCTTCCCCAATAATCGTAAATATAGCTGCTGTCGTCCGTATGCTCGGCATAAGCGGTTACAAATGTGAAGCATAAAAGGACAAGCACGCAAAGGCTCAATATTCTTTTTGTCATCACTTGCACCCCCTTATTCCTTCATGCCCGAGCTTGCCATCGTTTCGATAACGTTGCTCTGTGAGAACACGAATACCGCGATGGGTACAACGAGCATAATCAAGTTTACCGCCGACGATACGCCGGTTCTTACGATACCGGAGCTTACAATCTGGCTGAGCGCGTATGTTACGGGCTTTAGCTTTTCGGTATAAATGAAGTTTCCGCCCGAAGCTCCCCAAAGGGACTGGAATGACATGATTATCGCGGTTATCCATGCCGGCTTGCTCAGCGGCATTACAACCTTCCAGTAAATCCCAAATTCGCTCGCGCCGTCAATTCTTGCGGATTCAAGAAGCGACATCGGTATGTGTACCATGTTGTTTTTCATGAGGTAAAGGCACAGCGTCGAGCCTATCGCCGGAAGAACAACCGCCCAGTAGGTATCGACAAGACCGATCTTGCTCATGATGATATAGTTGGGAATAGCCGTTACGGTACTGTTGAACATCAGGGAGTATGTAATGAGACTGCTCATCGCCCTGCTGCCCGGGAAGGTGTATTTGGCAAGCGGATACGCCGCCATACTGCCGAGGACAACCGTTCCCGCCGTACCGAGGAATGTTATGAAGAATGTGTTAAAAATGTAGCGGCTGAAGGGAACCCAGCTGTTGCCGACAATCTGGAACAAATCACGGAAGTTGTCGAGCGTCGGGTTTACAACATAAAACTTCGGTGGGAAAAGGAAAACCTCATTCAAGGGCTTAAAGGCGTTCACAATAATCAACCAAAGGGGAAGAATTGAGAACAGACCGAAAGCACCAAGGAAAACCGTAAGCGCGATGTCCACACCGAGAGAACGGTTGCGGCGAGTAATTTTGCGGTGGTCAAGATAGCCTTTAAACTTTTTAATGGGATTAAACATAAATTACTCACCAACCCTTCTCAGAATCTTCTGAACCAAGATATTGGCAAACAGCATTATGAAGAACAATACCATGGCTATCGCCGAAGCATAGCCCATTTCATAACGGGTGTTGCCGTAATCGTTCAGGTGGGTTATAATGGTATGACCGGCATAGTCAACCGACGGGAAGCCCGCAAGCTCCGTAGAGATTGAGCCGACGGACAGGGAGCTGGTTATCTGCATAACCGCACCGAACATCAGCTGAGGCTTCATTGACGGAAGGGTTATGTACCAAAGCTCCTGCCAACGGTTTTTTATTCCGTCGATTGCGCCCGCCTCATACATGGTCTTGTCAACCGACTGAAGACCCGCAATGAAGGACAGGAACGATACGCCGAGGCTCAGCCATAGCTGAACTATAATCAGTATCGGCATAATGTATTCCGATGTTTCAAACCACAGAATCGGACTGTCTATTATGCCCCAGTTGAGCAGCCAAGCGTTTATGTAACCGTACATATCCGAGCTGAAGAGCAGCTTCCAGATTGTGTATGCGTTACCTGAAATCGAGGGTGCGTAGAACACCAGCGTCAGGAGTGCGCGCGGAATCGGAGGAAGCTCGTTGATGAGCCATGCGAAAACGAAGCACATCAGGTAGCTCACAGGACCGGTTACGATTGCGAAGAACATTGTGTTCTTCAGGGCTATAAGGAATACGTCATCGAAAACGATAAGGTTTACATAGTTGCTGAGTCCCACAAAATCAGGCATTTGCAGCATATTGAAGTTTGTGAAGCTCATGACCATCGAAACCAGAACGGGAATAGCCGTGAAGCAGATGAATATGAGCGCAAAAGGAAGAATCATAAGATATTTTGCCCTGTGAAGCTTCCAAGCGTTCGACCATTTCATTGATTCAAGCTTTCTTTTCGGCTTTTTTACAGCTGCTTCCTTACTCAATTTTCGTCACTCCCTTCTTCGTGATATTCTTCGTCCTCTATGTATGAAAGGTCGAATTCTTTTCTCTTTGTCGTAAGCTCTTCATTGATTTCCTTGACGTTTACATAAAGAGCCTCACGCGGATTCTGACCGTCGGTAACAACGTTGTCGTAAGCGTAGGTTATCATACGGCTTGTCATGTAATAACCGGGAACGTCGGGAACGCCCTTGGTATTCTCAAACTGTTCAAGCAGCATATCGACCTGAGACGCCGACCACGGAAGCTGACGAAGAACATTCTTGTTCGCCGTCGCGTAACGTGCGCCGCTGCCGAGAGCAGCCTCGATTGTCTGGGCATACTCAACCTGCGTGTCGTCGGAAAGCCACCACTTCAGGAAGCTCCAGCCTTCGTCCTTGCGCTTGCTGCTGTTGAGGATTACGGTGTGAACAGAGGTCGCAACCGCGGTATTGTCGATGCTGCCGTCCTCGCTTTCGTATCCGGGAAGGGGAGCAAAGCTCCAAAGACCTTTAATTTCGGGAGCAAATACCTCAAGGGTATTATAGGTTGTGTAGTCCGCGATACCTACAGGAATTTCGCCTGTTCTGAAGCGGTTGGAGAAGTCAACCGATACGGGCAGCTTATAAGCCGTGAAGAATTCGCAAAGCTTCTTAAACGCCTGCATGGCCTCTTCCTCGCGCAAGCCGGACTCTATGCCGTAGTCGATGTCAACCTCATCTTCGCCGAGTGACGGAAGTCCGTATGTGTCCTTAATGTCATCGCGGCCGAGATACATATCTCCGCCGTACTGGTAAACCAGCGTGCTGAGCATTGCGGTCGAGGGCATATAGAAATCATAGTTGTTTATATGGAGAACGGAAATCATTTCTCCGACTTCCTCCCACGTTGTGGGAATTTCAAGACCAAGCTCGTCAAGAATATCTTCGCGGTAGAAGAGTACGCTGAAATTCTCGGTTTCGGGAAGTCCGTAAATTCCGCCGTGGTAGGTGACCGCCTCAAGGGCGCTCGGATAGAAGCGATCGGCCTGCTCTCTGAAATCGTCGAACTGAGAAAGATCCGTAATGGCACCACGGGAAGCAAAGTCAATTACCGTGGATTGAGCCATGTTCAAAACAACGTCGGGTCCGTTGCCCGCAAGTGTCGCGGGAAGAATAACGCTTGACGGAATGAGCTGAAGGTTTACCTTCGTGTCATTCAGCGGAGCATAGCTGTTATCAATCTGGTTCTTGATGATGTTCGCCTGATCACGACCCGTCTGAACCCATACCTTCAGAGCGTCCTTGCTTTCGCCCTCATCGTCGGAAATTTTAGTTTCATCAACGAAGAATGTCGCGAAGAAACGAATGGCCTCATGGTATGCGCCGACAAGGAAGTTCGGCTCCGCATTCTTGAGCTTTGCGTCGGGAGCGCTGAGCGTAAGGCTGTCAAGCTCAAGGGGCATTTCCGCGATGGAAAGCATCCATGTGGAAAGAGCGGAAACGTTGCTCTTGAAATCGGAAATTTCATTTACAACTCTGTCAGGATCTTCGGCAAAGCGCTCAAGCTGATTGGCGACTTTTTCGATATTGGTTGTGTTAGAACCCTTTTCGCCCGTTATTTCAACCATCATGTCAACGATGTCGTTGAGAACGGCCGCCTGCTGAGTTACGGTTTTCTTAAAGCCGGTTATCTTATCGGCAATTTCATAGTCTATGTACTTATCGGGAACCGTACCCGTAATCTGAACTACCCTGAGATAGAGATTGTTCAGAGACTGAACGCTGGAATTGATTGCCGTATACGCTTCGGCGAAGTCGCCGAGGCAAACGTCAAGTGCTATTGTGTTTTCGCCTTTGTCGAGATAGAGCAGCAAAGGCTCGTTTTCATTATCCACAAGCACATAATTTTGGAAGGAACCGGAGAAATCAAACCCGATTTTCTTCGCTTCCTCAAACGGAAGCTCGCCGTTTATCATAAGGCGGCGGTAGCTCTTTACACCGCGGTTCGTAGCCTGACGTCCGCGGAAGGAAAGCTGATACAGCCCCGCCTCGGGAACATTGACCGTCCATTCAACCTTGTCGCCGGGAGTCTGCCAGCTTGTGCCGCCGAGAGTGTTCAGCAGCACGTGCCAATGGTGGTAAGGCACCGTATTGGAGCTTGAATAGTCGCTCGACATACCGATTGAGGACGATGATTTGAGGATCTTCGTCACAACCTCGTCCGTTCTTTCCGCCTGACCGGTAAGATTTTCGCCGGAATATACGGAAGCTCCGCTGTGTTCGGCGAGATACTCCTCATAGCTTACCGCCTCATCAGCCTTGCACAGCTCAATTCCGCTGATTTTAACGGCTTCTTTGGATTCGATGAGCGATATTGTATGCTCGCCCTCATCAAAATAAAACGCGTACGGATCAAGCATACGATAATTTTCGTCGGAATAGAAGAACTCATGCTCAATCGGCTTTCCGCTGTCGTCGGTGAAAACCTCCTTGGCCGTGGGACGAATTTCGCTTCCGTTCTTCTCTTCGATTTCTCCCTCGTTGTTAAGCCATGTCCTGGCGAACGAAATCTGCTTCATTCCGTCGAACAGCGTTTTGTCGTCAATTTTCATGCTGCGCTCCGGTGTGGCGTTCGTGCCGTCTACGGAATAGTACTTAAATTTTAAATTATAGAAGCCCGCTTCGGCGACATTGAATGTCCACGTTATGTCGCCTCTTTCCGAAAGCGTCACTCCGTCGCTGTCGGTTAAAACGTCCATATCCTCGGTGGTATAATTTGTCAGATCAACCTCAACAGTTGATTTCGCGAAATTGCTCCCGCCGTCAACCCAGCCGTTGTCATCGAGGTAATCTTGGTAGTCTTCATCAACATATTCGTCGGAAACTCCAAGATTCGCCACGGTGTCCTTCGATCCGGGAAGAACAAACGCAAGAACAATCAGCAATAATATGACCGCAATTATAACGCCGACCACAATCAGGCGTTTTTTAGTCTTTGCCTCCATTTGCTTATTCCCTCCGTTCAATTATTTTATTTCAACTTCAATTGTTGCACTTGTCTTGTTTCCGGCGAAATCCTTAACATAGATTTCAACGGGATAGGTGCCGGCTTCCGTAACGTCAAGCTCGGAAACATCGGCGGAAACATTGCTCGACAAATCTATGCCGTTCGCGTCCTGAGCCGATTCGACAAATTTGCCCGCCCAATCTACGGTTGACGTGTCAACGTTAAGGCTCAGGCTGTCGTACTCTTCCTTCAGCGTAAGTGTCGGCGGAACCGTATTTTCCTTGTCGTATACATAGACCTCAAACGTGGAGGTTTTGCTGTTTCCGGCATAATCCTTTATGGTTATCGAAATTCCGTCGGCATATTTTCCGGCGGCTTCAAAATCAACGCCGGAGCAATCAACGCTTATCATGTCGTCAAGCCATTCATATTCTTCTTCGCCTTCCTCGGCGGTATCCTCGTTAAGCTGCTTTCTGAGCTGAAGCTTTCCGTCCTCCATGCGAAGCTCGTACTCGCCGTCAACGTTATCGTCGGCGTATATAAGCTCATCCCACTTGATTTTGGAGGAGTCGGTTCCGAGGGCAAACACGAACGAATTGGTTTCGGCCTTGCTCACGGACGGGCTTACGTCATCGACAACCTCATCCTTGTTGAGAGCCTTGGACATCGTGTCAAGCTTATCGTATATCGAGCTCTTGTTTGCTTCAATGGCTATTGAATACTTGGGCATTCCGCTGACGCCGTAGATAGACGATCCCGCGATTCCCGCCCATGTCCAGAAGCAGCCGATGGCCTCGGAATAATCGTTTACGGGAGTATTGCCCATCTCCTGGAATATGGCAAGATTCGCGTCGCCGATTTCGGAATGGAAGATGTCAACGCCGAACGCGAGAGCTTCCGCCGCAGCCTGATTCTGCCTGTATTCCTCAATGCTGTCAACATGAGCGTACGCCTTGTAAAATTCGCTCTTATAGGTCGAGTAAGCCTCAAGCGCGCGAAGACTTCTTTCGGAGTCGATGCCCTTCATCAGACCGACGCTGTCAGCCGCGGCGCTGAGAATCCAGTATTGGTCGGAATCCGCCGGAAGACTGTCGGGACGCGGGAAGGGGATTATGCCCATGCTTTCTCCTCTTTCGGCGAGGGATGCGCCCGCGTTATCCATTTGCCAGCGCGCCACGTTGCTGAACACGGTTTCGCCGTTGCAAAACGCCGTTGTCGCGGTCAGCCAGCCGGAATTGTTCGACGTGCTGCTTGCCGTCGAGCAGGAGATAAGTCCCGAATTTATCATTGTATCCAGATATTCTATGGCTTTCTTGGCGGCGTCGGTATCGAAGGTCATGTTCGAGCCGTCATATACCGAAGCGCCGTTCGAGGCGATCGCCATAAGAGCCGTATAGGAATAGTTTGTGTTAAAGGGAACTATGTTGTTCGAGGAATTGACAGGCCCTTTCTTGCCGTTATAATACGCCTGCAGCTTTGTAAGATAATCCTCAAACTTGTTCCACGTCCACTCTCCGTTAAGGTACAGATCGGAGGGATAGACGGTTTTGCCGTTTTCCTTCAGGGAAGGAACCGCTTCTATGTAATCAATGTTGTAGCAAATGGGCCACGTATTTACAAAGAGCAAGTCTCTGTTCATAAGGTAGTAGCTCCCGAAGGTTTTGCCTATCGGAATCCATGACTTATCCGCGTCGTCCTCTCCGAAGAACACCTCATCTACATACGGATCGAGCTTTTGGAGAATGTTCTGCGACAGGATATTGCCCTGAACACCGTTCCAGAGAACCGCCAGATCGCAATAAGGATCTCCGGCAAGCACCGTCTGGAGCAAAAGCTGCTGAAGGTCGCTGGAATACTGAAGCCATGTAATCTTCGTGCCGAGCTTTTCCTCAACAGTGGCAAGCGCAGTTTCGGCGGCGCGAATTTTATCCGGATCCATTGAAGCCTCGCCGGTAATCTCATCAACCCACGTCGGATCGTCCTCCTGCTGAGCGTGAGTTCCGATTACTATCGTCATAAGCTCATCTTCTGTCGCGTTACTGGCCGGGCAGCCGGTCAACGCAAGGACGGCGAGCAAAAGACCGGCTGACGCGGCGACAACAGTTTTGATTTTTAACCGCATTTTCACACTTCCTTTTTTTCATATTAGTGATTTTGCACATTTGCCGTATATAGCCATTATACACAAAAACTATAAAAATATCAAGCCCTTTTTATAGATTTTTTATAAAAATTTTTAATTTTTTGTGTCCAAATCAAAAACAGAGCAAAAACTTCCCGTTTTATGCTCTGTTTTTATTGTGAATTTTTCACAAAAGTTGTTTTCGCGAAAATTTACCGTTCAAAATTTTCGCGAGCTTATCTCAATATTGCCCCCAGATTGTGTTCAAGGCTTCTGACGGTTTTGTTGAAGATTTTGTTTATCTCTTCATCTTTAAGCGTTCTGTCGGCACGGTACACCGCGCTGTAAGCGACGCTCTTCTTTCCTTCGGGGATCTGACTGCCCTTGTATATATCGAACAGATTCAGCTCCTCAAGCAGATTCCCGCCGGCACGCCGGATTATGCTTTCGATATCCGCCGCTTTAACGTCGTCGTCCACCAGCATGGCAATGTCGCGCGTAACCGCGGGGAAACGGCAAATCTGTTTGTATTTTATGCCGCCGCCGGAGCCGTTCAGAACGGAATCAAGGTCAATTTCGCCGAGATACGTTTCTCCCAGCCCGTAATTTTCGGATACCTCAGGGTGAACCTCGCCTATCGTGCCGACTTTCTTCCTATTTATATAAACGTCCGCGCTTTTTCCCGGGTGATAAATCGGGTTGAGCTCCGCGGTGTCGAAGCTGACGTCCTTTACTCCCATTACATCCAGAACCTCTTCGACCGCTCCCTTAAATTCGTAAAAATCAATACTTCCGTATGCTCCCATCGTTATTATCTTTTTTTCGGTAGGAAGCTTCTCAAGCGGCAACTTGTCGGCAAGATAAACCGTCGCAAGTTCAAACAAACGTACATCCTTATTTTTATGGTTATAATTTCGCGCAAGCACTTCAAGCATACTCGTCGCGGATGTGGTACGCATAACGCTTGTATCCTCGCCGAGAGGATTCATTATCTCAATATTTTTGCGCAGCTCTTCGCCCGCGTTTATCATATCCAGCGATTTCGGGCTTGTAAACGAATAGGTGAGAATTTCATAGAAGCCCTGTCCTACAAGAGCCGCCTTGAGCTTATTGGTGAGCGTCTGGTTTCTGTTAAGTCCTCCCATTGTGGTTTCGCCGCCGATAAGAGTGGAGGGAATTTTGTCATAGCCGTAAATTCTGGCAACTTCTTCGGCAACATCGGCTTCGCACTCTATGTCCATGCGGTAGGACGGAGGAAGAATCTCCGCTTTTTCCGTGTCAACTTTTATGTCGAGGCGGGAAAGCGCGTCTATCATGAAGCCGTCGCTTATTTCCGCTCCGAGGAAAGCGCGGATCCTGTCGGGGCGGAAGGGAATAACGGTCTGCTCGTTATTGCTGTTGTCAACGTCAATCATTCCGTGAACGACCTTGCCCGCGCCAAGCTGTTCGACGAGCCGGCAGGCGCGGTTAAGCGCGATCTCAACCATTTTGGGATCAAGTCCCTTTTCGTAACGAGAGGACGCCTCGGTTCTCATGCCGAGCTTCTTTGCCGTCACACGGACGCTTCCGCGCAGGAAGTTTGCTCCCTCAAACAGCACGGCCCTTGTGTCGTCCTTTATTTCGGAATTTTCGCCGCCCATAACGCCCGCCACGGCTACAGGCTTTTTTGCGTCGCATATCACAAGCATACTGTCGTCGAGAATATGAGACTGCTCGTCAAGCGTCACAATTTTTTCTCCGTTTTTCGCGCGGCGGACGATAATCTCTCCGCCTTCAAGATAATTGAGGTCAAAGGCGTGCATGGGCTGACCGTATTCAAGCATAACATAGTTCGTTATATCCACAATATTGCTTATCGGACGTACTCCCGCGGCACGGAGGCGCTTCTGCATCCATTCGGGCGACGGGCCTATTTTTATATCCTTAACAAGACGGCAGGCATAGCGCGGGCAAAGGTCGGGGGCTTCAACCGTAACCTTAAATTCGTCGGAAATATTGCCTCCCGCTTCCTCTTTAACCTCAATCGGAGGAATGCTAAACGGCACATTGAAGGTCGCCGCCGTCTCTCTCGCAAGCCCTACCACGCTCAAGCAGTCGGGACGGTTTGAGGTTATCTCAAACTCGACAACTGTTTCCTTCTCGCCGAGAGCCTCCATAACGTCGGCTCCGAGAGGATATTCCTTTTGGAAGATAAGGATTCCGTTCGGGTCGCTTCCCGGGATTACTCCCATTTCAAAGCCCAGCTCCTCATGCGAGCAAAGCATTCCGTTGCTGGCTACGCCGCGCAGCTTTCCGTTTTTAATTGTAATTCCGCCGGGGAGCTTGGCTCCGTTCACGGCAACGGGTACGATTTGCCCCACTTCAATATTTTGAGCGCCCGTCACAATTTGCAGGACTTCGGTTCCGACGTCCACCGTCGTTATCCACATATGGTCGGAATTTGTATGGCGCTCCTTTGTGAGAATCCTGCCGAACACAACTCCCTCAACCTCACTGCCCTCGACGCTTGCGCCTTCGACCTTGCTTCCGGAGAGTGTGAGCGCGTCGCAATATTCCTTAACGCTTACATTTTCAAGCTTTAAATAATCATTCAGCCAACTGAGCGGTAATTTCATTATATATCATTCCTTTCTGCCGATTTTCGGATTAAAACTGCTTCAGAAAACGCATATCGTTCTCAAAGAACAGCCGCAGGTCGTCGATGTTGTATCTTCTCATAACAATGCGTTCAAGCCCCAAGCCGAAAGCAAAGCCGCTGTAAATTTCGGGGTCGATTCCGCAGTTTGCCAAAACCTTGGGATGAACCATGCCGGAGCCGAGAATTTCAATCCAGCCCTCGCCCTTGCAAACGCCGCAGCCCTTGCCGCCGCACACAAAGCAGGAAACGTCAACCTCCGCCGACGGCTCCGTAAACGGGAAATGGTGCGGGCGCAGACGGATTTTTGCGTCATTGCCGTATAAAGCCTTAACGAACGCCTCAAGCGTACCCTTTAAATCCGCCATTGTTATGCCCTTATCGACAACAAGCCCCTCAATTTGGTGGAAAACCGGAGAATGCGTCGCGTCAACGGCATCGCTTCTGAAAACTCTTCCGGGGGAAATTATCCTTATCGGCGGCTTTGTACGCTCCATAACGCGTACCTGTACGGGGGAGGTTTGAGTGCGGAGCAGAATCTCATCGTTAATATAGAATGTATCCTGAGTGTCCCGCGCGGGGTGGTCGGCGGGAATATTCAGCGCCTCAAAATTGTAGTAATCCAGCTCCACATCGGGGCCTTCGGCGACCGTAAAACCCATGCCCGTGAAAATTGCCGTAACCTCGTCCAGCACCTGAGTGAGCGGGTGAAGTCTGCCCTCACGGCGGCGGCGGCCGGGAATTGTTACGTCAATAACCTCGTTTTTCAGCTTTTTCGCCTTTTCCTCGGCGGCAAGCTCCGCCTTTTTCTTTTCCGTTCCGTTCTCGATAAAGGTACGGATTTCGTTTGCGAGCTGACCGATTATCGGTCTTTCCTCCGAGCTGAGGGAGCCCATTGAGTGCAGCACTGCCGTAAGTTCGCCCTTCCTGCCGAGGAATCTGACCCTCGCCGCTTCAATCGCTTCGCCGCTGTCCGCCGCCGCAAGAGCTTCCTCGGCCGCGCGGCGGATTTTTTCAAGCTGTTCCTTCATTTAATATCTTTCCTTTCCTTATTTATACGATATTTATTAAATAAAAAGCCCCCGACGCCGTAGCATCAGGGGCGGATTACTCCGCGGTACCACCCTAATTTATCACTCAATCGAAGCCTTTCGCGCTCCTTGGGGAAGCCCCTCGTCCTCCCCTACTCCGTTCAGGGAGGCCGCTCTGCGGTGAACTTCGACAAAGCCCTGCGCACGGTGCTTCCAGCCGCCGGCACCGATTCTCTGGCGCGCTCATCCTTGTCTACTCTCCGCTTCACTGCGTTTCTATTTTTTATATATTTTACCACAAGCATTTTCTTTTTGCAAGAGTTTTTTTAAATTTTGCGAATTATTCTCTGTATTAACCGTCCGCATATACTAATTTACCAAAATTTTGCCTAAAAATTTTATTCCGCGGCTATTGACTAAGCAAACGGATAATTATATAATTAAAATATACAATAAATGCAGTAAGATACAAAAAGGAGTGTGTTTATGCAATACCCTGAGCTACCCGAGAATTCTCAGCCTCACGTAACATACATTGCTTATCATAAGCCTCGGGACAACAGCTGGGCCTTGGATCGCTGGCTTGACCACTGGGCTATAATACTTGTCCATGAAGGCTCGATAAGCTGCGAAATCGACAATGCTGTTTCCGTTATAAATTCGGGAGAAATTTTTCTTATGGCTCCCGGAATATGGCGTAAGGCTTGGGTCAATTCCGACAAATTCGTAATTTCCGCGCTCGACTTCCGTGCGGCGCATTCTCCGTCGCAGACGAAAACGGCCGTGTTTAAGCCCGCCAATCTCGACGACCTGACGGATATGCTGAAAAGAATGAACTATGTCTACGTTTCCCGTCCCGCCGGCTTCCAAATGGAACTGGACGGAATGCTGCTGCTGTTTTTGCATCGTCTTTTCTACCGCAGCGAAGTTAAATCCTCGCATCCCGCCGTGGAAAAAATGAAGAAGTACATCATCGAATACTATATGCACCCCATCACGGCAAAGGAGCTTTCGTCGCTCGTCAATCTTGATCCCGCCTACTGCGGCAAGCTGTTCAAGGCGGAGCAGAACTGTACAATTCCTCAGTACATAAACAAGGTTCGCGTTCAGGTTGCCTGCGAGCTGCTTGACCAGAGCGGCTACGCATTGGACGAAATTGCGTCCATGTGCGGCTTTTGCGACAAATTTCACCTCGGCAAAAATTTCAAGGCTCTTATGGGAGTTTCCCCGAAGGTATACGCAAAAATGCGGGCAAGCGAAAAAAAGTAATTACACGGATAATGATAAATTCCCCGCCGCAAAAGCAGCGGGGAATATTCATGCTTCCGAAATCGTTTGATTTTATCTGTACAGAATATTGGTTCTGTCCGGGCCCACGCCGACCATTGAAACCTTTGTCCCGCAAAGCTCCTCGATACGTTCAACGTATTTTCGTGCATTTTCGGGAAGCTCCTCATAGCTCTTTACGCCGCTGATGTCTTCATCCCAGCCGGGCATCGTTTCGTATACAGGCTCACATTCCGCCAGAATTTCGAGTGAATACGGAAATTCGGTAAGAATTTCTCCTCTGTACTTATACGCCGTGCAGATTTTCAGCTCGCCAAGTCCCGTAAGCGGGTCAATCTTGTTAAGCGCAATGCTGCCAAGCCCGCTTGTGCGTACCGCAAACCTGACGATAACCGCGTCAAACCAGCCGCAGCGTCTGGGACGGCCTGTCGTTGTTCCAAATTCTCCGCCGCGGTTACGTATGGCTTCGCCGATTTCGTCATCCAGCTCGGTCGGGAACGGTCCCTTTCCGACACGCGTTGTATAGCCCTTCGCAACGCCGATGCACTCGTCAATCATGGTAGGGCCGACTCCGCTGCCGATACAGGCCCCGCCGCTGACGGGATGAGATGATGTTACATAAGGATATGTTCCGAGGTCAACGTCCAGAAGCGTCGCCTGCGCGCCCTCGAAAAGCACTTTTTTGCCCGCCTTTATCGCATTGTTCAACAGAACCGTGCAGTCATCCATAAACGGACGCAGTCTCTCGGCATAGCCGACGTACTCCTCAACATAGTCCTCGTATCTGAGCGGCTGCCCGCCGTACACTCTTTCGATGAAAAGATTCTTTATTTCCAGATTTTCCTTAAAGCGGCGGCGGAAAAGCTTCTCGTCAACAAATTCGTGCATACGTATTCCGCTTCTCTCCGCCTTGTCCATATAGCACGGCCCGATTCCGCGCTTTGTTGTTCCAAGCTCAGCCGCGCCGCGCATTTTTTCTCCCAAGCCGTCCAGCGCGATATGGTACGGAAGAATTATGTGCGCTCTCGCGTCGATTTTAAGCCCCGAGACGTCAACTCCGCAGGAGGTCAGCGTATCTATTTCCTCAAGCAGAACCTTCGGGTCAACGACAACTCCGTTTCCGATCAAGCAAAGACAGCCCTTGTGGAGAATGCCCGAAGGGATAAGATGCAGCTTATATTGTTTCCCGTGCGCCTGAACGGTGTGTCCGGCATTGTTTCCGCCCTGCGAGCGCACAACGACATCGCTTTGCTCCGCCAGAATGTCAATAAATTTTCCTTTGCCTTCGTCGCCCCACTGAGTGCCCATTATCACTTTTGCGAACATAAAAATTCCTCCCGAAAGTTTCTTTAATGTGCATTTTTGCACAGTACTTTTATATTATAGCAAAAATTTGCGAAAAAATCAACAATTATTTTAAAAAAGGACTTGCAATTTTATGCGCGGGGCTGTATAATTATAAATCATCTGTAAATCATACGAACTTTATGAAAGGAGTGAAGCCGCATGGCTTCTGTAAGAGTCGGCATTTTCGGTGCCACGGGCTACGCCGGAATCGAAGCTGTACGTCTGCTTTCCCGTCATGAGGGCTGCGAGCTGACAATGCTTGTTTCCCAAACCTTCAAGGGTCAGAAAATCAGCGACGTTTATCAAAGCCTGAGAGGAATTTGCGATTTGGTATGCGAGGAGCTTAACGTCGAAGAAGCTGCGCGCCGCTGCGACGTCGTGTTCACGGCTCTGCCGCACGGAGCCTCGAAGGAGGTTATTCCGTCGCTTTACGACGCCGGTCTCAGAATCATAGACCTGAGCGGAGATTTCCGATACAATGACGCCAAGGTATACGAGGAATGGTACGGTCAGCCGCACAGCGCGCCGGAGCTTTTGAAGCAGTCGGTTTACGGTCTGTGCGAGCTGCACAGAGAGGAAATTAAAAAAACAAGGCTTGTCGGCAATCCGGGCTGCTATACGACCTGTTCCATACTGGGGCTTGCGCCGCTCGTCAAGAACGGGCTTATAGACAATTCCTCGATTATAATCGACGCAAAAAGCGGCGTAAGCGGAGCCGGACGCGGTTTGGCGCTCGATTACCACTTCTGCGAATGTACGGAAAATATGAAAGCCTATAAGCTCGGCACCCATCGGCACACAAGCGAAATCGAGCAGGAGCTCGGACTGCTTGCCGGCGAGGAAATCAGGCTCTCGTTCAGTCCTCATCTTGTTCCCATGAAGCGCGGCATTTTCGCCACCTGCTACGCAAACCTCGAAAGCGGCGCTTCTCAGGATGAGCTTGTCGAACTGTACAGGGATTTTTACCGGGACGAATATTTTGTCCGCGTATACGACAGCGGCAAGCTGCCCGAAAGCAACCATGTCGCGGGGAGCAACTTCGTTGACATCGGTCTTGTCGTTGACAAAAGGCTTAACAGGGTTATTGTTGTCAGCGCAATCGACAATCTTGTCAAGGGCGCGGCGGGGCAGGCGGTTCAGAACATGAATCTTATGTTCGGTCTGGACGAAAGATGCGGTCTGCTTCAGGCGGGACTTTATCTGTAAAGGAGGATCTGCATGGAAGAACTGATAAAAAAAGCGGGCATATTGATTGAAGCCCTTCCCTACATACAGCAGCTCAGCGGCAAAACCATAGTCATAAAATACGGCGGCAACGCCATGGTAAGCGACGAGCTTCGCCGTTCGGTCATGGAGGACGTGACGCTGCTGAAATTTGTCGGCGCAAATCCGATTATCGTTCACGGCGGCGGGCCCGACATTACCGACGCACTGAAGGTATATAACATTGAAAGCCGTTTCATTAACGGGCTTCGCTATACCGACGAAGCCGCAATGCAGGTCGCGCAGATGGCGCTTGTCGGCAAAACAAACAAGGCCGTGGTTTCCACGATAAACGCCATGGGCGGCAAAGCAATCGGGCTTTGCGGAATTGACGGCTCCATTATAAAATGCAAAAAGAAAACAGTCCTTGTAGACGGAGTTGAGCAGGACTTAGGCTATGTCGGCGAAGTGACGGACGTTGACACGCACGTTATCGAGCTTATAGGCGACGACCGTTACATTCCCGTAATTGCGCCGATAGGCACTGACGACAACGCCGTGAGCTACAATATAAACGCCGACACCGCCGCTTCCGCGGTTGCGGCGGCTCTCGGAGCGGAAAAGCTTATTTTCCTCACCGATACGGAGGGAGTAAAGGACGAGCATGGCGATATAATTTACGAAATGACAAGGAAAAAGGCGCTTTCGCTGATTGACGGCGGCACTATAAGCGGAGGAATGATTCCCAAGGTTCTCGGCTGCCTTGACGCGATAAAGGCGGGAGTAAACCGCGTGCATATTATCGACGGGCGTATACCGCACTGTCTCTTGCTTGAAATATTTACCAACACCGGTATAGGCACGATGATTACAAAGTGACGGGAGGCGAAGCTTATGCTGTTCGGCAAAAAAAGAAAGGAGCTTCAGGCGGAGCAAGAGGCGCAAAAAGCAATCCTTGAACGCATACGGAACCGAAAGGTGCTTTATGTCGCAAGCCGCGACGAGGGCGGCGAAACCATACTTTGCCGCGAAGCCGTGATAAACATTATCGACGAAAAGGAAATCGCAATCTATTCCGAAAACCGCGAGGTGCTGCGTATGGAGCTTTCAAAGGCAAAGCTCGGCGAGCTTATGAGTCTCGGCGGAGCAATAATAAGCGGCGAGGACGTGAACGGGCGGCAAATCAGTGTCGTCGCGTATTATACAAGCGACATACAGAGGGAAAGATAGACCTCCCTCCCCCCAAAAATCAATAAAAGTAACATTTTCCCTCCCCAAAGCATAATATGCTTCCATAGGGAGGTTTTTTATCATGCTTTTGTCCGTACTGCTGGAGTGTCTCGGCTCACTGTTCGTAACGGGACAGCTCCGCGATGCCTGCTTTCCGCAGCCGCTGAGCCGCGAGGAGGAAGAAAGGTACATCGCCCTTATGAGCGAGGGTGACCGCGCCGCGCGCAATATCCTTATTGAACACAATCTGAGACTTGTGGCGCATATAGTCAAAAAATACGCCGATTCGTCCAATGGCGACGACCTGATTTCCATAGGCACAATAGGGCTGATAAAAGGCGTAAATTCCTTTGACAGAGAAAAAAGTCCCAAGCTTTCGACCTATGTTTCAAGGTGTATTGAAAATGAAATTCTTATGAGCTTGCGCAAGGAAAAGAAGTATCAATGCCAGGTATCTCTTCAGGAGCCTATAGGCTTTGACGCCGACGGCAACGAGGTCAGTCTCATTGACGTTTTGCAGGCTGAAAACGAGGAAATATGCGAGGAAATAGACAAGCGTAATATGATTAAACGAATAATGGGCAAGCTGAAAGCCCTTCTTTCCGACCGCGAGCGGGAGATTATCGCTCTGCGCTACGGTCTCGGCGGCGGCGACCCTCTTACACAGCGCGAGGTTGCGGGGAAGCTCGGCATAAGCCGTTCGTATGTGTCGCGCATTGAGAAAAAGGCGCTTTGCCGGCTGCGGGAGTGAAAAAGCGGGAAACGCCGGCAGCCTTCCGTATAAAATAAAGACCGTCTAAGACGTACATTACGGGAATGTCGTCTTGGGCGGTTTTTTTAAAAATCCTTCCGTTTTATGCCCGAACTTCAAATTTTTCCTTTACTTTTAGGATTTGATGTGCTATAATGAGGTTAATATTATTATAGTTGAGGACTGATTGACTATGGAAAATACAATTTTTGCCGACCGCGCGGCAAAGCTGTCGGGCAGCGCGATACGGGCAACCTTTAAGCTTCTTGCCGACCCTTCGATAATTTCCTTTGCCGGAGGAGCGCCGTCGCCCGATATTTTCCCTTGCCGTGAGCTTGAGGAAATATCGGCGAGGATTTTCCGCGACAACGGAAGCACGGCGTTGCAGTACGGAATAACCGAGGGATACGCGCCGCTGATTGACTTTGTGAAGGCGCGTCTTGTAAAGCAGGGCGTAATTACCGAAAACGACAGCGTCATAATAACCACGGGCGGACAGCAGGTAATCGACTTGGCTTCGCGCGCTCTTGTGAACGAAGGGGATTTGGTTGCGGTTGAACGTCCGAGCTTCGTCGGAGGACTGAACTGCTTCCGCAGCTACAACGCGCGTATGGCGGAAATTCCCGTTGAGGATGACGGCGTCAGCACCGACGCCCTTGAGGAGCTGCTTAATACCGAAAGGATTAAGCTGCTATACACAATCCCGACCTTCCAAAATCCCAGCGGCATAACAATGAGTCTCGCAAAGCGGAAACGGCTTTTGGAGCTTGCCGACAAATACGATTTCTATATTTTGGAGGATAATCCCTACGGCGAGCTGCGATACGCCGGCAGCGACGTTCCCACGATAAAAAGTATGGACGAAAGCGGCAGGGTTATTTACGCGGGCAGCTTCAGCAAAATTCTCTCGCCCGGACTCCGTATCGGTTTTTCAAGCGCAAGAGCCGATATTCTTGAAAAAATGGTTGTAATAAAGCAAATCACGGACGTTCACACTCCCGTTCTGACACAGATGATTGCGCATGAATTCGTATCGCGCTTCGACCTTGAGGCGCACATTCTTAAAAGCCGTGAGCTTTACGGGCATAAATGCGGCGTAATGCTTGCCGAAATGGACAAATGCTTCCCCGATTACTGCTCCTATACGCGTCCGCAGGGCGGAATCTTCCTTTGGTGCACTCTTCCCGACCGTTTCGATTCCAAGGAGCTGTTTAACATGGGCGTTGAAAACAAGGTTGCCTTTGTCCCCGGCGACAGCTGCATGGCAGATATGAACAAGAAATACTCCTCGTTCCGTCTGAATTTCTCAAATACGGCGGACGATAAAATTATAAGCGGAATCCGAACCCTTGCAAGGGTTATCGAAGAAGCGGATAAGTCATTTTAATCCGCGAAGCACAGCAACAATAAAGGACTGATATAAATGATAGGCGACAAAAAAGTTATATTTTCGGGCATACAGCCCTCAGGTGACAGCATAACCCTCGGAAATTACCTCGGCGCGCTGCGCAACTGGGTCAAGCTTCAGGATGAATACAACTGCGTTTACAGCATTGTGGATATGCACGCCATAACCGTGCGGCAGGAGCCGGCAAAGCTGCGGGCAAACACGGTTTCACTGCTGGCGCAGTACATCGCGGCCGGGCTGGATCCCGAAAAAAGCATAATGTTCATTCAAAGTCACGTTCCCGCTCACGCGGAGCTGACATGGATTCTCAACTGTTTTACCCAGATGGGCGAACTCAGCCGTATGACGCAGTTCAAGGACAAAAGCCGCAAGCACGCCGACAACGTAAACGCCGGTCTGTTCGACTATCCCGTTTTAATGGCGTGCGACATTTTGCTTTATCAGGCGGACATGGTTCCCGTCGGTACGGATCAAAAGCAGCACATAGAGCTTTCGCGCGACATAGCGCAACGCTTTAACGGGCTTTACGGAAATGTTTTCACGATTCCCGAGCCGTACATCGCTCCTCAGAGTGACGGCTCAAAAATCAAGAGTCTTCAGGATCCGAAGGTCAAAATGAGCAAAAGCGACCCGAATCCCAACGGCTGCATTATGCTGCTCGACCCGCCGGAGGTTATAATAAAAAAGATTAAGCGCGCCGTAACCGATTCCGACGCCGAGGTTGTCTACCGCGAGGGCAAGGACGGAGTGAACAATCTGCTGACAATTTATTCCGCCGTAACCGGAAGCTCCATCGCCGAAGCGGAAAAGGAATTTTCGGGCTGCGGCTACGGGGCTTTCAAGGCTGCCGTCGGCGAAGCGGCCGCCGAGTATTTGCGTCCGATACAGGAGCGCTATAAGGAGCTTATGGACAACAAAGACTATCTTGAAGCCGTATACAAAAACGGAGCCGAACGCGCAAGCCGCATAGCGGAAAGGACGCTTGCGAAAGTCATGAAAAAAGTGGGCTTTGTGCCAAGATAAAGGAAGTGCGTCATGAGAAACACAAGCATACTTTTCACCTTCATAATAGCCTTCGTCGTAACCTTCCTGCTGACGCCGTGGGTTAAAAAGCTGGCGTTCAAGGTCGGCGCGGTTGACGTTCCGAAGGACGAGCGGAGAATGCACAAAAAGCCGACGGCTCTACTCGGCGGTTTGGCGATATTCGCGGGCTTTGTCGCGGCGGCGCTTGTCTATGTGCCGATGACCAGGAGCTTTCTGGGCATTTTGGCGGGCGCGGTCATAATTGTCGTGCTTGGTTTTTTCGATGACATATACGCTCTCGGCCCGAAGCTGAAGCTGCTTGTTCAGATAATCGCGGCGCTCATTCCCGTACTCTGCGGCGTGAGAATCGACATAATAAAGGTTCCCGAATTTATAGACGCCTACGGCTACCTCGATTTGGGATATTTTTCAATTCCGCTGACCATACTTTGGATTGCGGGAGTTACAAACGCGATGAACCTGCTTGACGGTCTTGACGGACTGGCGTGCGGCGTTTCATCAATATCATCGCTGACAATTCTCTGCATAGCTCTGCTTGTGGGCGAACCGAGCATTGCCTTTGCGACGGCGGCTCTTGCGGGGGCGTGTTTCGGCTTTTTGCCTTACAATTTCAATCCCGCAAAGCTGTTTATGGGCGATACGGGCGCGCTTTTCCTCGGATATATGCTTGCGACGCTCTCGGTTACGGGGCTGTTCAAGGGCTATGCCGTAATAAGCATCGCCGTGCCGTTCCTCATTCTCGGACTTCCGATATTCGACACGGTTTCCGCAATGCTGCGCCGCGCCAAAAATCACCGCCCGATAATGAGTCCCGACCGCGCGCATCTTCATCACAGACTTGTAGACGCGGGATTGAGTCAAAAGCAGGCGGTTATCGTGATTTATGCAATGTGCGCGCTGCTCTGCCTGACGGCGGTGCTGCTGATATGGACGGGAGCGGTAAGTCCGTTTGCGCTTTTGATTGTGCTTGCGGCGTTTGTGCTGTTCCTAACCTTTGTTCCGAGCTTTTCCCGTCTGTTTCAGGGCGATGACGCTGACGCGGACGAAGACGAAAAAGAGCAAAAAAAATCGAAAGGAGGCGGCGCAAGGTAAGCTTTGCGCATCAAGTCCATGATAAAAATATTCACCGTATTCGGCACACGTCCCGAAGCCATAAAAATGGCTCCGCTTGTACATGAGCTGAGAAAACGTCCCGAGGTAAAATGTATGGTCTGCGTAACGGCGCAGCACCGTCAGATGCTGGACATGGTGCTTAACCTGTTCAAAATCACCCCGGATTTCGACCTTGACATAATGAAGGAACGCCAGACCCTTGCCGGAATAACTACCCGCGCTCTTTCGGGGCTTGAAGAAGTTTTCCGCGAGGAAAGACCCGATCTTGTTCTGGTTCACGGCGACACAACAACGACATTTTCCGGCGCGCTGGCCGCTTACTATAATCAGATAAAGGTCGGCCACGTTGAAGCGGGGCTTCGTACGGGCGACAAATATTTTCCTTTTCCCGAGGAAATGAACAGAAAAATGACCGCCGCAATCGCCGACCTGCACTTTGCGCCGACGGTCAGCAATCGGCGTAATCTTCTGAACGAGGGCGTTCCCGCCGACAGAATCTTTGTCACGGGCAACACCGTCATCGACGCCTTTGCGACCACAATAAAGAAAGATTTTTCCTTTGCGGGAACTCCGCTTGAAAATATAGACTGGAGCAGGCGCGTTATACTTATGACAGCCCATCGCCGCGAAAATTTGGGCGAGCCGCTGCGTAACATCTGCCGCGCCGCCGCCGGTATAGTACGCTCCTTCCCCGACGTGGAGCTTGTTTATCCCGTGCATCTCAATCCTGCCGTTCAGGACGTGGCGAATGAAATTCTCGGCGGAATGCCGAGGGTTCATCTTGTTGAGCCTTTGGATGTGGACGTACTCCACAACGCCATGAGCCGTTGCTTCCTTGTAATGACCGACAGCGGCGGACTTCAGGAGGAAGCTCCGGCTCTCGGAAAGCCCGTGCTTGTGCTGCGAGGCGAAACGGAGCGTCCCGAAGCCGCCGAAGCCGGAACCGTAAAGATTGCCGGTGTCAGCGAGGAGGTCATATATTCCCTTGCGTACCAGCTTCTGACCGACGACGAGGAATATTCCCGCATGAGCCGCGCGGTAAATCCTTACGGCGACGGAAACGCCAGCCGCCGCATTGCCGACGCCATACTTTATCATTTCGGCATACGCGAGGAGCCTCCCGCCCAATGGCTGTAAATTATAGGAACCGATTTTTATGACAAATTGGCAAAATTGACTATTGTAAAAGCTTTTTTGTTGCTGTATAATATCAAACAAAGGTTGGAGAATAATGAAAAAATCTAATCTTGCCGGCGCGTTTTCTATGATTGTTCAGTTCGGAATATCGGTAATAACGCCGATGCTGCTTTGCATATTCGCCGCGGTTTGGCTGAAGAACCGTTTCGGTCTCGGCGACCGGATCGTGCTTGTCGGGTTGCTGCTCGGCGTCGGAAGCGGAATCGTCGGTATGTTCAAGGCGATAAAGCAAATGGCAAAGCTTGCCGAAAAGGAGGACGACGATGCTTAATCCTCAGTTAAAAAAACAGGTCGGGGAAATTCTTGCGGCAGTCGCCGTTATGGGATTTTTACAGCTTGCGGTGTTCTTTGTTGTAGGCCGCTTCGTATCCGTCGGTTTTCTCTCCGCTTTTTTGGGAACGCTTGTCGGCTGCCTGCTGGCGTCGCTGAATATTATACTTTTGGCAAGAAATATTGAAAAATCCGTTGATAAAAATGAAAAGGGCGCACAGTATTCCATGAGCCTCGGCTATATGCTGCGGCTTGCTCTGACTGCCGTTGTGATTTTCGCGGCGATAAAGCTGCCTCAGCTTGTGAATTTATGGGCTGTGATTATTCCTCTCATTTTTCCGCGAATAGCCATAATGGTTATAAACCTTAAATTCAAAAAGCAAGGAGACGGTAATTCATGAATGTTGAGGTAAACGGTCCGAAGATACTGTTTGAAATTCCGCTGTTCGGCGGCATAGGCGTTTCGGAAACCATCGTAAATTCATGGATTGTGATGGCTGTAATAGCTCTTGTCTGCTTTTTCCTCGGACGCAACCTTTCGGTGCGCAATCCGAGCAAGCGTCAGCTTGTGGCGGAGAAAGCGGTTACTATGATAACCGATCTCGTCAAGAGCGTTATGGGCGAAAGGAACGCGGGCTATGCGCCGTATATAGGCACGCTGCTGCTGTTCTCCGCCGTATCGTCGCTCAGCTCCCTGACGGGGCTGCGTCCGCCGACGGCGGATTTGGCGACAACGCTCGGGTGGGCGCTTGTAACCTTTGTTATGGTGCAGGCTGTAAACATAAAGCACCACGGCGTGGGCGGCTGGCTTAAAAGCTTTACGAAGCCGATTTTCGTTATGACCCCGCTGAATATCATCAGCGAAATCGCGAACCCGATTTCAATGGCGTTTCGTCATTTCGGGAACATCGCTTCGGGGCTTGTAATAACCTCGCTTATCTATTCGGCGCTTGCCGCGCTCAGCGGTCTTATTCTCGGCTTGGTGCCAAGCGAATTTATAGCGAGCATCCCGATTTTCCAAGTCGGCTTGCCGGCGTTTCTTTCGATATATTTCGACCTGTTCACAAGCGTTTTGCAGGCATATATTTTCTCTATGCTGACAATGGTATTTGTCAGCGGAGCGCAGGACTGAACGATGATAATTTGACTGCGCAAAAGTCCGGCTTTTGCACGGTCTGTTTATAAACAATCTATATTTTAATCGGAGGTAATCAGTTATGGAAAGAGCAATAGTATTGGCGGCGTCGGCAATCGGCGCGGGACTTGCAATGATAGCGGGCATAGGCCCCGGCGTAGGTCAGGGCTTTGCCGCAGGCAAAGGCGCCGAGGCGGTAGGCCGTCAGCCCGAAGCCAAGGGCGACATAACAACAACCATGCTTCTCGGCTGCGCCGTTGCGGAATCGACGGGTATCTACGGCTTGGTTGTGGCGCTTATTCTTCTCTTTGCGAATCCGCTTGTTAAGCTCCTGTAGGCTTTCCTTCTTATTTAAAAATAAGTTAGGAGGATATTCATGAGCAAATATTTGGATTTTGTAACAATTCCGCCGGATGTCTGGTCGCTTATTTTTACTTGGTGCAATCTTCTGATACTGTTCCTTTTGGTGCGTCATTTTTTGTTCAAGCCCGTACAGAAAATTCTTAAGCAGCGCGACGACGAGGTACGAGAAATGTACCAAAAGGCAGAGGTTGCCGAAACGAACGCGAAGGCTATGGAAACCGAATATACGCAAAAGCTCCGTGACGCGAAGAACGAAGCCGGCCGCATAATGCAGGAGGCGACAAAGTCCGCCCGTGAGCACGGCGACGAAATCCTGAACGAAGCCCGCACCAAGGCTGCCGGAATGATAAACAAGGCGGAAGCTCAAATCGAACAGGAGCGGGAAACCGCCGTCAGCGAGCTTCGGACGCAGGTCGCCGACATGGCTGTCGCCATCGCGGAAAAGGTTATCGAGAAGGAAATCGACCCGCAAATCCATGCCCGTCTTGTTGATGATTTTATTAACAGTGAGGTTGAGTGCCGATGAGGGAAACTGGAACGGTTTACGGGAACTCTCTTTACGCGCTTGCGGCGGAGGAAGGTATTGCCGAGGAAATAAAGGCTCAGCTTGATGTGCTGTCGGAAATTTATTCCGAATCGGGCGATTTTTTCTCAATGCTGGACGCGCCTCAGCTTCAAAAAGAAGAAAAACTCAAGGTGGCCGACGCGGTTTTTGACGGCTGCCATCCCTACATTATAAACACGATTAAGCTTTTGATTGAAAACCGTAATATTTCCGCCTTCGGCTATCTTGTAAAAGCCTACGAAAAGGCATATAACAAGGCGAACGGAATCGAAAAGGCCACAGCGGTGACCGCCGTTCCTCTTGACGAAGGGGCGAAAGAGGCTCTCCGTCAAAAGCTCGAAAAGCTTACGGGCAAGAAAATTATCCTCAACAGCAAGGTTGATCCGTCCATACTCGGCGGCGTCGTTATCCGCGCCGACGGAATGCAGATTGACGGCGGCGTAAAGGGTCGGCTGGAAGAAATCAAGAAAGAAATTGTTAGGTAGGTGGACAAATTGCAGCTTAAACCTGATGAAATAAGCAAGGTCATAAAGGATAGAATAAAAAATTATTCCAATAAGGTGGAGCAAAAAGAAACAGGCTATGTGATTGAGGTCGGCGACGGCATCGCAAAGGTTCACGGTCTTGAAAACTGTATGGCGAATGAGCTTGTCGAATTTGAAAACGGCGAGTATGCCATGGCGCTCAACCTTGAAGAAACGGTTGTAAGCTTGGTAATTCTGGGCAGCGACGAAGGCATCCATGAGGGCAGCGTTGTAAAACGGACAGGCAGAGTTGTGAGCGTCCCTGTCGGCGAAGCAATGATCGGAAGGGTTGTGAACGCGCTCGGTCAGCCCGTAGACGGCAAGGGTCCGATTAACACCAATGAGACTCGCCCGATTGAAAGTCCGGCCCCGGGAATAATCGAAAGAGAAAGCGTAAGCGTTCCGCTCCAGACGGGTATAAAGGCAATCGACGCGATGATTCCCATAGGACGCGGTCAGCGTGAGCTTATAATCGGCGACCGTCAAACCGGTAAAACAACCATAGGCATCGACACCATTATAAATCAGAAGGGTCAGAACGTAATCTGTGTCTATGTCGCCATAGGTCAAAAAAATTCAACCGTTGCCCAGCTTGTCGATACGCTGACAAAGAGCGGCGCAATGGATTATACGATTGTTGTTTCCTCAACGGCAAGCGAGCTCAGTCCGCTTCAGTATATCGCTCCTTACGCCGGCTGCGCTATGGGCGAGTATTTTATGTACAAGGGCAAGGATGTTTTGGTCGTGTATGACGACCTCAGCAAGCACGCCGTCGCTTACCGCGCGCTTTCCCTGCTCATACGCCGTCCTCCGGGACGTGAGGCATATCCCGGCGACGTATTCTATCTCCATTCCCGCCTTCTGGAGCGTGCGGCACGGCTTGCTCCCGAGTACGGCGGCGGCAGCCTTACGGCTTTGCCTATAATCGAAACTCAGGCCGGCGATGTCTCCGCCTATATCCCGACGAATGTAATTTCAATCACCGACGGTCAGATTTTCCTTGAGACAGAGCTTTTTCACAGCGGCATTATGCCTGCCGTGAACCCCGGCATCAGCGTCAGCCGCGTCGGCGGCAACGCACAGCTCAAAGCAATGAAAAAGGTTGCCGGCACGCTTAAGCTTGCCTATGCCCAATACCGTGAGCTTCAGTCGTTTGCCCAGTTCGGCTCCGACCTCGACGCCGACACAAAGTCCCGTCTCGACCAAGGCGCACGCATAGTTGAGGTGCTTAAGCAGGATAGAAACTCTCCCGTTTCGGTTGAAAACCAAATTTTGATAATTTACGCGGTTGTAAACGGTTATCTCGCGCCGATAAAGGTCGAGGACATACGCGATTTCGAAGCGGCTCTGTTCAGCTATGCCGAATCAACCTATCCCGACATTTATAAAAATATTGCCGAAACAGGCGCGCTCAGTCCCGAAACCGAGGAAATGGTAAAGTCGGCGATAACCGAGTGTCGCAGCAGCTTCCTTGAAACGAGGTAAACGGCTATGGCAGAATCAATGAAGGCTATAAAAAGCCGGATAAGAAGCATTGAAAGCACACGCCAAATAACAAAGGCAATGGAACTGGTAGCGACGGGAAAGCTGCGCCACGCGAAGGAAAGAATCGAACACAGCCGCCCCTTCTTCAAAATTTTACAGGACACGCTTTCCGACATTCAGCGCGGCAACAAGGACTTTTCCTCGCCCTTCACCCGCCCCTCCGAGGGCAAACGCACCTGCCGCATAATAATCGCCGGCGATCGCGGACTTGCGGGCGGCTATAACAGCAATCTGTTCAAGGCGGCGGCAGCCGAGGAGGGCGATTTGATACTTCCTATAGGGCGCAAAGCGGTGGAGCTTTACCGCCGCAAGGGATTTGCTATCATCAACGACGACTATGCCGTCGCCGATGACGTATCCCTCGGAAACTGCGGAGCTATGGGCGAAGAAATCGGCAAGGCTTTCCTTCGCGGTGATTTTGACCGCTTGACCGTAAGCTATACCTCGTTTGTGAACGTACTCACTCAGGTTCCCGCGTCAATTGAAATTCTTCCCATACGCAGAGACGGCGGCGAAAGCGGGAAATCCGGTCTTATAATTTACGAGCCGTCGGCGGAAGCCGTTTTTAACAGCATAGTTCCGCAGTATATCAGCGGCATAATTTACGGCGCTCTCTGCGAATCAATAGCGTCGGAGCTGAGCGCCCGAAGGAGCGCAATGGAGGCGGCCAATAAAAACGCCGACGAAATGATTTCCTCTCTGAGTCTCAAATACAACCGCGCGCGTCAGGCGTCGATAACTCAGGAAATCACGGAAATTGTCGCCGGCAGCGAGGTTTAAAAATCCAAAATGAAGGAAGGATATAACATGAGTAAAGGAAAGGTAATTTCCGTAATCGGTCCCGTTCTCGATATAAGGTTTCCCGAAGGCAGCCTTCCGAATTTGCTCAATGCCATAGAGGTCAACCGCGGCGGAGATAAAAAAATGATTGCCGAGGCGGTTCAGCATATCGGCGACGATGTTGTGCGCTGCATAGCAATGAGCAGCACCGACGGTCTTGTTCGCGGCGCGGAGGCCGTTGACACGGGCGCGCCGATAAACGTACCCGTAGGCGACTGTACGCTCGGAAGAATGTTCAATCTTCTGGGCGAGCCTATAGACAATCTTCCCGCTCCGGAAGCCAAGGAACACTGGAGTATACACCGCAGCGCCCCCGCCTACGACGAGCAGGCGGGCACAACGGAAATCCTCGAAACGGGAATCAAGGTTGTAGACCTCATCTGCCCCTATGCCAAGGGCGGGAAAATCGGTCTTTTCGGCGGCGCGGGCGTAGGAAAAACCGTTCTTATTATGGAGCTTATCAACAATGTCGCCAAGCAGCACGGCGGAATCAGCGTATTCACGGGCGTCGGCGAACGCACACGCGAGGGCAACGACCTCTATAACGAAATGAAGGAGAGCGGCGTGCTGAACAAAACCGCGTTGGTTTACGGTCAGATGAACGAACCGCCCGGAGCGAGAATGAGAGTCGGTCTGAGCGGACTGACAATGGCGGAATACTTCCGCGACAAAGAAGGACAGGATGTGCTTCTGTTCATTGACAATATTTTCCGTTTTACTCAGGCGGGCAGCGAGGTAAGCGCCCTTCTCGGACGTATGCCCTCCGCCGTCGGCTATCAGCCTACGCTTGCCACGGAAATGGGCGCTCTTCAAGAGCGTATAACCTCAACGAAAAAAGGCTCTATCACCTCTGTTCAGGCGGTCTATGTTCCCGCCGACGATTTGACGGACCCCGCGCCGGCGACCACCTTTGCCCATTTGGACGCCACAACCGTGCTTTCGCGCCAAATCGCGTCGCAGGGCATTTATCCCGCGGTTGACCCGCTGGATTCTACATCGCGCATACTTTCTCCCGATGTTGTCGGCGAGGAGCATTACGAGGTCGCGAGAAGCGTTCAGCGTATGCTTCAACGCTACAACGAGCTTCAGGATATAATTGCCATCATGGGTATGGACGAGCTGAGCGAGGACGACAAGCTCACCGTCAGCCGCGCAAGAAAGGTTCAGCGTTTCCTGTCGCAGCCGTTCAGCGTTGCCGAGCAGTTCACCGGCATGACGGGCAAGTATGTTCCCGTCAATGAAACCGTGCGCGGCTTCAAGGAAATAATTGAAGGCAAGCACGACGATTTGCCCGAATCCGCTTTCCTTTTCGCCGGAACAATCGACGAGGTCGTTGAAAAGGCGAAAAATGGCTAAGAAAGGCTGTGAAGTTTATGGAATTTCAGCTTCAGATAGCAACTCCCGACGGGCTTCTCTATGACGGCCCCGCCAAAAAGGTCATAACCCGTACAACCGAAGGCGACGTGGGAATCCTTGCGCGCCACAGCGACTATGTCGCTCCGCTCGACGTCGGTAAAACAAAGGTCATGTTTCCCGACGGCGCCGTCCGTATCGGCTCCTCGAACCGCGGAATGATAAGCGTCAGCGGCGGAGTCGTGCGAATTGTGGCAATAACCTTTGAATGGGCGGACGAAATTGACCTTGAGCGCGCCGAACGCGCCGCGGAGAAAGCGCGGGAGCGTATGCGGAAAAAGCAGGGCGACAACGAGCTGCGCTTGGCGGAATATAAGCTCAAGCGCGCGCTCAACAGAATAAACGTATATAACGGGAAGTAAAACAGTAATAAAGCAGGCGCGAATCCGTGGATTCGCGCCTGCTTTTATGCTTTTATATGCCGGCAAGGGTCGGCCAAGCCGCGAGATACGAGCCTCTTTCAGCTAAAACGCTCGTATCGAGTTTGTGCAGACGGGCTGAATACTGCCGTCGTCAAGGAATACGAATGCCTTGACTATGACCGTTCCTTCCGCCAGTACGGCTATATCATCGAAGGTAACGCTTTCCGCAAGCGCGGCGCTTCGAACAGCAAGCAGTTCGTTGTTTCTGTAAAGCGCTACGTATGCCCTTCCGTTCACATCTTCAAGACCGGAAATGCCGAGCTTTATACTGCCTTCAATTCCGTTTGCGCCTACGCGGGTAAGGTTCGAGATGTCAATGTCGATTGCATAGCTCTCTCCCTCGACGCCGTAATAAAAGTCGGCGATTTCGCTGAGCGCGTACTTGTATCCCGCCGCAGCGGCACGGATAAGAGTTCCGCTCGTTATTTCAATCGGTTCGGTATAAACGTCGCTCTCAAGCGTCGGAGCGGTGCCGTCGAGCGTATAGAACACCTCAAATGTCCGCTCCGCGCCTTCGCTGTCGGTATAGTTTCCTCCGATAAGCTCGACCGCGGTTCCCGCCTTAACCACACTGTTCGACGCGACGGATGCCGTCGGAGCGTCGGCGGCTCCGTTGGTAACATTATACTTCATAACGGTCGGAGCTAAGCCGCTCTTAACCGTTTTGACCCATACGACGCTCCTTTCATACGGAGCAAAGACCATGTTTCCGTTCTCGCCGCCGCAGGGAGTTGTAATTTCCGAAGCGGTTACCCCTGTTGATTCCGTTCCCTCGACAATCAGGAAGAAGAAGGACGCACCCTCGGTGGAGCTGGCAAAGTATATGTTCGTTCCGCCGACAGCCGCTTCGGTGGAAAGCACTGTCGCTCCGCCGACGCCCGTTATTTCGGGAATCGTTACGGTGTAATTGTTCACGGAGCTGTTGGCGTAGCCTTCCGCCGCGGCCATTATTCGGAGCATACCGTCCTCATAGAAGTAGATATAGCTTCCCGTGAACAGCTTTGTGGAGTCACTGCCGACAACTGGAACCGAGCCGTCTGTTGTATAGTAAATCTTTGCGGGTTCGCTTTCATTGCCGAGATACAAATTGTATATCATCGAACCGTCAACATTGAGCATTGATGATGAGCTTTTTGCGTACGGCGTAGTCAAGGCGGTTAGGGTTACGGTGTATTCATAGATTTCGCTGTCGTAGTAGCCGCTGCGCACGGCAATCGCGCGAACGGTATAGGTTCCGGCGGAGGTGAAGCTGAGCCTGTTCTCGTAAACATTGCTGTCAACCGTCGGATCGGTGCCGTCAAGCGTATAGTAAACTGTTGTGCGGGGAGTTAAATCGGTGAGCATAAGCTCCTTTCCGCCGATAACATTCGATTCTGTAAAGAGAACCTCGCCGCATTGGGAAATATCTCCTTCGCTCAAAATCTTTGTCACAACATTGCTGGCTTCATAGCCGTTGGCAACGGCAATAAACTTCAGCGTCACTCCCGAGTCCACAACCGCAAGCCCGCTCGTCGCCTGCGCGGAGCTTGTTGTGGGGGTTGTGCAGTCGGTTGTATAGTAATATTCCGCGCCGTCGGTTTCGCAGGCAAAGCGGAGAATATAGCTGCTGCCGCTCGGAACTGCCTCAACCGTGGGTTCGGCTGTTTTGGACACATTAAGAGACTGTGTTTTATACGCGTATTCATAGCCCGGCTTCGCCGCGACAACATGGACATAGCCGCCCGTCGAAACCTCAAAGGCTCCGGTGTATTTCGTGTCCCCCGTTGTGGCCGCGGTATCCGCGTTTTTATCGATCGTATAGAACAAATCCGCATCGCTGTCGGCGCAGGAAAGCGTAACCCTGACTCCCGACGCGGTGTTTGTTTCCTTAACGGTTATTTCTCCCACCTTATCAAGCGTAATCGGCCCGCCCGTAACGGAAACCGTCGCGGCGTAGACGCTGCTGACGCTCTGTTCGCCGTTAACGGTCTTGACTGCCACGGCGGCGATATAGCCGCTGCTGCTGTATGTTATCGGATAGGTGTAAAGATTTTCGCTGCTGATTGCAATATCCGAAGCGTTCTTGATTTTTTCGGTAACATAGTATATGTCGCAGCCCTCTTCGGCGGTAAGAGTGATATATACGGCGCCGTTTTCAAGAGTTGTCTTCGCCGCCGTAACGGTTTCTGTTACCGCGACTTCAATCTTCCCTTGTTTAATATCGCTGTATTTTCCTTCCGCGTAAGCGCGAAAGACTATATAGTACGTTCCTGTTTTGTCAAAAACTATGGGCTGAGTATAAAGCGTTCCCGTGCTTACGGTCAGGTCGTAGGACGAGGGTATGGATTCAAACATCATATAATATATGTCCGCGCCGTCGGAGGATTTAAGCGTCAGGGTTTTCGCGCCGTTCGCGGCTGTTTCGGTGCTTGAGGTCGGAACGCTCAGCGTGACCGTACT
>CAZICW010000001.1:55812-94737 GCA_964537995.1 uncultured Oscillospiraceae bacterium
CGAGGTTTTGAATGTCGGCGTACTGAAGGTGTCCTTTCCCCAATAGTCTCTGTCGGTCAAGGATTTGATGTCGCTCGGCGCGTAGCCCTTGCGGTAAATCGCAAGCTGTATGTACGTCGCTTTATAGAATGTCAGCGGACTCTCGTATAAAAACACGTCCGAGTCATTATATTTGAACGTTTCGGAGGAGGGCGTTTTCCCAAGACGGTAGTAAACGCTGTAATCGCTGTCAAGTTTAATGCTCAATTGTGTACTCGTAACATTGCCCTCCGCGTCTTTACTCAAACTAAGAGAGCATACGCCACTATCCGTAGGAGAAATGCCGACCTTTTCAAGCGTTACTGTCTCGGTCACCGCGCTGCTTTTCGAGCTTCCGCTGTACGCTATGGCCTTAATTGTATACGTTCCCGCCGTTGACAGAACGATGGGGCTTGAGCTGCTGTAAAGCGCGGAGGAATTTGTCGGCGTAGTGCCGTCGGTGGTATAGTAAATTTTCACGGAGCTTGAGGTTGATGACAGGACAACCTCTTTCCCGTTTATAACATTTTTTACGGTTATTGTGGGTTTGGCGACCGTCGCCGTAAGCTCAACGACATCCTCGGCAAACGCGGCCGCGCACGACAGAATAAGCGCCAGCGCAAGAATTGCCGACAATACTTTTTTCAAAGAAGCCATGCGGCTTCACTCCTTTCGTCTTTTTTATGAAAAGCCGCCGCAGCGCCGCTTTTCTCTTTTCTATATTATAACAAAAAAGCCCTGTTTCGTCAACAGCTAATTCGTTAATTTTTCAGAGGAATAAAATTCGGAGCGGACAGAGTTCGTATTGCCTCCGTCCGCTCGGGATACATTTTCAGATTTCAATTTTGATATTATATTTTTTCATCCAATAGTTTATTTGCAGCATATAGGCTATGGTTTGGGGAGTTGTCATGAGCTGACCGTACCACGGCTGAGCGTTATTTTCCGCGAGCAAGGACTCAAGCGCCGTTTTGTCCGCAAGCTCAAGTATGGGCGAGGACGGGTCGGCAATAACCTCGCGCAGCAGGGCGGAAACGCTTTTCAGATAGCCGGGATTGTGGGTTTTCGGATAGGGACTTTTCTTGCGCCAAAGCACCTCATCGGGCAGCAGACCCTCGGCCGCCTTGCGCAGCAGTCCCTTTTCGCGCCCCTCAAGGTTCATGTATTCCCACGGCACGCTGTACATATACTCTACAATGCTTATGTCGCAGAAGGGTACGCGGGCTTCCACTCCGCTGTACATCGTCATGAAATCCTTTCTGTTCAGCAGCGTCTGCATAAACCAGTCAAGATTAAGGCGCGTCATTTCCTTCATTCGGTTATCCGCCGGAGGATTGAAATCAAGCTTATGCGTATCGTTCACCGTTACGCGGCAGAGCCTTTCAACATATTCGTGCGGAGAAATCAAAGCACGCAGCTCCGCGCGCAGAAAGCCGAAGCGGTAATCGACGGATTGCGACCACGGGAAGCCCTCCTCCATACGGATTGTTTCGTCGCGGAACCACGGATAGCCGCCGAAAATTTCATCGGCACATTCTCCGCTCAGCCCGACGGAGAAATTCTTTTTTATTTCCCGCGCAAAAACCAGCAGCGACGCGTCCACATCCGCCATGCCCGGCAATCCGCGGGCGTCAACGGCTTCAAACAGGGCGTTTGTAAGCTCCGGAGTGTCAATCAGGATTCTGTGATTCGTCACGCCGAGAAAGTCATTCATTTTATTGATGTATTCCTCGTCGCTGTTCGGCTGGAATTTGCCCGCGACAAAATATTTCCCGTTGTCAACATAATCGACGCTGTATGTGTGCAGCTCCCTGCCGCGGCGGGCAAGTTCCTTTGCGGCGACGGCGGAAATCAGGCTTGAATCCAGCCCTCCCGAAAGGAATGTGAACACCGGAATGTCCGACACAAGCTGCCGTTTTATCGCGGATACGACAAGCTCACGGGTATGCTCTACGGTTTGAGCGAGATTGTCGGTATGCTCATGCTGCTTCAAGCTCCAGTAGCGGCGCGGCTTAAGCCGTCCGTTTTCGACCCTTCCGCAGCAGGCGGGAGGCAGCTCCCTTATACCCTTCAGTACGCCGCAGCCGGGGCTGCGTCCGGGTCCTATCAGGAACAATTCCTCAACGGAGTTTTTGTCGATTACCGCGCCGACCTTCGGATGGCGCAGCAAAGCCGCCACAGACGACGCGAAAATGAAGCTTCCGTCTCTTTCGGCATAGAAAAACGGCTTTACGCCCATTTTATCCCTCGCGACGAAAAGCTGTTTCCCGTCCCACACGGCAAAGGCGAAAATTCCGCCGAGCAAGTCAAGGCAGTCCTCGCCCAGCTCATTATAGGCGGCAAGCACAACCTCCGTATCCGACGAGGTTGAAAATTTTACGCCGCGGCTCTCCAAAAAAGAACGCGCCTCGGCGGTATTGTAAAGCTCGCCGTTATAGACGATGGTGCTTCCGCCGCGCGTCATGGGCTGAAGCCCGTTTTCAATGTCGATTACGGCAAGACGCGTGTGCAAAAGCATAACGCCGTCGTCGGAAAATATGCCGTTTTGGTCGGGCCCGCGGCGAAGCAGCTCACGGCGCATATCAAGGTAAAAGTCCTCAGGCTCGGAATGTTTCCTCAGAAGGGGATTTACTTCCCCCGCTATTCCGCACATAATATATCACCTCACGAGCATAGTATGCTCAATCATTAGTAAAACGTTACAGGCCGAAATTTCCGTTTCCGTTTTTGCGGAGCGCCCGCTCGGCGGAAAATTTCTCACAATATGATTTTCTCAAAAAATACGGTACACGCAAGCATGGCGGCAGCGGCGGATAACGCGGAGACGATTTTTCCGGCAATGAAATATTTTTTTGACAGCGTCGGCGCCACGGCTTCCGTTTGGAAAATCACGCTCAGCCCGCCCCAGCTCAGATATGCCGCCGCCAGCGGCAAGGCCGCAAAGCCGAAGGGAGCAAGCTCTCCTATTCCGCGCGAGACTTCGAATATCCCGATAAGAAGCGGGAAGCGGTCGAGCGCAAGGGCTTCGATGAGGGCCGAAAAGGTTATAATCAGCGCGCATACGCCGATTATTGCCGCTCCGCTGTCGGACGCGGCACGGCTTACAAGCGTTCCGACGGGGATTTTCAATCCTTTTTTGCATACCTTGCCGCTTTTGCCGACGGTTTTTCGTCCGAAAACAAGGGCGGAAACGCCAGCTCCGACAACATGACTGAGGTAAAGCGCGGCTCCGATTTTTACACTGCCGTAAACCGCCGCGCCCGCCGTTCCGATTATGAACAGCGGGCCGCTGTTGTTGCAAAACGCCAGCGCGATTTCCGCGTCGGCTTTGCTCATCTGTCCGTTTTCCGCCGACTGCGCGACCGCCCTCGCTCCGCAGGGGTATCCGCCCAAAAGCCCTGTGACAAAGCACATGGAACAAACGGAATCCATTCCGAACAGCGGACGCAGCAACGGCGAAAGCAGCCTTCCCGTTTTTTCTCCCCAGCCGTTTTCAATCAAAATATGGCTTACCAGCATAAACGGCAGCAGCGACGGAATTACGGCTTTTACGCAGATTTCCAGTCCGAGTCCGGCTCCGCGCAGAGCGGCATCGGGAAAAAGCGCCAAAGCCGCGCAAAGAAATATTGCGTACATACTACCCTCCCACAAAAGCAGAAAATTTATCCTTATCAATAAAATGTATGTTTTCATCGGCGCGGGCATAACTATTAATATTAGGGAAAACCGAAGGAGAGTTGTTGGCTGTGGCGGCAGAAATAAAAAAAGAGGTGTTCGGGCGATATTCGCTTCTGACAATTACGGGCAGCACGGAAATTCTCATCGAAGGACTGCGCGGCATACTGGACTACAGCGCGGAAACCGTGAGAGTGAACACCGTGAGCGGAATCGCGGTAATAACGGGAAGCGGCTTGGAAATAAGCGCGCTCGCGGCGGAGGAGCTTTTGCTAAAGGGGAAAATTTCCTCGGTTGAATTTTGTTAGGAGGCTTGGCATTGCCGGATACTGCTCTTATGCTGAAAAGCAGCTTTACAGTTGAGGTGACGGGAGAAAGGCCCGAAAGATTTTTGAATATCGCCGCCGCGATGGGAATCTACATATCCCATGCTCGCCCCGTTCCGAACGGGCTTCGCATGAAGCTCAGCCGCAGGGCCTGCGCCGTTATGGAGGAAAATCTTCCCGAAGGGCTGGAAATGAAACGCGTACGCGAGCACGGCGTTCCCCGCATACTGCGGCGGCTGAAAAAGCGGTACATACTGCTGTGCGGGGCAGCTCTTACAGTCGCGGCGTTGTTCGCGTTTTCGCGCTTTATATGGAGAGTGAAGCTTTCGGGCGGAACCGAGGAGCTTCGCGCAGAGGTGGCGGAATTTCTGAAGGAAAACGATATTGCCGCGGGGACGGCAAAGAAGGACATAGACCAGAATCGAATAAAGCGCGAGGCAATTCTTTCAATAGACGACCTGATGTGGCTTTGGGTGGACATACGCGGCGCAACGGCATATGTGCGCGTGGCGGCAAGAAGTATGCCGCCGGAGCATATTTCAGAAGAGCCGGCAAACATAATTGCGAACGAAACGGGAGTAGTCGAAAAAATTACCGTGCTTGAAGGCAGAGCCGCGGTAAATGAAGGCGACACGGTCGAAAAGGGTACAATTCTCATAAGCGGCGCTCTTGAAAGCGAAAGAATCGAAAATGTCATGCTTCGCCATGCTCAAGGAAGCGTCATTGCGCGTGTGTGGCGCGAAAAAAGCGTTACAATTCCGAAAATTACCGAAATAAGAACCAAGACCGGCAATGTCCAACAGGTGCGTTCGGTACAAATAAAAAAATTTATTGTAAATTTTTCATTAAACAGTAGCATTTTATATAACAAGTATGATAAAATAATAACCAAATACAGCTTCGGTAATTTTCCCGTAGAATTTATAAGCTGCGTTTATGAAGAAGTCGAAGCCGAAGCCCGCGCGACGGACATAGACGCCGCGGCGGCGGAAGCGAGGGCGCGGTTTGAGGAAGAAATTGCCGAAAGCGGAGCGGAGCTTCAAAGGCTGGACGTGACTTTAAACGACAACGCTACGGCGGCGGAGCTTCTTATGAGGGCGGAATGCCTGACGGATATAGCGGCGGAGGTGCCGATACGATAGCAAAGGGAAATTTATACAATATTTATTAAGGGGAAACATCAGATGGAAAAAACCTATGAAGCAAAAAGCCTGAGCAGCGTTATGGATGTGTTCGGAAGCTTTGACGAAAATGTCAAGCTTATCGAACGGGAGCTTGACGTAAAAATTTCCAATTCGGGAAATACAATAAAAATGACGGGCGCGGACGCGGAAAAGGCGGCGGCCGTGGTGGAGCAGCTTGCGTCGCTTTCGGAGCAGGGCGAGGAGCTGACGGAACAAAACGTCCGCTACGCCATATTCATGGCGCAGGAGGGAATCGAATATGTTCCCGCGGCGAAGGGCGACTATATATGCCTTACCGGAAACGGCAAGCCGATAAAGTGCAAAACTCAGGGGCAGAAAAACTATGTCCAAAAAATCCGTGACAGCATTGTCACGATAGCCGTCGGTCCGGCAGGCACGGGTAAAACATACCTCGCCGTGGCTATGGCGGTGGATTCCTTCCGCCGCAAGGAGGTAAGCAAAATAATCCTGACGCGCCCCGCGGTCGAGGCGGGAGAGAAGCTCGGCTTCCTTCCGGGCGACCTGCAAATGAAGGTGGATCCGTATCTTCGCCCGCTCTATGACGCTCTCGGCGATATGCTCGGTCAGGAAAATTATCAAAAATACCTTGAACGCGGGCTTATTGAAATCGCTCCTCTCGCCTATATGCGCGGGCGTACGCTGGACGATTCCTATATTATCCTCGACGAAGCCCAAAACACTACTCCCGAACAGATGAAAATGTTCTTGACAAGAATCGGCTTCGGAAGTCATGCCGTCATAACCGGCGACATAACGCAGATTGACCTTCCGCGCGGAGTTAAAAGCGGACTGAAGGACGCTGTTAAAATACTGAAAAATATAGAAGGGCTGTCGATTGTAAATCTGACGGACAGGGATGTTGTGCGTCACCCGCTTGTGCAAAAAATAATCGCGGCATATGAAAGAAGTGAAAGAAGGGAATACGGAAATGGATAAGCGCAAAGCGGATTACGCCAAGCGGGGATTTATTGCCGTCGCCGCCTTTGCTCTCATTCTGACAATAAGTCTCACGGCGGGACAGGCAGGTCAGCTTGAGCTGAATGCCGGCGATATTTCTCCGGTAGATGTTTACGCTTCGCGCGCAATTGTGGATAAGACGACAACGGCGGCGCTGCGTGAGGCGGCGGAGAAAAGTGTGCAGGCTGTGTACAAGCTGGACGGCGCTCTGCGCACCTCGGCGACGGAGCAGCTTAATACCTTTTTTGCCGCCGCAACCACTGTGCGCGAAAACGAAGAATACGATACCGAAGCGAAAATTCTCCAGCTAAAGGCGCGTTCCAAGCTTGAACTGGACGACGGGTGCTATGAAGCCGTCGCCTCAATGTCCGATTCGGATTTTTCGGCTCTGAAAAAGGTTGTGAGCTTTGTTGACGAGGTTATGGCGGACGGCGTCGAGGATACGGCCTCCGGAGTCGAAGCCTGCCGGGCAAAAATTGACGCCATCGGCTTGGACGAGGACGCGCAAGCCGCGGCGATTGCGCTTGTTCGCTCCGTTATAACGGAAAATCTCAGCGTTGACGAGGACGAAACGGAGCGCCGGCGCGATGCTGCCGCGGCGGCGGTGGAAAACGTTGAGTACAAAAAAAATCAAACGCTTGTGCGCCGAGGCGAAATCGTGACGCAAGCGCAGCTCGATATGCTCGGCGAGCTGGGGCTGCTCAAAGGCTCAAGTCCTCTCAGCCGCCGTTATATCGCGGGAATATGCATTCTTCTGCTGACGTGCTTCGGACTTTTCGCCGCCTATATCTTCATCTGCGACCCTCAGCTCGGTCACAGCACCGACAAGCTGCTGATAATCGCGATTGTCTGTATTATAGCCTCGGCAATGGAATTTTACATAGGGCGCAGCCTTTCGGACACTGTCCGTTATATGCTGCCTATAGGCTTTGCGGCGGCCGTGATAACAATTTTCGCCGATGTGAAGGCGGCGATTTTGGTAAACGTGTGCATAGGAATTTTCGGAGCCGTCGGCGCAATGCACGACTGGGGATACGGCGTATGTCTGATTCTGAGCGGAAGCATAACCGCCTTCTGCTACAGCAAGGTAAAACGAAGGGTAAACATAATTCCCGCGGCGCTGATAAGCTCCTTGGGGAATGCGGCGTCGGCTCTCTGTATGTCGCTGCTTGAGTCCGAGGACGGACGCGGCATACTTATGAATCTGGGCGCGGGATTTGTCGGAGGCTTTCTGGCGGGGATACTGACCGCCGGTTCTCTCCCCTTCTGGGAATGGGGCTTCGATGTACTTACGCCGATGAAGCTGAACGAGCTGAGCAATCCCGAAAGCAAGCTGCTTAAAAGGCTGCTCATTCAGGCTCCGGGGACATACCACCACTCCCTGACCGTGGCTAATATAGCGGAAATTGCCGCCCGCTCAATCGGCGCCGACAGCGTACTGGCGCGTGTCGGGGCTTACTATCACGATATAGGCAAGATGAATCATCCGCTGTATTTCAAGGAAAACCAATACACCGAAAATCCGCACGACAACATGAGCTATCAGGAGAGCGCAAGGGTTATCATAAATCATGTTTCCGACGGTATAGCAATGGCGAAGCAGTATCATCTTCCTCACGGCATCCGTGACATAATTGCCCAGCACCATGGCACAACGGGCACGGGCTATTTCCTTGTACGCGCCCTTCGGGAAGACCCCGACTGCGATGTTTCTCCTTACATTTATCCCGGTCCGAAGCCGCAGACCCGCGAAGCGGCAATCGTCATGCTCTGCGACGGCTGCGAGGCGGCGGTGAGAAGTCTGAGCAGCAAGGAAGAAGCCGAAATAGACAAAATGGTGCGCGAGCTGATAAATTCGCGCGTTGAAGCGGGTCAGCTCGACGAATGTAATCTTACCTTCGGAGAGCTGCGCATTGTGACAAACACCATAATCAAAACTCTCGGCGGATATTTCCACGAGAGAATACAGTATTAGCGGGAGGATTACCATGATTGAATTTATTATTGAAAACGAACAGGATAAGGTTGAATTTACGGACGAGCTTTCGGATGTGCTGCAAAGGGCCGTCATGACCGTAATGGAGGTTCTGGACTGCGCCGACACGGACTGTGAGGTCAGCGTTCTGATAACCGACGATGAGGGAATCAGGGAAATAAACAAAGAAACACGCGGTATTGATTCTCCCACCGACGTATTGAGCTTTCCCATTTTGGAATTTGACGACGACGGAGTTATGATCGAGGAAAGCGGCGACTACGACGGAGAGCTTCTGTTGCTCGGCGACATTGTGATTTCTCTTGAAAGGGCAAAAAATCAGGCGGAGGAATACGGTCACAGCCTGCTGCGCGAGGTCGGCTTTCTTGCGGCTCACAGCACACTGCATCTCATGGGCTTCGACCACAAGGAGGATACCGATACCGCCGTCATGCGCGCCCACGAAAAGTCCGTAATGGAAAAAATGAAGCTTGAAAGGCAGTGATAATATGCCGCAAAAAAACCGCTCCTTAACAGAAAGCTTCCGTCATGCCGCCGACGGCTTTGTGTCTGCCGTCAAAAACGAGAGAAACATGAAGCTTCACTGCGCGGCGACGGTCGTTGTGGTGCTTTGCGCCTTTGTTTTCGGACTGAGCGCGGCGGAAAAGGCCGCCGTGCTGGCGCTGTGCGCTCTGGTTCTGACGGCGGAGCTTTTCAATACCGCTCTCGAAAACACCGTTGACATCATTTCTCCGCAGCAGAATCGGCTTGCGAAGCAGGCAAAGGACGCCGCGGCGGCAGCCGTGCTGGTTATAAGCGCCGCGGCCGCGATTGTCGGGATAATAATTTTTCTTCCTTACGGTATAAGGCTGATACACGCAATACAGAAAATAATATGAGGGGGATATAAAATGGACGAAAACTTCAAATCGGGCTTTGTCGCCGTGGTCGGACGTCCGAATGTCGGCAAGTCAACTCTTATAAACGCGCTTACGGGACAAAAGGTGGCCATAGTTTCGCCGAAGCCGCAAACAACAAGAAGCAATATGCTCGCAATCGACAACGGCGAAGGCTATCAGATTATTTTTACCGACACTCCCGGGGTTCACCGGCCGCGCACCAAGCTGGGCGAATTTATGAACGACTCCGCGGCAAAAGCCGTCAACGGAGTGGATTGCGCCGTGCTTGTGGCGGAAGCGGGGAGAGAGATTTACGAGCTTGAAAAAAATATTCTTAAGGAAACAAGCGAAAAAAACATACCCGCGATTCTCGTTATAAACAAGGCGGATACCGTTAAAAAAGAGGAGCTTCTTCCTCAAATCGGGTCATTTGACGAGCTTTGCGATTTTGCGGCAATAATTCCGGCGTCGGCAAAAACCGGCGACAATGTTGCCGCTGTACGCGAGGAAATTTTGAAGCTTCTTCCCGTCGGCCCGCCGTACTATCCCGACGACATTGCCGCCGACAGAACACTGCGCGATATGTGCGGCGAGATAATCCGCGAAAAGCTTCTTCGTCTGCTCGACCGCGAAATTCCGCACGGTACGGCGGTCGAAATCGAGGAAATGAAGGAAGAAGAAAACATAACGCGCATAAGCGCCGTAATATACTGCGAGAAAGAAAGTCACAAGCCGATTATTATCGGCGCAAACGGCGAAAGCCTTAAGCGCATAGGCTCGTATGCCCGCAGGGATATGGAAAAACTGCTTGAAACAAAGGTCTGTCTTAAGCTTTGGGTAAAGGTTCGCAGCGGCTGGCGCAATAAGGCGTCGGCTCTGCGCGAGCTGGGATATGGTGAAAATTAACTCGTTTATGAAGCCGCCAACAGCAGATACTAAGCTTGGAGGCGGAGCTTATGAAGGATTTTTACTGGCGTTGCTTCACCGAAACGGGCAACATCGAATTATACCTTGAATACAAAAAATATCAAAGACAGCAGGAGTCAAAAAATGCTGAACGAAATGATAAAAACAAGAGCGATAATTGTGCGGACGGCAAACAGCGGCGACAATGACCGCGTTCTTACCGCCGTATCGCCGGAGCTTGGAAAAATAACCGTAATCGCAAAGGGCGTGCGCAGTCTCAGGAACAGGAACGGCGCGGCGGTGGGGCTTCTCTGCTACAGCGAGCTTGTGCTTAAGGAGGGCAGAGAGCTTTATTCCCTGTCCTCCGCCGATTGCGTAGAGGGCTTCTATCATCTGCGCGAATCTGTTGAAGGCGTGGCATACGGGGCGTATTTCGCCGCTCTGCTCGAGGACTGCACCGAAAGGAACTCTCCGGCGGCGGAGGAGGTGCGCCTGCTGCTGAACACGCTTTATGTGCTTATGAAGCGCCCCGAGGATGCCGCTGTACTCAAAACGGTGTACGAGCTTCGGCTCTGCGAAATACTCGGGCTTGCGCCCTACATATCCCCCGAATGTCGCTGCGGGAGGACGGCGGAATTTTTCGACATTGCCCTCGGCGAAACCTGCTGCGAAAGCTGCAAGGAAGCCTCGGCTCTGCCGATAACGAAGGACGAAATGCTTGTCTTGGAATATATACTCACCTCCGACTTAAAGGACGCGCTGTTTTTCAAAACACCTGAGCCGATTTTAAAGCGTCTCGCCCCCATGACGGAGAAATATCTCGAATATCATGTCGGCAGACCTCCGAAACAGCTCGAATATCTGAAATCCGTCTTAAAATAAAGCCAAACCGAATAAATTCGATTCCCTGTGGGAAAGCTAAAGAAGCGCCGGTCAATTCCAAAATGCCGAGCGGCAAGCCGCGGACGCGGACGGCGGCGCTTTACTTAACCACAGGGACTTTTTTTGTGCGGAGCGGTGAAAAATGAAGAGGCTGTCGAAGATATTTTTCTGGGCGATATTTTCCTTCGGGCTTGTGGCGGCGGTCAGCATAACGGCGGGCGGAATTTATCTTGCTTTTATTCAAAGGGCTGACAGCGGCGCCGACTTGGGCGCCAAAGTGTCGGCGGAAATAGATGAAATCGAGGAAATCGACGAGCCGGAGGAGGAAACTCTTTCGGACATGATTGAAAACGCTCTGCCCTCGGTTGTTGGAATTTCAACCTCGTCCGCGAATACGGGCAAAAGCTCGTCATTGTACATGGGCAGCGGAGTTATTGCCACGGAGGACGGATACATTATCACCAACCAGCACGTCATAGGTGACGGCTCGGCGCAGATAGCCGTCACGCTGTACAACGGCGCGACAAGGGAAGCGCGTGAAATCTGGAGCGACGCCGCTCTCGACCTCGCCGTTATAAAAATTGACGGCGGGCGTTATTCAAAGGCGATTCTCGGCGACGCGGAAGCTCTGCGCGTCGGCGAAAGCGTGATTGCGATAGGGAATCCGCTGAGTATGCAGTTTGAGAGAACCGTTACGGCGGGAATCGTGAGCGCGCTGAACCGCACAATAACCGTTGACAGCAACGGAATTACAGGCTGCATGGAGGATCTTATACAAACCGACGCTTCGATAAATCCGGGCAACAGCGGCGGCCCTCTGATTAATGCCGCCGGCGAGGTCGTCGGAATAAACACTATAAAGGTTTCCACCGCCGAGGGAATGGGCTTTGCCGTTCCGATAAACCTATGTGTTCCCGTGATTGAGCGTATAAAAAGCAGCGGCGAATTTAAAACTCCCTATCTCGGACTTTATGCCTACACCTCCGAAGCGGCAAGGTATCTCAACAAGGGCTCCGGCTTCAGCAGGGGGCTTTACGTTGCGCAGCTCGACTCCTACGGTCCCGCCTTTACCGCCGGTCTTCGCTACGGAGATATAATCGTGTATGCGGACGGGGCCGAGGTCAATACGATGCTTGCGCTGCGCCGACGGCTTTTTTCGCACCAGCCCGGAGAAAGCGTCCGTATTTCTTTTTTGCGCGACGGTTCGCTGACGGAGGTCGCCGTGACCCTTTCGGAGGGTTGAAACGGAACGACCGAGGCCGGCGCTTCATTTATATTACAGGTTATATTAAAAGATTGTTAAAAATGTTGACAAGTCAGCCGTTTTGTATTAGAATAAAGTCAAACGGAATCAGCAAAGTGTAAAAAGTGTAAAAACATATTACCGTCCATCGGACAACGGAGGGCTTGATTTTATGTATAAAAACGTTCCGGAAGTGGTCGCCCGCAGGCTTCCCCGTTATTACCGTTATCTCGGAGAGCAGCTTGAAAACGGCGTTACAAGAATATCCTCCGGCGCACTCAGTGAAAAAATGAAGGTCACCGCCTCACAGATAAGACAGGATCTGAACCGTTTCGGCGGCTTCGGTCAGCAGGGCTACGGCTATAACGTCTATGAGCTGTACAGCGCGATAGGCGACATTCTGGGGCTTAATAACCGCTACAGAATCATAATTATCGGCGCGGGAAATGTCGGACGCGCCGTTGCCAATTACGCGGGCTTCAAGCGGCGCGGCTTCACCATAGAAGCAATATTCGACAACGCGCCCGAGCTTATCGGCGGAGAAATAAACAGTATCCCGATTATTGACGTCGCTCTTTTGCATGAATACTGCGTTGAACACAGGCCGCACATCGCGGCAATCGCCGTGCCGAAGTCCGCCGCGTCAGAGTTGGTTTCGCTGCTCGAAAAAAGCGGCATTTTGGGAATATGGAATTTTTCGCACGCGGATTTCGACTGCAAAATTCCCGTTGAAAGCGTCCATATGTCCGACAGTCTTATGACGCTCAGCTACCGTATAAGCAGCAATACGAAGAATACGAAGGAAGAAGAGGAATAATCACGAAGCCCGTTCCAAAGGAGGACTTAAATGAAGAGCTTGAAATTTACGGCGCTGCTTTCGGCAATTGCCGTCCTTTTTGCCGTTTCCGCTTCGGCGGCGGCGCGAATCCCCGTCTACAAAGTTGACGGCTCATTACTGTTTTTCGACAAAGGCTCCGGCGAAATATCCGGCTTTGCCGGCGAGCCGACAACGCTTACAGTTCCCGAATACATAGACGGCTATAAGGTCGCGTCAATAGGGCGCGGAGCCTTTTCCGACTGCCGAACTCTCAAAAAAGCCGTAATTTCCGAAGGCATTTCCGTCGTGGGCGAAAACGCGTTTTACGGCTGTACGTCGCTTACATCGGTGACAATTCCTTCCTCCGTATCCTCCATAGGAGCCGGCGCGTTCAAGGGCTGTTCCTCGCTTTCCGAGATAAGCTTTCTCGGCTTCGTGGAAACGGTGGCGGAAAATGCCTTCGACGGCACGGCGTGGATAAACGGCGGAGATGAATTTATAATTGCCGGAAAGACATTGCTGCTTCGCTACAACGGTTCAGCGGAAAGCGCGGAGGTTCCTTCCGGCGTGACACGCATAGCTTCAAGGGCATTCGCCTACAGTACGGAGCTGAAGAGCGTCGCTTTGCCGGAGGGCATAACCGAAATAGGAAACAACGCCTTTGTTCACTGTTACAGTCTCTCGGAAATCACTTTTCCGTCAAGCATAGTCCATATAGGCGTCGGAGCGTTTGACGACACTGTCTGGCTCAGAAGCAGAACCGAAGAATTTGTTTCCGTAAACGGAATTCTCGTTGCATACAACGGGCAGAGCGGCTGCGTAAGCGTACCCGACGGAATAACCTCGATCGGCAGCGGAGTTTTCATGTCGAATGAAAAAATATTCGCGGTGTCGCTGCCAAATTCGCTTAAAACCATAAGCGAGTCCGCTTTTCTCGGCGCGTCCTCGCTTTCCGCCGTGACAATTCCCGACGCGGTGGAATGGATTGACGAATACGCCTTTTCCTCGGCCGATGAGGTAACCTTGTTCGGTTCGGTCGGCTCATACGCACAGTATTACGCTCTCATCAACGGGCTGAACTTTTCCGAACCGATAGGCGTAACGCTGAACGGCGAACCTCTCAGCTTTGACGTTCCGCCCATAATCATTCAAGGAACGGCATACGTTCCGATGCGGGCGATTTTGGAAAGGCTCGGACTCGATGTAAGCTGGAATTCCGCAACGGGCGAGGCAGCCGTAACAGACGGCGGCAGGGAGATTGTTCTGTGCGCCGACAGCGCCGAAGCGACTGTCAACGGAAAACCCACGCGTCTTTCCGCTCCGCCCTTAAAAATGCGCGGCATAACGCTGCTCCCCGTGCGCTGCCTTTCCGAGCTGTTCGATTTTGACGTAAGCTGGGACAACTCCGCCCGCTGCGCCGCGATAACCTCAGAGGAGTGATTTAATGGAAAAAACTCGGGAAAAGCCCCGTATAAACAATATACGCAAGCTGCGAAGCACGCTGTTCCGGCAGACAGTCATCGTCGTGCTGCTCATGCTTATACAGCTCACCGTAATGCTTGCGATAATAATAAAAGCGCGGGACCATATGTTCTTCCTCGACAATATTCTTTACTTAATAAGCGCGGTGGCGCTGTTGTCCATAGTAAACAGCAATAAGGATCCGACCTATAAGCTGGCGTGGGCAATACCCGTTGCGCTGTTCGGTCTGTTCGGGGGCTTATTTTACTTCTACCTTCAGGGTCAGACCGTTCCGAGAAAGTTCTCTCAGCGCGTAAAAAGCATAGGACACAGCCTCTCGTCAAAAATTCCTCAGTCTCCCGAAATACTTGAAGAAATACGCTCTCTGAGCGAAGACAGATACCGCACCGTAAGCTACAGCTTTCTCAATGAGGACGTAGGATACAGTGTGTTCAAAAACACCGATATAACCTACTACCCCACAGGAGAAAGCTGCTGGCCGGATATGCTTAAAGAGCTTGAAAAGGCGGAAAAATACATCTTTCTTGAATTTTTCATAATTTCCATGGGAGAAATGTGGGACAGCGTGCTTGAAATTCTGAAGCGCAAGGCTGCCGAAGGCGTGGATGTGCGCGTATTGTACGACGGCGTCGGCAGTGTGCTGCAGATGCCGTCGAAATATCCTCGCGAGCTTCTGGGCTACGGTATAAAGTGCAAGACCTTCATGCCCTTTCATCCGTTTCTTTCAACCCTCCAGAACAACCGCGATCACAGGAAGATTATGGTAATCGACGGGAAGGTCGCCTTCAACGGCGGAATAAACCTTGCCGATGAATATGTCAATCTCACGCATCCCCACGGCTACTGGAAGGATACCGCCGTCAGGCTTACCGGCGACGCCGCCTACAGCTTTGCGGCAATCTTTCTTCAAATGTGGCAGGTTACCGAAAAAACGCCGAACGAGCCAAACCTCGAGCAGCTTCGTCCCAAAGACCGCTACACCGCAAAAACCGACGGCTACGTCATGCCGTATGCCGACGCGCCGAACGACGACTACCGTGTAGGCGAGTTTGTGTACTTAGATATTATCAACAAAGCAAAATCCTACGTTCACATAATAACGCCCTATCTCATAATCGACAGCACAATGATGACCTCGCTGATAAACGCCGTTCGCAGCGGAGTGGACGTTAAAATCATCATTCCCGCCGTTCCGGATCACTGGTATGCCTACTATGTCGCCCTCGGATACGCGAAAGAGCTAATCGAAACGGGCGTCGAGGTCTATGAATACACTCCCGGCTTCGTCCATGCGAAGAATTTTTGCAGTGACGACGAGGTCGCGGTTGTCGGCAGCATAAATCTGGATTTCCGCAGCCTGTACCTGCACTACGAGTGCGCCACATGGATATACCGTTCTCCCGCCGTAGGCGATATTGTGCGCGACTTTGACGAAACCCTGAAGCAGTGCAGCCGCCTGACGATTGAAAAAATCAATTCGCGTCCTCTTTGGAAAAGAATGCTCAGCGCGGTGCTTAAAATTTTTGCTCCTCTTATGTAAACCTGAAGGGACTGCCGTAATTTCGGCAGTCCCTTTATCATTGCTCCGTTATCATATTGTACAGCTCTTCATATTTTTTCCTGCTTGCGGTCCACGAATAGTCGGTCGTCATGCCGCGAAGAACCATCTTTTGCCATTTAATCGGCATATCGAAGAAAACCTGCTTGGAGTAATTTATTGTCGCGAGCATCTCATGGGCGTTATAATTGGTGAAGGAAAATCCCAAGCCTTCATCTTCAAATTCGTTGAAGGGAGGAACGGTATCCTTCAGTCCGCCCGTTTCACGGACAATCGGCACCGTGCCGTAGCGCAAGGATATAAGCTGCGTTAATCCGCATGGCTCAAACCTTGAAGGAATCAGCATAGCGTCGGCGGCGGCATAAAGCTTGTGACTCAATTCCTCGCTGTAAAATATATTCGCGCTGATTTTTTTGTCGAATTTCTGCTGCGCTTCCTTGAACATATCCTCAAAATATCTGTCGCCCGTGCCGATTATTACAAACTGCGTGTTGTCGTCGGTAATTTCCTTTATTACACGCTCAATCAAATCAACGCCCTTTTGGTCGGTCAGGCGGGAAATCAGCCCTATCATATATTTGTTTTTGTCAACCTCAAGTCCGAGCTGTTCCTGAAGTCGCACCTTGTTTTCCCATTTTTTCGCCCATACATTTTCATAGCTGTAGTTCACGAATATGGCAGGGTCTGTTTCGGGATTGAAAACTTCATAATCTATGCCGTTCACAATACCCGAAAGAGAGCCGCCGCGCGCGTTTAACAAACCGTCCAGCCCCTCGCCGTAATAGGGAGTTTTTATTTCTTCGGCGTAGGTATCGCTTACGGTGGTAATATAATCGGCGTAGACAATGCCGCCCTTGAGCATATTCGCGTCCCTGTTGAATTCGAGCTTGTCAGAGGTAAAAAGAGAATCGTGTAAGCCCGTCAGTCCCTTCATGGTTTTTATGTCCCATATCCCCTGAAAGCGCAGATTATGGATTGTCATTACGGTTTTTATTCCGCGATAAAACTCCCCCGGCGCAAATTCTGTTTTGAGATAAACGGGAATTATTCCCGTTTGCCAGTCATGGCAATGGATTATGTCGGGACGGAAATTTACGACGGGCAAAATCGAAAGCACGGCCTTTGAGAAAAAGCAAAATTTTTCAATGTCCTCCCGTATATCCCCGTAGGGACGTGTGCCGCTGAAATAACGTTTATTGTCGATAAAGTAATATTTTATTCCGTTATATTCATATTCCATTATTCCGACATACTCATTTTTTATGTATTCGCCGGTTCCCATATAAAAATGCGCGACATATTTGAAATCCTTGCTGAATTTCTGCGGTATACAGGTGTAGCACGGAATCGCGACCCGTATATCGTACTCGTTCTTGTCGAAGCACTTGGGGAGCGCTCCGACAACATCCGCAAGTCCGCCGGTTTTTATAAAGGGAATACATTCGGAGGCGACAAAAAGTATTTTTTTCATTTTAATTCTCCTTCCGTCACGGAAAACCGAAAACTGAGGACATTATATACTTCCTATATCTTACATCTTTATTATAATACTTTTCAAAGCATTTGTAAACACTAATTTGTAAAATTTTTTCATATGCGGTGTAAAAATTTCTCCGAAATCTCCGCAATCGGGAAGAAATTGTTCAAAAATCGACAAAAACGGCTGAAAAATATATAATTTGTACAAAAAAACTCCCTCCCGAAAATAAATTTTTATGTTAAATGTATCTTTTAATTACGTTTTGTTTTGTGTTAAAATATACAAAGATTTTGCTTTGCGTTGCGGCAAGCATTTTAAGGAGCATTTTGACGATGATAAACAAAAAAATATGCATTGACACTGTTGATAAGGTTAAAACGCTTGTCGGGGAAGCGACGGCGGTAAATTTTGAAGTTAACATTCTGACCGAAAGCTTCACTGTAAACGCAAAATCAATTCTCGGAATTTTCAGTCTTAACAGAACGGCGCCGGTCGAATTGGCAATAGAAGCCGACGAAGACGATGAAGCCGTCAGGGGCTTTCTTGCCGGAATAGAAGAATACATCGTCGAATAGCATAAATACATACCGGCTGCCGCGTGATGCGCGGCAGCCGTTTTTGAATTTTCGCGCCGTAAGAAAATAATCCTTTACATTTTTAAGCAAATGTGTTAGAATGTAAAAGGAATACAATACATATTAGGGAGGTACTGAAAAATGTTTGAAAGCTCAAAGGAATTTGTTTCACCGAAGGATAAATCGGGCAAAGAAAAATTCATACTTGCGGCGTCGTGTATAATTATAATTGCGGTCGTTCTGTTTATCGTAATTAAGGTTTCCTTTATAGGCGCTATACTCGCAATGCTTGTGGTTATACCGTTTTATCTGAACAAAATTTTCACAAAAGAGGTTTCGTACACCGTTTCCGGTGACAAGCTTACGGTTGAAATTGTTGACTATAAGCAAAAGCGAACCCCCGTTGGCAGTTCCGTATTTTTGGAGGATTTGGAGGTTTGCGCCAAGATTGACGATTCGGCGCACAACGACGCGCTGAAGGCTACATATGCGGAAATTGTTGACGGTCGCCGCTCTCCGAAGTCAAAAACGGCGTACTTTGCGGCGTTTGAGCGCGACGGCAAGCGGACGCTTGTATATTTTGAGCCTGTGGATATGCTCCTTGACGAAATGAAAAGATATGCCGAAAACAAAATTTTCGAGTAAAATTTTGGCGCTGCTGTCGGCGGCGCTACTTGCTCTTCCCCTCGTCCCGTCGGCTGAAACGATTGCCCGGTGCAGTCTCGGAGCCGATCTGCTCTGGAGTGATATTTTCGGGGGCGACTATGCGAATGCGCCTTCGGCTCCGCTGGTTTCGGGCGATTATGTTTATGTGTTTGTGAGAAAGACATTGCTTAAGCTCGACCGCTTTACCGGCGAAATTCTGCTGTCAAGCGATGAATCAAGCAGAACCGCCGGATACGGCATAATTTCGCCTACCATGGGCGGCGGTATGATCTTTATGCCTTTAAACGGGGGCGCCGTTGCGGCTTTTGACAGCGAAACTCTTGAGCTTTTGTGGGAAACCGAAGCCTTCGGCGGTCAGAGTATGTCTCCGGTCGTTTACGCCGACGGAAAAATTTTCAGCGGCACTTGGGTTGCCGAGAACAGGGACGGTTGCTTTTATGCCTGTTCAGCGGAAAAAAGCGGCTGCAAAACGCTCTGGCGGCTTGAGCATAAGGGCGGCTTTTATCGCGTCGGCGCGCTTTACGAGGACGGGAAGCTGATTTTCGGCTCAGACGACGGCGAGCTTGACGGCATTAACGGCAGCTCAACGCTTTTCACCGTCGATGCCGAAACGGGAGAAATTTATTCCGAAACGGACGGAATCGAGGGAGATATACGCTCCGGTATCGTGCGCTTTGAGGACGGATATGTGTTTTCCTCAAAGGCGGGATATTTGTACAAAGTGACTGACGAAGGCGTCAGCCGTGCCGATATCGGCGCGGCCTGCGCGTCCTCTCCCGCGGTATCGGACGGCATTGCCTATGTCGGAACCGCCGACAGCGCAATTACGGCTGTCAGGCTGAGCAATATGGAGGTTGTCCGCAAAATTTCCGCTCCCGCCTATCCCAACGGAGGAATCACTCTCCGCGGCAACAGAATTTACGCTACCTGCAATGCCGAGCCGGGCGGAGTTTACACCTGTACGGTCAGCGACAGCGAAATGACCGCGCTGTTTGAGCCGACGGGGGACGCGGCGCAGTACTGCATCTCTCCCGTAAGCTTTTCCGACGACGGCACGCTGTACTATAAAAACGATTCGGGTTACCTTTTTGCGCTGTCGATTTATGCGCAGGTTCGCTTCGATACCGAAAGCGACGAAATATTTTGGCTTATTACGCCCGACAGCGAACCTATTCTCAGTCAAATTTATCTGCCCAAGGGCGAAGCTTTAAAAATCAACGGCGGCAGCCGCGTCATGCTTTGGCGAAAATGGCTGGAACCGCTCTCTGAGGTGATATGTTTATGAAAAATTTCAAAAAAATCACGGCTGTGCTGCTCTGCTTTGCGCTGCTGTTTTCAACTGCTTTCGCGTCGGATTATACTTACGGAGACGGCGACGGATACACGGAAACGGATATTTTGGCGAAATTCGCCAAGCTTATCGACGGCAGCGCGGCAGTCTCGTCCGGCTCCGATTCCGGCGAGGAGCTGTACGATACCGAGGGCTATGCCTATATATGCGCGGACGCCTTCGTAATCGGCGGCGGCTATATTCTCTATCCGACGAAGGTCAAGCTGCTTAACGGCGACACCGCCGCGTCGGTGCTGCTTCGGGCAATGGAGCAGAGCGGCATGACCTGCGAATACAACGGTACCGATCAGGAGGATTTTTATCTCAAAAGAATTAACGGCGCAAATTTCACGCCGTATATCGAAGCCGGGCTTGAGGAATGGCTCTCCGGCATTGTGAGCTACTTTGAGCCTGACGAATGGTCGGTCGGGACGCTCGGCGAATTTGACATAACCAATATGTCCGGCTGGATGTTCTTCCTGAACGGAGAAATGCCCTCCGTCGGAATGTCCGGCTGCGCGGTAAACAGCGGCGATGTGATTTCCGTACGCTTCTCCCTTGCTTACGGCATGGATTTGGGAGGCGATGTTTTCGGCGACTGCGAGGCTCCTTATGTTGAAAACGTAAATCGGGACGAGGTGACAAAAGCGATAACGGAGGGGCGTCTCAGCTATTCAAAATACGAAAATATTTTGAATAAGGCAAGTACCACTCAGGAGGAAATAGATGAATTGCTGCAAAATATTTAAGCTGCTTTTCGCAATAATTGTCGCGGCGTCTGTTTTTGAAAGCTCCGTATCGGCTGCCGAGCTTCCTCTCGTCCGAGAAAGCATTTACGGAGTGTACGAATACAGCAAGGGCGGGGATGCTAACGCGCTTGATTCGGCTTCTCCCGGGGAAAGCAACAGCGACTGGCTGGCATACGCGATAGGGAAATACGGCATTCCCGACAATTATGAGGGCTATCTTGAACGGTTGGACTCCTTCGTCAGAGAAAAATACGCCTCCTCCGGCGGTCTGGACAAGGTCAAGGCTACCGAGTGGCACCGCACGGCTCTGACCGTTAAGTCTCTCGGCGGCGACCCGACAAATTTCGGCGGCGCGGATTTACTGAAGGACGGCGTAACCGAGCCATTGGTAAGCTTGAGCAAGCAGGGAATCAACGGGCTTATTTGGGCGGCTATTACCGCCGAGGAGTGCGAAGCGGAATTTGCCGGAGAGCTTACGCTTGAAAGCATTTGCAATGAAATTATCGAAAGCCAAAACAACGACGGCGGCTTTTCAATGGTCAAGGGCGGCGAAAGCGACCCCGACATAACGGCGATGGCGGTTCGCGCACTGCGGCGCGCCGAGGGCTTTAAATCATACGCCGAGCTTGCGTGCGCCGCTCTTGAGGGTATGAGACTGCCGAGCGGCGGCTATGCTTCGTTCGGAGTTGAAAACTGCGAAAGCACGGCGCAGGCGATTATGGCGTTCTGCGCAATGGGAAAGCGGCCGGACAACGAGGTTGACGTTTTGCTGACATACCGGAACGCCGACGGCGGCTTTGCTCACACATTGGGAGGGGAATCAAATGCCATGGCGTCGGATCAGGCAATGCTGGCGCTTATAGAATACGAAGAATTTATAAACGCGAGTAGCGGTGAATCCGAAGCCGTTCCCGCGGTCTTAGGCGAAGCGGCGGAAATTTCCTCCGAAGGAGCGGAGCTTGCGCCCGATGCTCCCGATGAAGCGGCGAAGGAAGTGCCTGTCTTGCCGGAAAATGCAGTTTCCGATGAGTCCGAGATTGCCGACGAATCCGATATTGCCGGGGAGCCGGAAGCCTCCGAGGATAATATCGAAGCTCTTGACGCCGACGAGGAAATACCGGAGTCTTTGCCGGAGGAAACCTCTGCCAAAACCAATCTCAAAACGAAAATTCTGTCGCTTATCGGGGCCGCGGCCCTTATAGCGGCGGCATACGCGCTGTCTAAAGGAAAAACAAGGAAGAATAACGAGTGAAAAAAAACATAATTTTCGCCGCCGTCCTCGCTATGATTGCCGTGGCGGCGGTCTGTTTTTTCAATATAGCTTCGAACGACGAATTTTACGGCGGCGACAGTCCGCTCTGGGAGAGCGGACCCTCCGCCACGCTGTCAATCGAATGTACAACCGCGGCGGAAAACCGTAATCTGCTGCCGGAGGAGCTGCAGAGCGAGCGCTATGTCCCCGACGACGGCTATATCCTCGCTCCCGTAAAGCTTTCCGTCGAGGAAGGCGAAAGCGTGTACAGCCTTTTTGTGCGCGCCGCAAAATATTTCAAAATTCCCTTCGACGCTCAGGGCGCGGAGGAAAATCCTTTCGGCACGGTCTATATACGCGGAATAAATCAGCTTTACGAGTTTTCCTGCGGTGAGCTGAGCGGTTGGATGTATTCGGTAAACGGAGAATTTCCGTCGGTCGGATGCAGTGCCTATTATCTCAGCGACGGCGACGTTGTGCGTTTCATGTACACCCTTGACCTCGGAAATGATATAGGAGGCTGAAGCCGATGAAAAATGCCCATCCCTTGACGGTTTTTGTATGCATAATGGGCGCCGCCGTTCCGGCAGCCCTTATTTCCGACCCGTTTTTTCTGCTTTCCGCGCTTGTTTTCGGCACGGCGGAAGCAAAATTTTCGGGGGTAAGGCGGATTTGGGCGTATTTTGCGGTAATTCCGCTCGCGGCGGTTATAAATCCTTTTTTCTCCCATCGGGGAAATACGGCGCTTTTTTTCATAAACAACAGCGCCGTAACGCTGGAAGCTGTCGCGGCGGGACTGGATACAGGGCTTATGCTGTGCGCGCTGTTAATGTGGTTTGCCGCGTACAGCAAAATTATGACGACCGACAAAAACCTTTGGCTGTTCGGGCGCTTCACTCCGCGAATCGGACTGACGCTGACAACGGCAATCCGCTTTGTTCCGCTGCTGCTACGTCGCTTCAGAGAAATTTCGGCTTCGCAGCGGGCAATGGGGCTTTATTCCTCCGACGCGCTCCCCGACAGACTGAAAAGCCGGCTTCTCGCATTTGACGCGGCCTTTTCATGGGCAATAGAAAACGGAGTTACAACGGCAATATCTATGAGAGCAAGGGGCTACGGGCGCGGGAAGCGCAGCAGCTATTTCCTGTTCCGTTTTTCGGCGGCGGACGCGGCGGCGGCACTGTTTGTGTCGGCTGCGGCGACGGTAACGGTGCTTGCCGGGGACAAGCTCCGCTTCGCATTTTATCCCGAAATCACAAGGGCGGCGGCGGCAATACTGCCGCGGACGGCGTATATTCTGCTCTGCGCCGTACCGATTACCGCAGAAATCAAGGAGAGATTGCAGTGGAAATACTCAGCTTCAAAAATTTCGGCTTTACCTACGCCGCTGCCGAACGGCCTGCGCTGAAAAACATAAATCTTTCTGTTAACGAGGGCGAAATTCTGCTCCTTTACGGCGAAAGCGGCTGCGGGAAAACCACTCTGCTCAGTCTTGTAAAGCGGGAAACCGCGCCCAAGGGCAGTGTCCGCGGTGAGCTTTGCCGCGGCTTCTCCTCGGACGAGGTCGGCTTCGTTTTTCAAAATCCGGAAACGCAGCTTGTGACGGATAAGGTATGGCATGAGCTGGCGTTTGCCTGTGAGAACAGGAATTGGAGCAGCGAAAAAATCCGCCGCCGCGTCGGTGAAACGGCGGCTTACTTCGGCCTGCAGCCGATTTTCCGCAACGATACCGCGGCTCTCAGCGGCGGTCAAAAGCAGCTTGTCAATCTCGCCGCCGTCACGGTAACCGCTCCGAAGCTTCTTTTGCTTGACGAGCCTACGGCGCAGCTTGATCCTGTCGCCGCCGAAAATTTTATAAATACGGTGCTTCGTATAAACCGCGAGCTGGGCATAACGATAATTTTATGCGAACACAATCCGGAAAATATATTTGCCGCGTCAAGCCGTGTCGCGTACATGGAGGACGGAGAAATCAAGGTCGTGCTTCCTCCGCGTTCGTTCGGCAGGGAGCTTGTCGGGAAGCCTATGTTTGCGGGGCTGCCGTGCGCGGTCAGGATAGGCGCGGAGCTTATGGAGCAGGGGGAACTTCCGCTGACAACGGCGGAAGCGGCTGAGCTTATCGGTCCGTACAAGGGGAACTCCCTTCCCTGCCCGCTTCACAGCGTAAGCCGCGAAACTCTGATGGAACTGAAGAACGTGAGCTTCCGCTACGAACGTGACGGAGCGGAAATCCTGCGCGGAGTAAATTTGAAGCTTCACAAGGGTGAAATCCTGTCGGTACTCGGCGGAAACGGAGCCGGAAAAAGCACGCTTCTTTCCGTCATGTGCGGTCTGCGCCGTCCGATAAGCGGAAAAATCAGCTTTCTGGGGAAGCCCCTTAAAAGCTTCGGCGCCGCGCTGTACAGAAGGAATATAGCCCTTCTCCCGCAGAATCCGCAGGACTGCTTTATCCGCGACAGCCTCGGCGAGGATTGGGCTTATATGGCGGAGCTGTCGGACTTCGGCGACTTTTCGCCGCTTGCGGAAAGGCTGGGATTAAGCGGACTTATGGACAGAAATCCCTACGATCTCAGCGGCGGCGAACAGCAAAGGGCGGCTCTGGGGAAAGTGCTTATGCAGCGTCCCAAGCTTTTGCTGCTGGACGAGCCGTCGAAGGGGCTTGACGCGGTGGGACGGACGGAGCTGGAAAAAATCCTTCGCGAAATTGCCTCGGAAGGCACGGCGCTTGCGATTGTCACGCACGACACGGTTTTTGCCGCGGAAATAAGCGACCGCTGCGCCCTGCTCTTTGACGGCGAGCTTATTTCCTGCGCTCCGCCGGAGGAATTTTTCGGGGAAAATCTGTTTTACACCACTCCCGCGGCGAGAATAAGCCGCGGAATATTCAAAAACGCGGTCACGGCAGAGAGGATTACGGAGCTTTGCAGGCTCGGTGAAAGGAATGGACAATAAATACTTTTTTTTGGCGCTGCTGCTTTCGGCGGCGGTATGCGCGGCTTGGCTTTTCGGGTATGAGCGCAAAAAGGGGTCAACGCTTGAAACCGTACTGATAGCGGTGCTGGTGGCGTTTGCGTCGCTGGGAAGAGTTGTTTTCGCGGCTCTCCCCCACTTCAAGCCCGTCACGGCAATTGTTATAATTTCCGGCGCGTCGCTCGGCCCGGGCGCGGGCTTTGTTACCGGCGCCCTGACAGCGGCAGTGTCGAATATGTACTACGGTCAGGGGCCTTGGACGCCGTTTCAGATGGCGGCATGGGGGCTTATCGGCGCATTGTCGGGAATAATCGGGAAATATATACGAAAAAGCACGCCTAAGCTCATTGCCTTCGGCGTACTCTGCGGTGTACTTTATTCACTTTTGATGGATGTATGCACCGTGCTTATGTCCGGCGAGAGCTTCAGTCCCGCGAGGTACGTTTTTTATGTTTCCGCAAGTCTTCCCGTCATGGCCGTTTACGCCGTGTCCGACGGGATTTTCCTGTGGCTGCTCGGCAAGCCCATGTGCCGACGCTTGGACAGGATAAGGATAAAATATATTGAATGATTTCAGTTCCAGTATTTTCTGTCAAGGCTTCGATAGCCTATCGCTTCGGAAATGTCCATGGAGCTTATCGCTTCCCGTCCGTCAAGGTCGGCAATTGTCCTTGCAAGCTTCAGGATACGCGAATATGCGCGGGCGGAAAGCCCCATAACGTCAAAGGCGTTTTTCAGCAATGCACTCTCGGCTTTTCCGAGGGTGCAATATTTTTCAAGCTGAACCGCGCTCATCTGGGCGTTACAGGAAATTCCCTCGTTTTTGAACCTCTCCTGCTGAATTTTGCGCGCGGCGTTCACTCTGGCGCGGATAACGGCGGAGCTTTCGCCTTTTTGGGCGGTAAGATCGACGTATCGCAGCGTGGGAGCCTCAAGCTGAATGTCGATTCTGTCAAGCAGAGGGCCGCTGACACGGCTGAGATAGCGGCGGACGTCCCTTTCGGTACAGTGACAGCGGTTGCTGCCGTCGCCGTAGTAACCGCAGCGGCAGGGATTCATCGCCGCAACGAACATTACGTTGCACGGATAAGTGCAGGTCGCGGCGGCACGGGAAACCGTTACGGTCTTATCCTCAAGAGGCTGGCGCAAGGCTTCCATAACCTCCTTGCTGTATTCCGGAAGCTCATCAAAAAACAGCACTCCGTTGTGGGCAAGGGAAAGCTCTCCCGGGCCGGCCTTCGCGCCTCCTCCGACTATGCTGACCGCGCTTGCGCTGTGGTGCGGCGCGCGGAATGGGCGCGAGGATATTATGGATTCGCCGTCCTTCAATTCGCCCGCGACGGAATATATACGGGTTATTTCAAGAGCCTCGTCTAAGGTAAGGTCGGGCAGGATTGTCGGGATTCGCTGGGCAAGCATGGTTTTGCCGCTGCCGGGGCTTCCTATCATAAGCACATTATGTCCGCCGGCGGTAGCTACTTCTATTCCGCGGCGCATCGCAAGCTGACCGCGCACCTGCGAGAAATCGACGTCAAAGCGGGAATTTCTCTCAAACAGCGAATTTATATCAACCTTTGTTTCGGGCAAAGGAGCGCAGCCCGAAAGATGGTTTATAACGTCGGCAAGACAGCGCGCTCCGTAAACGGGAAGTCCCGCAAGCGCGGCTTCCCCCGAATTTACGGCAGGAACAATCAGGCTTTTGAAGCCGTTGCTTTTGGCGCACATTGCCCCCGACAGCACTCCGTTTACTCCGCGTATTTCCCCCGAAAGTCCAAGCTCGCCCATAAGAAGACAGCTTCCAAAATCTCCCGAAAGCTGTCCCGTTCCGGCAAGCACGGAAACGGCAATCGGAAGGTCATACTGAGTTCCCTCCTTGCGCAAATCCGCCGGAGCGAGATTGATTATGCAGCGGCGCGGAGGGAAATTGAAGCCGCTGTTGAATATGGCGGAGCGCACTCTCTCCTTTGATTCGCGCACGGAAGCGTCCGGCAGCCCCACAATGTCAAGCTGGGGAAGTCCGCCGGAAAAATCGGCTTCTATTGTGACGACGTTTCCCTCAAGACCGCTGAGCGCGGCGCAATATGTTTTAACTATCATAAAAATCAATCCTTGCGCTGAAAATTATGCCGTTCGGATGAAGCCCCGATTCTCAGTGCTTCATCTTAGGCATTCCGTCCGAAATTCCGAGACGGAGTCCGCGTCTGAAAGGTGTCGTATGCCGACGGCGGCTTCTCACGAACGGATCGGCGAACGAAGTCCGAGGAACCTATAGCCTTTGTTCTGTCATTATTATACACGAAAATTTTTTCTATGTCAATCGGAAAAAAGAGCATAAGAACCGTCGCCCGCTCACAGTACCGATGATAATTATCGGGAATTACCAAAAAGCCTTTACAAATTTATCAAAGCATGATATAATATGAGCATGAAGACAAGGAAAACAATATTAAAAAGTACCCCCCATCAGACAATCCGCCGGAAAAGCTTGACCGTATAATCGTCGGAAGGACTTGAAAGGACTTATATTTATGAAAAAATTGGTCGTCGGCATACTGGCGCACGTTGACGCGGGAAAAACAACCCTCTCCGAGGGGCTTCTTTTTACCGCGGGCGAACTGCGCAGTCTCGGCAGGGTTGACCGCCGCAGCACCTTCCTCGACAATCACGAAATTGAACGGGAGCGCGGCATAACGATATTTTCCAAGCAAGCCGTGCTGAAGCTGGGCGAAGCAGAGGTAACATTGCTTGACACCCCCGGACACGCGGATTTTTCGGCGGAAGCGGAGCGCACGCTCGGAATTTTGGACTGCGCGGTGCTTGTCATAAGCGGATGCGACGGAGTGCAGACTCACACGGAAACCATATGGCGGCTGCTGGAACGTTACAGAGTTCCTGTTTTTGTATTTGTGAACAAAATGGATATTTCCCTCCGCGACAAGAGCAGTCTGCTCGCCGAGCTTAATTCCCGTCTGGGCGATGGCTTCACGGATTTCGGAATGAGCCGCGAGGCTCTTTTCGACGCGCTCTCCATGACTGATGAAAAAATAATGGAGTGTTTTTTGGAAACAGGCTCAATCGACGACGACGAAATTTCCCGTGCCGTCGCTGAACGGAAAATTTTCCCGTGCTGCTTCGGTTCAGCGCTGAAAATGCGGGGCGTGGAGGATTTTGCCAAGCTTCTCGCGCGCTTTGCGCCTAATCCCGAATACGGCGAAAAATTCGGCGCGAAGGTTTTTAAAATTTCCGAGGACGAGCATGGCGAAAGGCTTGCGCATATGAAAATCACGGGCGGAACGCTGAAAACGCGCGATGTTGTTTCGGGCGCTTCATGGGAGGAAAAGGTAAACCGCATAAGAATTTACTCCGGCGCAAAATATAAAAGCGTCTCCGAGGTCGGCGCGGGAACCGTCTGTGCCGTAACGGGGCTGACTCAGGTTCATGCCGGCGACGGTCTGGGCTTTGAGAAGGACAGTCCGCTTCCTCTGCTGGAGCCTGTGCTGAGCTACAAAATTATTCTTCCCGAGGGCGCCGACCCTTTTACCGCTCTGAAATGCTTCCGCCGTCTTGAGCAGGAGGAGCCGGAGCTGCACATTGTCTGGAACGAAAGACTTCGGGAGATTTCCGTCGGTCTTATGGGAGAGGTTCAGCTTGAGGTTCTCGCCCGACTTGTAAAGGATCGCTTCGGCATGGACATAGCCTTCGGCGAGGGCAGTATAGCCTATAGGGAAACCATCTCCTCCGCCGTCGAGGGCGTAGGTCATTATGAGCCGCTGCGTCACTATGCCGAGGTTCATTTGCTTCTTGAGCCCGCTCCGCGCGGCAGCGGACTGGAATTTGCCTCCGACTGCGGCGAGGATGTTCTCGACAGGAATTGGCAGCGTCTTATCCTGACGCATCTTCGGGAAAAGCAGCATATCGGCGTACTGACAGGTTCTCCGATTACCGACATGAAAATAACCCTCGTTGCGGGGAAGGCCCACAAAAAGCACACCGAGGGCGGAGACTTCCGCCAGGCCACTTACCGTGCCGTGCGTCAGGGTCTGAAATGCGCGGAATCCGTACTCTTGGAGCCTTGGTACTCCTTTCGTATGGAGCTGCCCTCCTCATGTATCGGCCGCGCCATGAACGACCTCCGACTTATGGGAGCGGAATTTTCCGCGCCCGACAACGACGGCGAAACCGCCTGCATAAAAGGCTCCGCGCCCGTTTCCGCAATGAGAAGCTATCCTGCCGAAATTGCCGCCTACACCCGCGGAAAAGGACGGATAAGTCTTGCGTCGAAGGGCTGCGCCCCCTGCAAAAATTCCGCCGAGGTTATTGCGGAAATCGGCTACGACAGCGATTCCGACCTCGAAAATCCCGCCGATTCCGTGTTCTGTTCGGGCGGAGCGGGCTTCACCGTAAAATGGAACGAGGTCAAAAATTATATGCACATAAGCAGCGGCTTTTCCTTCGGCGGTTCTCACGGAAAAAGCGACGCGCGTTCGATGGCTATGGATTATGTGCGCCGCGCCGCCGACGATGACGAGCTTATAAAAATCTTCGAGCGCACCTACGGCCCTATTCGCAGAGACAGTTATTCCATGCGCACGCGCCGTGAGCCGTCCGTGCCAAAGCAGGAAAAGTCTCCGCACGCGAAGCCCGTTCCCGCGGGAGAGGAATATCTGCTCGTTGACGGCTACAACATAATTTTCGCGTGGGATAATCTGAAAAAGCTTGCCGAAACAGACCTCTCCGCCGCCCGCGGCGCGCTTACGGATATTTTGTCGAACTACAAGGGCTTTTGCCAAAAGGAAATTATCCTCGTATTCGACGCGTACAAGGTAAAGGGCAGCGTCCGCGAAATCGAAAAAATCGGCAACATTGACGTTGTGTACACCAAGGAAGCGGAAACCGCCGATATGTACATCGAAAAGGTGACGCATGAGCTGAGCCGCAGTCATCGCGTCCTCGTTGCCACGTCGGACTCTCTGGAGCAGGTTATAATAATGGGCGGCGGCGCGCTGAGAATATCCGCGTCGGAGCTTAAGGCGGAAATCGACGAAGCCGAAAAAGCCGTGCGGGATATTCTTCGCGGCATGGATGCCGAAAAGCCGAGACAATATATGGAATTAAACAAAGAATAGCTATTGAAAATATGCAAAAGCTGTGATAAAATATGTCCGTGAAGTTATATGCAAGGAGGCTGTATTATGCGTGACGGTTTTATAAAAATTGCGGCGGCGACTCCCGATATTCGTGTCGCTGACACGGAGTTCAACGCCGAAAACATAATTTCCGAGGCGAAGCGCCTTTGCGCCGAAGGCGCGAGAGTTATAGTATTTCCGGAGCTTTGCGTCTGCGGCTATACCTGCGGCGACCTTTTCCTTCAGTCCGCGCTGCTGCGCGGCTGCGAAAACGCTCTTATCCGTATTGCCGAAGCGACGGCGCAAACCGATTGCTTTCTCGCCGTCGGGCTGCCCGTCAGCGTTGACAACAGACTGTACAACTGCGCCGCCGCTGTCTGCGGAGGTAAAATTTTGGGGCTTGTGCCGAAAAGCCACATTCCCAACTATGCCGAATTTTATGAGCTTCGCCATTTCAGTCCCGCGCCTGCCGAAAACCGGCGCGTCACAATCGGGGGATGCGAGGTTCCGTTCGGCGGAAAGCTGATTTTTCCCTGCGGCTCTATGGCGGAGCTTGTCATCGGGATTGAGCTGTGCGAGGATTTATGGGTTCCGAATCCGCCCTCTACGGCTCTTGCGATGGCGGGAGCGACATTGCTGCTGAATCTCAGCGCGTCGGACGAGCTTGTCGGGAAGCGCGCTTACCGCCGCTCTCTTGTCGCGGCGACGTCGGCAAGGCTAATATGCGCCTACGCCTACGCGGACGCGGGCTACGGCGAAAGCACTACCGATATGGTTTTCTGCGGGCAAAATATCATCGGCGAAAACGGAAATATACTTGCGGAAGTCCATACTCTCACCGAAAATCAGGCCGTGTCCGCCTGTATTGACCTCGGACGCATAGCCGCCGAGCGGCGGCGTATGAACAGCTTCGGCATTGAAAAAAGCGGCTTTGAGCAGATTCCCTTCCGGCTCGGACAATACCGCTCTCCGCTTGACCGCTTTGTCGATCCCGCTCCCTTCGTTCCGTCGGACAAGGCGGAGCTTGGAGCCCGATGCGAGGAAATTATGAGCATACAGGCGCTCGGACTGAAAAAGCGGCTTGCTCACACGGGCTGCCGCAACGCCGTTATCGGACTGAGCGGCGGATTAGATTCCACTCTTGCCTATCTTGTCACCGTCCGCGCCTTTGATCTTCTGGGGCTTGACAGGAAGGGAATCCTTGCCGTCACAATGCCGTGCTTCGGTACGACAAAGCGCACGCACGACAACGCCCTCACGCTCAGCCGCATAATGGGGACGGATTTTAAAGAGGTCAACATTGAGGACGCCGTACGGCTGCATTTTCGAGATATTGATCAGGACGAGAACTGCCGCGACGTGACATACGAGAATTGTCAGGCGCGCGAACGCACACAGGTTCTTATGGATTTGGCGAACAAAAACGGCGGTCTTGTTATCGGAACGGGCGACCTCAGCGAGCTTGCGATGGGCTGGTCAACCTACAACGGCGACCATATGAGTATGTACGGGGTGAACGCGTCGATTCCGAAAACTCTTGTACGCCACCTTGTTTCCCACGCAGCCGACTGTGCGGACGAAACGCTCGCCGCCTGTCTGCGCGATATTTTGGCAACGCCCGTTTCGCCGGAGCTTCTTCCTCCGAGGGACGGGGTTATAAGCCAGCAAACCGAGGACATAATCGGTCCGTATGAGCTGCACGATTTTTTCCTTTACTATCTGCTGCGCTTCGGCTTTTCTCCGTCCAAAATTTTCCGTCTGGCGGAAAAAGCTTTCGGCGGGGTCTATTCCCGCGTTGAAATAAAAAAATGGCTCTGTACGTTCCTGCGGCGGTTTTTTGCGGCTCAGTTCAAGCGGAGCTGTCTGCCGGACGGTCCAAAGGTCGGCAGCGTGGCGGTTTCTCCACGCGGCGACTGGCGTATGCCGAGCGACGGCTGCCGTGCGCTGTGGCTTAAGGAAGCGGAAGAAATTGAGGTGTAATTTATGCGGGAAATCATACTTGTAAAATACGGCGAAATCATTCTTAAGGGGCTGAACCGCAGCCGTTTTGAGGATATGCTGATCGGCAATATAAAAAAGGCTCTTCCGAAGGAGAGCCGCGCTTGTGTCCGCAAATCTCAGGCAATAATCTACGTTGAGCCTGCCGAGGGCGCGGACATCGACGATATAACGGAACGCCTGAAAAAGGTTTTCGGTATTGTTTTTATTGCGCGCGCGGGGGTATTTCCCAAGGATATGGAAGCAATACTTTCGCAAGGCGCGGCCTATCTTTCTCCCGCGATGGAGCAGGTGAACACCTTCAAGGTCGAAGCGAAACGCAGCGACAAGAAATTTCCCTTCAATTCTCCGCAGATAAGCAGTGAAATGGGCGCCGCTTTGCTGCGCCGCTGTAATTGGCTCAAGGTAAACGTCACCGAGCCGGACACAATTGTGCGCGTTGAAATCCGTGACAACGAAGCCTATGTCTATACCGACGCCGCGCGCGTCAGCGGCCCCGGCGGAATGCCTACCGGCAGCAACGGACGCGCAACGCTTCTGCTCAGCGGCGGCATTGACAGTCCGGTTGCGGGCTATATGATGGCAAAGCGCGGCGTGGAGCTTAACGCCGTACATTTTTTCAGTCCGCCCTACACAAGCGAACGCGCAAAGGAAAAGGTGATTGAACTGGGGCGTATTCTCGCCGCCTACACCGGACGCTACAATCTCTACATCGTTCCCTTCACCGAACAGCAGCTCGCCATACGGGATAACTGCCCCGAAGAGCATCTTACGCTGATTATGCGCCGCATGATGATGATGATTGCGGAAAAAATCGCCAAAAAGAGCGGCAGTCTTGCTCTTATAACAGGGGAAAGTCTCGGTCAGGTCGCCAGCCAGACAATACAAGCCTTAGACGTTACAAACAGCGCCGTGGAGACTTTGCCGGTATTCCGTCCGCTCATCGGAATGGATAAGAACGACATTGTGACAGCGGCCCGTGCAATCGGCACATTTGAAACCTCGATTCTGCCCTATGAGGACTGCTGCACCGTATTTGTGCCAAAGCACCCGACAACAAAGCCCTCGCGGGAAAAGGTTCTTAAAAGTCAAAACAGAATTGATATGCAATATTGGGTCAATAAAGCGGTTGAGGAAGCCGAACCGATAATAATCGAAAGCAAATAATTCGCGCCGAGGAGGAATATAAATGAATCTTACAGCGGAAATCACAGCGGCGACCGTCGCCGTAATCGAGCTTCTTAAGGAAAGCGGAAAAACTCTCGCTACGGCGGAAAGCTGCACGGGCGGCATGATAGGCGAGCTGCTTACAAGCATTGCCGGCGCAAGCGAGGTTTACGGCTTCGGCTTTATAACCTACGCCAATGAAGCCAAGGAAAAAATCCTCGGCGTCAGGCACGAAACTCTTTCCGCGCACGGAGCCGTCAGCAAGGAAACCGCGGCGGAAATGGCCGAAGGCGCAAGAAGGGTCAGCGGAGCGGAAATTGCCGTTGCCGTAACGGGAATCGCCGGACCGAGCGGCAGCGAAAAAAAGCCCGTCGGTCTGGTATATGTCGGAATATCATCGGAAAGCGAAACCCGCACCGTAAAGCTGAATCTCGACGGCGACAGACAGAGCATACGAACGCAAACCTGTCTAAACGCGCTTAACCTCGTAAAAGAAGAATTGACAAAATAATCTGTTTCAAAAATTTTTCAAAAAACTATTGACAAAAACGCAAAAGCACAGTATAATGAGAACAGATGTTCGAGAAATTGTATCGGAGGGTTAGCTAATGGCAAAAGAAGAAAAAAATCCAAAAACCTCAAAGCCCGTCGTGGATGTAAAAGAAACAGAAGCAAAAAGGGAAGCTCTTGCTCTGGCAATGGGTCAGATTGAAAAGATGTTCGGGAAGGGCAGCGTAATGCGTCTCGGCGAGACGCCGCACTTTGCCGTGGACGCGATTCCGACGGGATCCATGAGCCTTGACATTGCTCTCGGCGTCGGCGGAGTTCCGCGCGGCAGAATTGTTGAAATTTACGGTCCGGAATCAAGCGGCAAGACAACCGTCGCGCTGCACATTGTCGCCGAAGCGCAAAAGCGCGGCGGCGAAGCGGCGTTCATTGATGCCGAGCACGCGCTCGACCCTGTTTACGCGTCGGCAATCGGCGTTGACGTCGGAAGGCTCATTGTGTCGCAGCCCGACACGGGTGAACAGGCGCTTGAGATAACCGAAACCCTTTGCCGCAGCGGCGCGCTGGACGTTATTGTAATCGACTCTGTAGCGGCGCTTGTTCCCAAGGCGGAAATTGAGGGCGAAATGGGCGAGGCCCATGTCGGACTTCAGGCAAGGCTTATGAGCCAAGCTCTGAGAAAGCTTGCGGGTGTTGTGAACAAGAGCAATACCGTCTGCATTTTCATAAACCAGCTCCGTGAAAAAATCGGCGTAATATACGGCAATCCCGAAACCACCGCCGGCGGCCGCGCGCTGAAATTCTACGCATCTGTGCGTCTTGACGTCAGAAAAATAGATATTATCAAGGAAGGCTCCGAATTTATCGGCAACCGCACCAGAGTAAAGGTTGTAAAAAACAAGGTTGCCCCTCCGTTCAAGGAAGCGGAGTTTGACATACTCTACGGCAAGGGAATCAGTCGCGAGGGCAACATACTTGACGTTGCCGTCAATCTGGACATTATCCAGCGCAGCGGCGCGTGGTTCAGCTATAAAGGTCAGCGTCTCGGTCAGGGACGTGACAACGTGCGCAAGTGGATGGTTGAAAATCCCGATTTCACCGAGGAAATTGACGCTCTTATCCGAGCCAAAATCGTTTCCGCGGAAGTTCCCGCTCCTTCCGCTCAATCCGACGATTCGGAGGAATAATTTATACATAAAAAAGTGCGTACCGACGGTACGCACCTGTTTTTTTCATCCGGATTTTATTCCGCAAGGGAAAACTTATCGTGTATTGCGCGGACGGCGCGTTCCGCGTCGTTTTCCGCGATAAGCACGCTGATTTTTATTTCACTGGTGGAAATCATGTTTATATTGATTCCCGCGTCGTAAAGCGCCTCAAACATTTTCGCCGCGACGCCCGGATTTGAAGCCATTCCCGCGCCCACAACGGAAACCTTTGAAATATTCTCGTTGTGATCAATGCGCTCCGCGCCAATCATGCCCTTGTTTTCCTCAAGAGTATTGAGGGCGGCTTCAAGCTGATCGAGCGGAACGGTGAAGCTTATATCCTTCTTTCCGTCACGGCCGATTGACTGAAGAATGACGTCAACATTTATCTTTTTCTTTGCGAGGTGCGCAAAAATCTGGAAAGCCTTTCCCGGAGTGTCCTCCACTCCCACAAGGGAAATTCTTGCAACATCATTGTCGCGGGCAACGCCCCTGACCAACATCTTTTCCACGCTGTTTTCCTCCTTAACTGTTGTACCGGGCGCTTTTTCGAGACTGGAAAGCACCTCAAGATTTACATTATACTTCTTTGCCATTTCAACGCTTCGGTTATGAAGCACGTTCGCTCCGAGCGACGCAAGCTCCAGCATCTCATCGTAGGAAATATCGTCAAGCTGCTTCGCGTCGGGGACTATCCTCGGATCGGCGGTAAACACGCCCCGCACGTCGGTATATATCCGGCAAACATCCGCGCCGAGTACCGCGGCTATCGCAACCGCCGAGGTATCGCTTCCTCCGCGGCCGAGCGTTGTTACGTCGTCGAATTTGTTTATCCCCTGAAAGCCCGCCGCAATCACGATTTTATGCTTGTCTAACTCCGTTTGTATGCGGTTTCCCACAATGCGCTTTATTCTCGCGTTCGAGTAATTGGAATCCGTGGCAAGACCAATCTGCCACGCGGCAAGCGAAACCACCGGCCGCCCTATCCTTTCAATCGCCATCGCCAGCAAAGCCATTGACTGCTGCTCTCCCGTCGCAAGAAGAACATCCATTTCACGCTTTGACGCCTTCGGATTTATTTCCTTCGCTTTTTCTATGAGATCGTCGGTAGTGTCGCCCTGAGCCGAAACGACCGCAACGACATCGTTGCCTTCGTCGTAGGTTTCGACCACGCGGTTCGCGACATTAAAAATCCGCTCCGCGTTCGCGACGCTTGACCCGCCGAACTTCTGAACTATAAGTGCCAATTTAAAAACCTCCCCCTGACAAATTATCGAAATATTCTCATTTTTGAAATAACGCCGTCAATTCTCTCCAAACGGCTCCGCGCTTCCCTTTCGCTCATTTCGGCTGTAACAAAGCCCGCTTCGCCGTCGCCCGCGAGCAATTCTACCCCGCCGAACTCGTTTCGCACGGCATCCGTCGCTTCCGAGCTTACGCGGACAAAAAACCTTGCTTCGGTTTCCGCGGGGTCGAGCATGACACTCTCCTCCGAATCGGCCCACGAAAATTCGCCGGTATAATTTGCGTTTTTCGCAATATCAATCACATCGGCAACAATCGCGCTCGCGGTAGGCAGCTTGCCCGCGCCGCGCCCGTAAAACATGACGTCGCCGACCATGTTGCCTTTTACGAGAATACCGTTAAAAACGTCCTCAATTCCCGCGAGGGGATTTTCCTTCGGAATAAGCATCGGGGCAACAAAAACTCCCGCTTTGCCGTCCTTGAATTTCGCGCAGCCGACGAGCTTGACCGCACACCCAAGCTTCTCCGCATAGGAAATGTCCGCCGCCGTTATGCCGCGTATTCCCTCAGTCGGAATTTTTTCGCTGTCAACCTTTTTTCCGAGACGGAGCGACGACAAAATCGCAATTTTGCGGCAGACGTCAATTCCGTCAATGTCAGCGGCGGGATCCTTTTCGGCATAGCCCAATTCCTGCGCGCGGGAAAGCGCGTCGGAAAAGGAACAGCCGTCTTTAAACATTTTTGTCAAAATATAATTCGTTGTGCCGTTTATTATTCCCGCAATGCTCTCAATCTCATTTGCGGCAAGGCAATGCGCAAGCGGACGTATAACGGGAATGCCGCCGCCGACGCTTGCTTCATACATATACCGACAGTTGTTTTGCTTCGCAAGAGCAAAAAATTCATGCCCCAATGCCGCCACAAGTTCCTTATTGCTGGTGACAACGCTTTTTCCGCGCGATAATGCCTTGCGCGTATAGTCGGCAGCAAAGCGGATTCCGCCCATTGTTTCCACAACGACCTCCACCTCGGGATCGTCGAGAATTACATTAAAATCCTTGACGAAAAGCTCCCGTTCGGGGTGATTCGGGAAATCGCGTATGTCCATAATGTACTTTACCTCGACGGCGCGGTCTGCACGCATTTTTATGACTTCGGCATTTTTCTTCAGAATTTCATAAACGCCGCCGCCAACAACGCCGTAGCCGATTATAGCTGTTTTCATCTTGCGGAATCCTTTCTGTTTATCCTTACCATACTATGCTTTATTGGGCCGCACAGTGTATTTTTCAACCATACGGTATATGATACCATTTTTTTTAAGGCTTGTCTACATAAAATATGCTTAAATTTTTGTTATTTACTTAACAAAATATATCAAAAAGACGAATTTCCCGCCCGAATTTCATTTTCCGGCTCATTTCGGCGCGGAATTTCGGCAGTTCTGAACTGCCTTGCCCGCGCCGTCCGACCTCTTCTGTCCCTTTTCTTTGCGCCGGAAGCGGACTTGCGCGGCTTCGACCCGCCCTGAAGTCCGGCTGTTCTTTTTGCGTACAGCGCTTCGGCTTCGGCGTTGCTTTCGTAAACGGTCTTAATGAGAGTTTTCTCTCCGCTGTCGTTGTCCGGCAGAAGAATACTCAAAAAAAATCTGCCGTGAATTTTACACTCACCAATGCTTATTTCGTTTCTTTTTCCCGACGCGACCCATAATCCGCACGTCATAGACGCGCCGCAAAGCGGGCAAGGATTGAGCTTAAACGCTTCGGGGCAGCGCCGATGTCCCTTTGCCTCGACGCAATTGAATTTTACGCGCGAAACTTCCTTCATTGTGCCGATGACGGCTTCCAAATACCTTTTTTGAGACGACGCGGCACGCGGAATTTTTACGCTGTATTCCTCAATGCCGCGCTTTAAATCCAGCTTTTGGCAGATTATTGCCGTGTAGCAGGCGTCATTCATGGCGTCATGCCACGGGCGTTCTTCATCGAAGTCGCAGCCGAAATGCTCTAAAGCCGACTTCAGCGACCTCTGCTCGGAGCCGCCGTCGGTCTGAGCGTTGAAAATCATCTGAAGATTGTACCATTTTCCGATCCATTCCCAGCCCATACCGTACATTTTCAGACAGGAAATCAGCGTCGGAATGTCGTCGCAGCCCCACGTCAGTATACATCTGTCATCACCGCACCAGTCGCGAAATTCCTCAATGACTTCGGGAAAATCCTGTCCGCCGCTCAGCATTTCCTTTGTTATTCCCGTCAGCGCCTTCACACGGCTGTTCAGCCTTTTTATAAATTTTTGACGCACAAGCCGCTTAAATTCGGAAATTATCTCCATGCTTTCGCTGAGCTTCACCGCTCCTATTTCGATTATTTCATTTTTAATCTGCTTTTTTCGATTTCCGTTCCCGTAAGGATAAGACTGGTTCCACTCCATATCCAACACAATATAGTTCATGAGAGCCGCCCCTTTTGATTTGCGCCGCATTGCCGCAGTATATGTCTTATTGTATCACAAACGGCGCGGCAAGTCAAGGGTTAGGGGCTGAGCTTAAAACATTTTGTTTGTACGCGAAGCCCTCTCCCGCTTTGACCGAATGTCAAAGACTTCCCTCCGCCGCAAAAGCAAAGCTCCGGCGTGAGGGTCGCCGGAGCTTTATATATTTATGGGAGTAATCCCCCTTGTTTTTATTTCACCGTAACGGTTTTCGCC
>CAZICW010000002.1:0-5680 GCA_964537995.1 uncultured Oscillospiraceae bacterium
CCCTTATTTTCGCTTTCGGAACGCTTGTCGCTATTACCGCGACGGCAAGGTATCTTAGTATCTGACGGAATTTCCGGCAAGGACAAAGCTTTACCCCAAAAGTCTCATTTTTCGCTCATTTTATTGGCGAAAGCGCGGCTTCGCCGCTTAAGCGCAGGACATCTCGGTTCAAATCAGGGTCACTATGAGTTTTTGAGCGAAGCGCTTTTTTGACGTATCATTTTATTATAGTATACAGTATACGCATTTATGCCATTGAAAGCTATTGCACGGCCGCAAGCTTATTTTCAGACATTCGGGTTCTTGCGGTTTACGGTCTTTATCTTTTCGCCCGCGCGGCATTTACCAACCGTCCCGTTACCGCCGGTTCAGCCGCAAATTTATCGGGTACGGATACAGCAAACGTTTTGTTCACAGGTTTAGCGGGAACATTCCACGTTTCGGCGGACGGATGATATGTTGAAACAATTTCCGCAACCATTTCCCGTATATTGTCCCGATTGCAATAAGCGGCTTCCATCAGCTTCTCAAGCTGAACAAGGAAATTTTTTATATCAAACGGAATAGGATTTCCGATGTGTATAAGATGGTTCGGTGTAGTTCTCATTCCTTCCTCTTCCATCAGCTTTTCTTCATACAGCTTTTCGCCGGGGCGCAATCCTGTGTATTCAATCTTTATGTCCTTATCGGGGACATAACCGGAAAGTCTGATCATGTTCCGTGCAAGATCATCTATTTTAACCGGCTCTCCCATATCAAGCACAAAAATCTCGCCGCCATTCGCGTAAGTACCCGCCTGAAGCACTAAGGATACCGCTTCCGGTATTGTCATAAAGTAGCGCGTGATTTCCTTGTCGGTGACCGTAACCGGCCCGCCTTTTGCTATCTGCTCTTTAAAACGCGGAATCACGGAGCCGTTACTTCCGAGAACATTTCCGAACCTAACCGCCACAAATTCCGTCCGAGGACCGTCCGCTGTCATATTTTCGACTTGTCCCATTTCATGGATGCCGAGCCGAGGCAGCAGCTCCGTTTTATTTTGTTTAACTGTCCAGTCAAACGCCTGAATCACCATCTCGCAAAGGCGCTTGGAGGCGCCCATAATATTGGTCGGATTGACTGCCTTGTCCGTGGAAATGAGAACAAACCTTTGACAGCCGTACACCATAGCGGCGTAAGCGGTTTTATAGGTTCCGATAGGATTGTTTTTTATCGCTTCGCAGGGACTCCCCTCCATCAGCGGAACGTGTTTATGCGCAGCCGCATGGTATACAACATCGGGTCTGTACTTCGCAAACACCTGATTGACGCGCTGACTGTCCCTTACGGAACCTATCAGCACCTCCAAATTCAAATTCGGATATTGATCCGTCAATTCCATTTGAATGGCATGAGCATTATTTTCATATATGTCAAAAATAATGAGCTGCTTCGGGCTGTGCTCCGCAATCTGACGGCAAAGCTCGCTCCCTATAGAGCCGCCTCCGCCCGTAACAAGAATAGTCTTGCCGCTTATAAAGTCGAACACCTGTCCAAGCTCAACACTGATAGGATCTCTTTCGAGCAAATCCTCTACCGCGACATCCTTCATGCTGCTCACGGTAACCTCGCCGTTTGTAAGCTGAAAAATTCCGGGAAGAGTCTTTATTTCGCAGCCCGTCTCCGCGCAGATATTTACGATGCTGCGCCTGTCCTCCGCGGACGCGCTGGGGATTGCTATCAATATTTTACTTATTTTATATTTTTCAATGTTCGTTAAAATATCCTCGCGCCCGCCGACAACCGGTACTCCGTCGATTGAGCGTCCCCATTTGTTGGGGTTGTCATCAATAAAGCAACAGACGTGATCCGAAATTTCCTTTGCTTTTACGGTATCGCGCAAAATCATTTGTCCGGCGCTTCCGGCGCCCACAATCATAGTTTCTTTGGAGGTTTTTTCCGCCTTTTTCTTTAGAATGTTCCTCTGAAGCAGGATAAACCGATAAGAAAATCGGATTCCCAAGATTAACATAAACTGTACAAGCGCGCCGACGAAATAATACGCCATCGGCATTTTTATGTAAAACAGCGTCATTCCCACAGTGTGGACAACAAAAGTAACGCAGGCTGAGACGGTAACTCGCATAAGCTCGCTGAAGCTTGCGAATCTCCAAATGCTCTTATAGAGCTTCAAACATATAAACACCAGCAGACAAATTGCCGAATAAATCGGCGCGAAATGAAGGAACGCGCTCATTTGCTCCGAGGGTACGGCGCTCAAGCGGCAATCGTAGCACAGCCAAAGCGCAAAGAAATATGCTGCGTTCACCGCCAGCATATCATAAAAGGCCAAGGCTACGCTGACAATTTCCCAGTGTTTTATTTTAAAGCGTCTTTTTAAAGCGTCTTTTTTATCGGCTGAAGTCCCCATGATTTTACCTTTCCTTTGAGAAGAATATTCTTCTTTAGAGTGTATTTTTTAGTAATAGCGTATTTTATAATATTAAGTTTACAAATACCATTATAACACGCTATATAAACCACTGTCAACCCCCCCCCCATGCAAAAATTTGAAAAAATTTGAAAAAATTTCAAAGAAATTTCAAAGAAATTTTGCATTTTCGGGACGATTTGACTTCAGCGTTTCTTTATTTCGGTTTGTTTTAAGGGAAATCGGTCGATTTTAAGACGCCGCTCGGCGATTAATTTCCCCCGCGGCTTTGTTAATTTGTCTTTTCGTGCATTGACAGCCTGACAAATTTATGGTAAAATCAAGGTATGAACCGGACGCGGACTCCGCCCCGCGCCGGTTGCGGGCTCTGCCCCGAAAGCAAGGCAAGAGCGTTGTTACGGTAAAAATACATATTTAACAAGTGAGGGATTGATATGTTCGGCGACTTTTCCTGTTTAGGCGCAGGGTACAACAAGGCTGAGTACGACGGCATCAGCTTCCGCTGGACCGCGGAAAATTTTCTTTTTCTCTGTTTTCCCGTGCCTGTAAGGGTCGGGAATGAGATAACCGCGCCCAACGCGGTGCTTCTTTACGCGCCGAATCAGCTCCGTGATTACGGAAGCTGCGGCGGCTTTGTCAACAGCTACTGTACATTTACTCTTTCAAAGGAAATTTTCGACAATTTCCGCATAAAGACAAATACGGTGTTTTATCCCAACAACTGCGAAGCGATAAACAAGCTGCTCAAAAAAATTACCAACGAAAAAATCGGCTCCCGCGCTGAAGGCGAAAATATGCTTTTCGGTCTTATAATACAGCTTCTGGCGGAAACCGCGCGCGGGCAGCTTCTGCCGCAGGAAGTGTGCGGCAACGCGAAAAGATTAAGAGAACGGTTCGAGGAAATCCGCGAGGAATACCTGTCGGACTTGGCGAATCCTCCCTGCATTGACGATTTAATCGGGCGGGAATATTTCTCCCGTTCGCAGTTCTACAGGCTCTATAAGCGCTTTTTCGGCACAACGCCCAAGAGCGACCTTCTCAACGCGCGCTTGGATTACGCTAAGGATTTATTTTTAAAGACCGAGCTTTCCACCGCCGAGATTGCCGCGCTGTCGGGCTTCAAAACTCCGCCGAGCCTTTACCGCTCCTTCCGCCGCCGAGCCGGCTGCACCGTTACGCAGTGGAAAGCTGGCAATCCGTTAAAATAGGAGCTAAATTTCCCACGTCCAAAATTCGTCCTGCGTAAGCTCCGCCGCCGAGCCGGCGCTGAATTGCAGCTCGGGATTTTTGACGCTGACCTTCATGCCCGCTGAAACGGAACTGACGATAAAGGCGTTGCCGCCGATGGTTACACCGTTTCCTATGACGGTATCGCCGCCGAGAACGGTCGTTCCGGAATATATTGTAACATCGTCGCCGATGGTCGGGTGACGCTTTATTCCCTTGAGCTGCTGACCCTTTCTTGTGGAAAGCGCGCCGAGGGTTACGCCCTGGTATATCTTGACATTGTTCCCTATCTTTGTGGTTTCGCCGATTACAATTCCCGTGCCGTGATCAATGAAAAAATTTCTTCCGATTGTCGCGCCGGGGTGTATGTCTATTCCCGTGGCGCTGTGGGCATATTCCGTCATGATTCTGGGTATCATCGGAACGCCGAGAAGCCAAAGCTCATGGGCTATTCTGTAAATTGTGACCGCGCGCACGCCCGGATAGGAAAATATGATTTCATCAGTGCTGTACGCGGCCGGGTCGCCGTTGTAGGCAGCCTGAATATCGCCCGACAGATAGTCCCTGAGCAGAGGGATTTTTTCCAAAAATTCGTAAACGATTTCCTCCGCGCGTTCCTCATTTTTTTCGACGCAATCCCTTTGCCCTTTTTCGCACTTTCCGATTGCGCGCGCCACCTGCTTGCTGAGCTGGTACTGGATAAACTCAAGCCTTTCCCCGACGAGGAATTTTACATATTCTCCGCGGATTTTATTATTCTCAAAAAAGCCGGGGTACAGCAGCTTTATAAGCTCCTCGGTTATTTCTATAAGGATTTCGCGGTTCAAAATATTGTCCTCGTCCAGACGGCAGATGTCGGAATGCTTGTTGTAGCTTTCGAGAACGGCGTTTACCATTTTTTCAGTATTGTGATTTTTGTTTTGCAAAATACGACCCCCTTTCATTTATTTATTATGCTTTTCTTTCTTTGAGGTTTCGCGCTTCCAGTAAAACAGATACTGCTGGGCAAAGCCGCTGTATCCGCCGAAAAGACTTTCGCCTGCGGACTTCGCCGCTTTGACGGAATCGGTACCGAAGCAATCGGTCATGACCTTGTTTATCCATGTGTCGGTCGGGAAAAGGTCATATTTCCCGAGGGAAAAAAGCAGCACACAGTCGCAGACCTTATTGCCCACTCCCTTTATTTTCATAAGCTCGCGCCGCGCTTCCTGCGTCGGCATCGCGCTCAAAGCGTCAAAGCCAATTTCGCCCGACGCCGCCAGCTTTGCCGCGCCGGAGATATACCGGTCGCGAAAGCCCGCGCCAAGGCTTCGAAAGTCCGAAATCTCGCGCTGCGCAAGAGCTTCGGGGGAAGGAAAGGAATAACGGATTTCCCCTTCAAACTCTATCGGTTCTCCGAAAGCGGCGCAAAGCCGCTCCACAACACGTTTTATATTCGGTATGGAATTGTTCTGAGAAATTATGTATGAAATAAGGGTTTCAAAAAATTCCTGCTTCAAAATCCTTATTCCGCCGCCGTACTCTACGGCGGCTTTCATTATGTCGTTAACGGCGACGGCGGATTTTATTTGCGCGTAGTCGCGTTTAATGTCGAAATAATTTTGCCAAAAATCGTCAAAATCATTTTCGTTTTCCGTTTTGATTATTATTTCGCCGCCGCTTTCCATGAGCCGCGCCGCACGTCCTCCGGCAACTCCGATATAGCTTCCGTCGGAATCCCTGTTCCAGCGGAAGCATTGGCCGCAGTCGAAGGTGTGGACGAGACTGAAATCCTTGGCGGGTATTTTTACGCAAGCCACGCCGCCTTCCTCCTTCGCGCGATTACTCGTAGTTTATTTCAGCCTTATATTTATCGTATTGCCCGTCCTTTGGGAATCCGCTTTCGGTATATGGAATTTCCAGCTCGTCAAGCTTACTTTTTACCTGCGCAGCATTCAGATTTTCGGCTTCAAAGCTCGCTTCGATCAAGGCTTCATAGGACGAGCCGACGGTAAAGGTAACCGTGCTTTGTCGGATTGACGA
>CAZICW010000002.1:5780-34754 GCA_964537995.1 uncultured Oscillospiraceae bacterium
CTTTTTTTCGGCGGTTTCGGTATTTTTGTTCCGTTCGTTCACATTCGGAGCCGCTTCGCCGCTGTCTATTTCCGAAGATGATGAAACCTCGGCTGAGGCTTCGGTCTTTGATACGTCCGTTTCTTCGACCGATTCAACAGCTTTGATTTCTCCGCCGTCAGCCGTCTCTGTGCTTTGCTCCGCCGTATCCGCTGATTTTGTATATTGCTTGCCGCTTGTATATCTGCTTATCAGCCCCGGGGCAAGCGTTGCCGCGCCCGCTACAAGCACTGCCGCCGCTGCCGCTGCCGCGCCGAAGCGCACTATTTTCGCGCCGTCCCGCTTTTTTCGCTTTGGAATTTCGTTTATTACATTTTGCAGCAGATCCTTGGGCGCTTCCTCATTTGCCATTGAATGAAGCGTTTCGAGAAGCTTTTCACACCGCTCATACTTTGCGCGGCAGTCAGGACAGACTTCCATATGAGCCTGAGCTTCCTTTGCTTTTTCGGGAGAAAGCTCTCCCGCCGCAAGGTCGAAAACGATTTCTTCAAATTCCTTACAATTCATGCTGCCGCCTCCTTTACTCTACAATTTAGACGCTGAATTTCTAAAAAAGTTCCCCGTCGCGCGCAAGAAAATCCTTCAATTTTTCCCTTGCTCTGAAAATGCGCGATCTAACCGTTCCGGGGTTCAGCGAAAGTATATCGGCAATTTCGTCATAGCTGTGTCCTTCTATATCGCGCAGCACAATAATCGCTCTCAGTTCGGGCGGCAGACTTTCCAGAGCGCGGCGCACCTCGGCGATATTCTCATGCTTCACGGCTTGCGACTCCGTTGTTTCATCGGCGGCTATGTCAAAGCTGTCGTCGATATTCAGATGCGTTTCCCGTTTTTTTATCATGTCGAAGCAGGTGTTGACGGCTATCCTTGTCAGCCATGTTTCAACCTTGCTTGCTCCCGCGAAGGAAGAAATGTTTCCGTAAGCCTTTATAAAGGTTTCTTGGGCGGCATCCTGAGCGTCGTGAATATTCTTAAGCATATTAAGGCAAACCGCGTATATTTTATTCTGATTGTCGCGTACAAGCTGTTCAAACGCGCGTCTGTCGCCATTTCCGAGCTTTTCCTCAAAGTCTGTCAACCGCCTCGCCTCCTCTCGCTTACGCTGTCCTTTCTTCCGTCAAAAATCGGTTTAAAGCCGCGCTTAAATTATGACAATTTCTCCGTCCTTTACAGTTGCCTTCAGCTTGCTTCGGCGTTCGCCGCGTATCACAATATCGGCAAGCTTATCCTGCAAATTTTTCACGATTGCCCTTGAGAGCGGTCTTGCGCCGAATTTTTCATCGCTGCCGCGTTCCAGAAGAAGCTCCTTCGCTTCGGGAGAAACCTCCAAGCTCATGCCCTTTTCCTCCAGCATATCGTTCAAATCTCCGAGCATAAGCTCCAGAATTTGCATAAGCTCTTCCTTTTTCAGGCTGTCGAAAACTATTATTTCGTCGATTCTGTTCAAAAATTCCGGACGGAATTGTCTCTTCAGGGCATCAAGCAGCTTTTCCCTTCGGCGATCCGAATTTTCCGCGGCAAAGCCTATACCGCTGCTTTTCCAGTCGCTGCCGAGGTTTGAAGTCATTACTATTACGGTATTTTCAAAGTTGATGACCTTTCCGTGGCTGTCGGTTACTCTGCCGTCATCGAGGATTTGCAAAAGCACATTGAGAACGTCGGGATGCGCCTTTTCAACCTCGTCAAAAAGCACTACGCTGTAAGGATGGCGGCGGATTTTCTCGGTGAGCTGTCCGGCATCGTCATAGCCGACATAGCCCGGAGGAGAACCGATAAGCTTTGCGACGGAATGCTTTTCCATATATTCCGACATATCCATTCTTATAAGGGCTTCCTCGCTGCCGAAAAGCTCAATCGCAAGCTGCTTGACAAGCTCTGTCTTGCCCACTCCGGTCGGTCCGACAAAGATAAAGCCCACCGGACGGCGTTTTTTGGAAAGCGCAGCACGGTTGCGGCGAATTGCGCGGCTTACCGCTTCAACCGCTTTATTTTGCCCTATAATTCGTTTGTGAAGATTTTCTTCAAGAGAAAGCAGCCGCACGGTTTCTTCCTCGGTTATTTTCATGACGGGAATCTTGGTCCAGCTTTCAACGACACAGGCAATGTCATCAACGGTCAGATATACATCCTTAAGCTGCTTTTCCACGTTTTCGAGCTGATTTTCCAGCTCACATTCACGCGTGCGAAGCTGCGCGAGAGCTTCGTAATAGTCGTCGCTTCGCTCCTTTTCTTCCATTTCGGCAAGCTCCGACTTAAGGTTTCCGAGTTCGGTCTGCAGCTCCGACTTAACCGCAAGCGCGGCATTTTTCAGATTGCATCGGCTTCCGGCTTCGTCAATCAGGTCTATTGCCTTATCGGGAAGGAAACGGTCGGTTATGTACCTTTCCGACATAACCGCGGCGGCACGGATAACCTCGTCGGTTATTTTCACAGTGTGGTAATTTTCGTAATAGTCCTTTATTCCCTTTATTATTTCCACGGTTTCATCAACAGAGGGTTCTTCCACCGTTATGGGCTGGAAACGGCGTTCGAGCGCGGAATCGGGTTCAATATATTTTCTGTACTCGTCCGGCGTAGTTGCGCCTATGACCTGAATATCTCCGCGCGCGAGAGAGGGCTTGAGGATATTTCCGGCGTTCATCGCGCCCTCGGCACTGCCCGCGCCGACGATATTGTGCAGCTCGTCAATCACCATTATGACGTTTTTGCGGGACGCCGCCTCGTCGATTATCGCCTTAAGTCTCGCTTCAAACTGCCCCCGATACTGAGTTCCAGCGACTATCGCCGCAAAATCCACAAGGTAAACCTCCTTATTCCGCAGCTTTACGGGGACGTTTCCTTCGACTATTTTTTTTGCGAAGCCTTCGGCAATCGCCGTTTTCCCGACGCCCGGCTCGCCGAGCAGAACAGGATTGTTCTTGCGGCGGCGATTCAAAATCTGGGAAAGTCTTTCTATCTCGTTTTCGCGTCCTATGACACGGTCAACTCCGCCTTCACGCGCTTTCGCGGTAAGGTTTGTGCCGTAAACCTCCAGCAGCGATTTTTTTTGCTGCTTTGCGGCTTTTTCTTTGTTTTTTCCGTTTTTGTCACTCTTATTATTTTTTTCGGAGGAGGAACTGTCTCCGCCCCACATTTCGGAAATTCCATTGATTATATTGGAAAAAAACGGGTCGTCTCCGTTCTCCGCGTCATTGGCAAGGCTGTTCATCTGCTCGGTGATATTTTCCATGGTTTCCGGCGAAAAATCCGCTCCTCCCGCAAGCTGCTGAAGCGGATTTATTCCAAGCTCGCGCGCGCACGGAATACACAGCCCTTCGCTGACTTTTTTCTGTCCGTCCATTCTGGTTATGAACAAAACGGCTATATTTTTTTTGCATCTGGTGCAAAGCATAATGTGCATCTCCTCTAAGCCTACTTAAATGTACGGTTTCAATCTGTTATTATATCAAATTACAATTTAAATGTAAATATCTAAATCCAAAAATTTAAAATTTAAAAACAATTCCTTTTATTCCGTGTTCAAAATTTCATTTTTCTTGCTTTTTATCTTGATAGTTTTTACACGTTTTTTGCTTAAATGCTTAAATTCGCCTGTCAAGATATTGAAAGTCTCGGCATTTTAGAGGCACAATATCTGTGCGAATTTTATAAAACATTATATTTGCAATCAAAAATGATATGTTTTTTGCGGAATTTCCACAGGAAATTATTTTCCAATTAATCGTATGCCCGCACAAAATCATCTTGCATTTACAAAAAACCGATGATATAATTCAGTCGCAAACAATATTATACCGGAGGAGGAAATGCGATGCGCAAAAGGGAAAAAGGGCTGTCGTACAAATACGAAGTTTTATCCGAAGCCGTTCAAACCGACGAGGGCTGTTTTGAGGTTTACGGGATAAAAGCCGAAATGTACGAGGACGGACGGCTTGAATGCGAAAGTCGGGTAAGCGACATCTTTTGCAGCCGCGAGGAGGCGGAGGAATTTGCCGCTCTGCTGCGCGAATGCGGTCTTGACCCGTGTAATTTGCAGGAGGTTGCCGAGGATTGGCTTCAAAGGCAATGAAATTAGGCTGCGCGGCAAAGTTTGCCGCGCAGTCCCGTTTTCCCTTCAACTCCACAGGCGCTTTTATTTAATTTGTTGGCAAACACGATTTTGAAAAATATTCCGTTTCAAAACAGGCAGATGCAAACCCAAGGATTTGCACCTGCCCATTCTTAAGACCTGTTGATTTTAAAATTACGCTCGGCGCAATTTTCGGCGCTTTGCGAAAATTATTCCGCTTCTTCGATATATACTCGCCTTGCGTCGTTATTCCAGTCTACCTCACAGCCGAAGCTTTCCGCAACCGCTCTGACGGGAACCATTGTTCTTTCGTTTATAATCTGAGCGGGAGTATCCAGCTCTTTGGCTTCGCCGTTGACATAAATTTCGTTTGAGCCGATTGTAAGGCTGATTTCCGTGTCTCCTCTTACAGCCGTAACCGTGCTTGTGTCACCGTTCCAATTCACCTCCGCGCCCATTGCTTCAAATATTGCGCGGAGCGGAACCATGGTTCTGCCGTCCACAATTACGGGTTCCTGACCGTAAGGCTCAAAATCAATGTTGTTCTTTTCGTAGCCGACAAGAATTTCATCGGTAAATTCGTAAATTTCGTCAACATAGCCCTCGGGCTTACCGTAGATTGCCAGCTCAAGAGGCTTGCCGCCCCAAAGCGCGGACGAGCCGCCCGCCTGAAGATTTTTAACGTCCGTAACGGTCGCTTTGACATATCTGTAGGGAGTTGTGTCGTCAACCCAGCCCACTCTGAACGCCGGATCGTCATAGTCGTCGCCGGTTTGGTCGGAGATAAGCGTCCAGTTAACCATATCATTGCTGCCGTAAGCCTTATAGTACGATGCGCAGGCAGAGCCGATATACAAATCACTTGTAAGGTTAACTTCGGTAATAACCGTAGGAACTTCAAGGTCAACAATTATATCGTAGGGCAGAGCCGTCACTTCGGCAGTGGGAGAACGCTGAAGCTGCACATTATCGGTCAGCTCGGGATATTCAACTCCGTTGATTGTCGCCTTCTTGCCGAGCGACACATACTCGCCCGACTGCACGGCTATCGCGCCCCAATAGGGGTGGTATTCCATTCTGTAGCACCAGCCGCCCGTGGCAACGCCGTTATTGATTGCCATATGCCAGAAGCGCTGATAATTATTCTTTCTCCAGCCGCCGCTCTGACCCCAGTTGTAGCCGTGGCCGCGCCACACAACTCTGCCGGAATCGCTGCCGTAGCCCCAAACGCCGTTTGCCTGTGTGCCGAAGGTTCCGGCATTGGCGATTTCACGCAGCGGACTCCACGGCTCATCGAGAGCCGCCGCGCTTGCGTATCTCGCCTGACTTACAAACCAGCCGTTTGCCGTAGAGGTGTAAACATAGTACGCATTTCCGTCATGGAAAACGGACGGAGACTCCTGATGCTGTCCCTTCAGGATTACGTTCATAACCTTTTCCGGCTTTATCCAATCGTCGTCAAGCTTGATTATAAGCATATCCTGATTCATATTTGTCGCGCTGAAGGTATAAAGATTTCCGCCATCGACAAAGCGCACCATATCTCTTGAATCGTAACCGAACGGGCGACCTATGTAATAACCGGAAAGCTGATTGCCGGCGGGATTTTCAATTTTTTCGTACTGCTCGGAGGGATTGTCGATCGCAACAAGCTTGCCTCCGGCGACCGTAACTCCGTATGGGGCGACATCCGCCGCTTCCCTGCCGGGCTTGAATGTCGCAAAGAAGAGCTTTGCCGCGCCGTAGCCGCTTGTACCCTCGGCGTGCGCCGAGAAAGATATTGTTTCTCCGTCGCTGTGAAGCCCGTTCTGCGCGCCTTCAAGTCTCATATCGACGAAGATGGGATAAACCATTGTGTATTCATCGGGCCAATTTATTCCGTCGTCGCTCTCCATATAGCGAATCGAGGTTACGGAGCAGGTATTGTCCCAAATTGTCGGATCATAGCCCGCGGCGGCAAATTCGTCGCGGGTAACGCCCTGAGTTTTAACCTTGTAATATTTGCCGTTGATATTATAGCCGCTCGGAGAAGGCTCGCTTTCAATAAGCTGAGTGTATCCTCCGTTTACGTTGTCGTCGTATCCCGTAATATCGTCGAGATTTACGGCAAAGGTTGTAACCGTATTGGTCGTACCCTCGTCAAGCAAGCCGTTGTCGTCATATGCCTTGACGGTATAGCTGTAGTTTTTGTTTACCTCAAGATTATACTCGTCCAAGCAGTCGCCGGTAACAGTGCCGACAAGCACGTCTCCCCTGTATACCTCATACCTTGTCGCGCCCGAGTAAAGCGGCCAGCCGATTTTTATATTGTTGACCGTATTTTCGCCCTCAATGCGGAACTCGGCGGCAGTCGCCGCCCACTTTTTGCTGTAAACATAGGCTTCGGCGATGTCGCTGGCGGTGCCGTCGTCATATATTACGCGCGACTTTATCTGAACCGTGCCGTCAGCATGGAAGGGTTCGGTGTATACGTTGCTTTCGGTTGTGGGGTCGCTTCCGTCGGTCGTATAGTAAATTACGCCGCCCTCGGCGGGGTGAGTCATGGATATGGGTTCATAGGTATCGACGGGATTGGCTTCGCTGCCGCCGGAAACGCTCATCGATGGAGCCTGCGTAAGAATGGCGTTGCGCGCGAAATCCTTTGTCGCGTCGGCATATTCCTTGACCTGCTCCGCTGTAATTATTCCATCAATGAATCTAAGGTCGCGATAGCAGGAATCGACATTGATTGCCGTGGAGCTTGTAGCGCGGTTAAGCCGAAGCACGTCGCTGCCGATTTCGTCCGCTCCTATGCCGTTCGCGGGAGTTTCGGCGACCTTTTCGCCGTCAACGTAAACCGTAAGATTGGCGTTTGCGTCAAGGGCTATGGCGTAGCTGTGCCATATATCCGCCGACGGACGGGCGAAAGCCGCGACAACCGCGTCTTTTCCGTCCTGCACAAGGACAACCGCAGACGTATTGTCCGCATAGTAATAGCGAAGCGTTATACAGTTCTTTGAATAGTCGGAGCTGCCGAAAAGAAATATTGTCCTCTTGTCGGCCTCATCCGACGATGGCGTTCTGGATTGAGTTTGGTCAACCTTCACGCTGAAAGCGAAGGAAATACGGTCGCCGGTAACCTTCTTTCCGGTATAGTCGGAAACAAGATGTCCGGTATTGTCCGGATTGCCCGCGCCGCTGTTGCGGTGGAGCGACAGATACTGCTTTTCCACAATCGCGTTTCCGTCCGACGGCGGAGTAAGCACAGCGCCCGTGATAACGTCGCTGAACTGATAATCTCCGTACAGCGGGAAATAAGCGACTACATTAGACTGCTCCTCGGCAAAAGCAATGCTGCCCATTGCGCCTAAAACAAGGAGCGCGGATAAAAGAATCGATACAAGCCTTTTCATTTTTTTCCTCCTTTATATTATCGGTCAGTCAAGACCGTTGGGATTGTTTTTTTGCCACTTCCATGTGTCGCGGCACATATCCTCGATTGTCTTTTCGGCTTTCCAGCCAAGACCCTCAAGAGCCTTTTTGGGATCGGCATAGCACTGAGGAACGTCGCCCGCGCGGCGGGGCTGAATTTCATATGGAAGGTCAATTTCGTTAACCTTCATAAAGCTGTTCACAATGTCAAGCACACTGTATCCCACGCCCGTACCGAGATTGAACGGCTCGGCGCCCTTGTGCGCCGCGGCGTACTCGATTGCTTTTGCGTGACCCTTCGCAAGGTCTACAACGTGTATGTAGTCGCGCACGCAGGTGCCGTCGGGGGTGGGATAGTCATTGCCGAAAATTCCGAGCTTCGGCAGCTTTCCGATTGCCACCTGAGAAATGTACGGCATAAGATTGTTCGGGATTCCGTTCGGATCTTCTCCGATGCGTCCGCTTTCGTGCGCGCCGATAGGATTGAAATAGCGCAGAAGCACAACGCTCAGGTTGGGATTCGCGGCGCAGGCGTCGCGCAGTATCTGCTCCGACATAATTTTTGTCCAGCCGTAGGGACTGCTGGTTTTGTATGCGGGCATATCCTCGGTCAGCGGAACGGTTTCGGGTACGCCGTACACCGTCGCCGACGAGCTGAATACAAAATTGTTGACGCCGTACTTCTCCATAACTTCCAGAAGAGTTATTGTAGAGTCGAGGTTATTGCGGTAGTAACGCAGAGGAATTTTGCAGCTCTCTCCGACAGCCTTCAAGCCCGCGAAATGGATTATGCAGTCAATCTCATTTTCCGAAAAAATCTTATCCATCGCGGCATAGTCCGTGGCGTCGGCTTCATAGAATTTAAAGTCCTTTCCGCTTATTTCGCGTATTCTGTTGAGCGCTTCGGGCTTGGAATTGGAGTAATTATCCACAATAATTACCTCATGGTCGAGAGCCAGCAGCTCAATACAGGTGTGGGAGCCGATATATCCGGCGCCTCCGGTCAGTAAAACCTTCATCATCATACTTCCTTTCATTATTTGCTATCAATTATATTATACAACCGCCGAGCTGTTTTGTAAAGTGCTTTTTTGTTTTTATTTCCGCGGCGCTTTCTTATTTTTACACATTCAAATTCGCTTTCATGCCCAGAATGTCCTTATTCGCTTCAAGAATCGGCGCAATTACCGAAGCGATATATTCCTCGGTCTGCTCCGGCGCGCGGCCGACATAATTTTCGGGCTTCAGAATCGATTCAAGCTCTTCGGCGTCAAGATTAAAGCTGCCGTCGGCAATTATAAGCTCTATGAGATTGTTCTTTCCGCCGTTGACCTTTACGTTCCTTCCCGCTTCCATCGAGAGCTGACGTATTTTTTCGTGCAGCTCCTGACGGTCCCCGCCGTTTTTTACGGCCTGCATCATAATATTTTCCGTTGCCATAAACGGAAGCTCGCTCATAATTCTCGCATTTATCACCTTGGGATAAACCACCATTCCGTCCGCAATGTTGATATAAATTTCCAGAATCGCGTCAACCGCGAGGAAGGCTTCGGCAATGCTTATACGCTTGTTCGCCGAATCGTCAAGAGTTCGTTCAAACCACTGCGTCGAAGCCGTAATTGCGGGATTGAGCGCGTCCACAATAACGTATCGCGCAAGCGAGGATATTCTTTCGCTTCGCATGGGGTTTCGTTTATACGCCATTGCGGAAGAGCCTATCTGACTCTTTTCAAACGGCTCCTCGATTTCCTTAAGATGCTGGAGCAAACGAAGGTCGTTGCTGAATTTATATGCGCTCTGCGCAATTTGAGCAAGCACATTCAGAATCTGCATATCAAGCTTGCGTGCATAGGTTTGACCCGAAACGGGAAATACGGCATTATATCCCATCTTTTCGGCAATTTTTCTGTCAAGCTCCTTGACTTTTTCATGGTCGCCGTCGAACAGCTCAAGGAAGCTCGCTTGAGTTCCCGTCGTACCCTTGCTGCCGAGCAGCTTTGCCTTGCCGAGGCGATAATCCACGTCCTCAAGATCCATGACAAGGTCGTTGAGCCATAAGGTTGCGCGCTTGCCGACGGTTGTGAGCTGCGCGGGCTGGAAATGAGTGAAGCCGAGCGTCGGCATTGACTTATATTTCAGCGCGAACGCCGAAAGCTTGTCAATTACGTTTATAAGCTTGCGTCTCACAAGACGCAGTGCCTCCGTCATAACGATTATATCCGTGTTATCGCCGACATAACAGCTTGTCGCGCCGAGGTGTATGATTCCCTTTGCCTTCGGACATTGCACTCCATAGGCGTATACATGGCTCATAACGTCGTGACGGACTTGCTTTTCACGCTCGATTGCGACCTCGTAATTAATATTGTCGGCATTTTGCTTCAATTCGTCAATCTGCTCTTCGGTTATCGGCAGCCCAAGCTCCCGTTCCGCTTCCGCAAGCGCAATCCACAGCTTTCTCCACGTTTTAAATTTCATGTCGTTTGAAAAAAGATACTGCATTTCCTTGCTCGCATACCTTGTATTCAGGGGACTTTGATATACACTGTTATCCATAAGCGTTACCTCCGCAATTAAGATACTTCCATTTTAATATATTTTTGCCGAAAATTCAAGTGCATTTAAGAAAAAATCAACTTTTTCGGCGCGAAAAAAACGGGAGCCGTTCGAGGCTCCCGTTTACCGTGTGTAATTTTACTTTTCCGCAAGCGCGACAAGGTGTGCGTACTTTTCCTTCGCGGAGGCTTCCGCCTTTGCGAACAGCTCCTTGGCTCTTTCGGGATTGCTGCGGGCAAGGGAATTATAACGCACTTCGTTCATGATGAACTCGTTATAATCCATTGTCGGTTCCTTGGAGTCAAGCTGGAAGGGGTTCTTGCCCTCCGCCGCAAGACGGGGATCGTAACGGAACAAATGCCAGTATCCCGCCTGTACGGCACGCTTTTCCTCGGTCTGAGCAATGCTCATACCGCCCTTGATGCCGTGATTGATGCAGGGCGCGTAGGCGATGATGATGGACGGGCCGTTGTAGGTTCCGGCTTCAACGAACGCCTTAATGCACTGATTATTGTCGGCGCCCTGAGCAACCTGCGCAACGTATACATAGCCGTAGCTCATCGCGATTGCCGCGAGATCCTTTTTCTTAACGGACTTGCCGGCAGCCGCAAACTGTGCGATTGCGCCTGTGGGAGTCGCTTTTGACGCCTGACCGCCCGTATTTGAGTAAACCTCGGTGTCGAATACAAGCACATTTACGTCCTCGCCGCTGGCAAGCACATGGTCAAGTCCGCCGAAGCCGATGTCGTATGCCCAGCCGTCGCCGCCGAAAATCCAAACGGACTTCTTGCTGAGATATTCCTTATCCTTGAGAATTTCCGCCGCTTCGGGCGTATTCATCTTGGAAAGAACCTCGATAAGCTCGGCAGAGGCAACCTTGTTTGCCTTTCCGTCTTCCTTGGTTTCAACAAACCTGTCGATAACCGCCTTTGCCGCATCGTCGGCAGTTTCCTTGACCGCTTCAACCTTCTTTATGAGATCCTCACGAAGAGTGTTCTGGGCAAGGAACATTCCGTAGCCGTACTCGGCGTTGTCTTCAAACAGAGAGTTCGCCCACGCGGGGCCTTCGCCGGCCGCGTTTGTCGTATAAGGAGTCGAGGGAGAGCTGCCGCCCCAAATCGAAGAGCAGCCCGTAGCGTTGGCAATGTACATTCTGTCGCCGTAAAGCTGGGTCGCGAGCTTCGCATAGGGAGTTTCGCCGCAGCCCGCGCAAGCGCCGGAGAATTCAAGGAGAGGCTGCTTGAACTGGCTGCCCTTAACCGTTGTTTCCTTGAATTTTTCATGAACTTCGGGCTTATCGGCAACCTTAACCGCAAAGTCGAAAATTGCCTGCTTTTCCGTTTGTGTGTCGAGAGGCTTCATAACAAGAGCCTTTTCGCCCTTCTTGCCCGGGCAGACATTCGCGCATGAACCGCAGCCCGTGCAGTCAAGCACCGACACCGCCATGCCGAAATAGTAGCCGTTCATTCCGGTCATATTGATATATTTAATGCCTTCGGGAGCCGTCTCAAGCTCTTCCTCCGTAAGGACAACGGGACGGATGCAGGCATGGGGGCATACAAAGGAGCAGAAATTACACTGTATGCAGTTATCGCTGTTCCATTGCGGAACGTCAATTGCGATTCCGCGCTTTTCAAAGGCGGCGCTTCCCAACGGAACCTCACCGTCGGCATACTTTACGAAGGCGGAAACGGGGAGCTTCGCTCCGGCGAACGCGCTTATCGGATTGAGAATTTCATTTACATAATCCACAAGCCTGCCTTCGCCCTCAGCCTTTACGGAAAGATCCTCGTCAACAGCGTTCTTCCAGCTTTCGGGAACGTCAACCTTCTTTACCTCTGTAGCGCCGGCGTCGATAGCGTCATGGTTCATCTTTACCACGGCTTCGCCCTTTTTGCCGTAGGAAGCCGTCGCAGCTTCCTTCATATAGCGAATCGCGTCATCGGCGGGAATGATATTCGCAAGCTTGAAGAATGCGGACTGGAGAACCGTGTTTATTCTGTTTCCGAGTCCGATTTCCTTGCCTATCTTAACACCGTCGATTGTGTAGAACTGGATATTATTCTCGGCAATGTAGCGTTTTACCTGACCGGGAATATGTACCTCCATCTCTTCGGGAGTCCATGAGCAGTTGAGCAGGAACACTCCTCCCGGCTTGATGTCGGTTACCATATCATACTTTCTTATATAGGACGCCTTGTGGCAGGCCACAAAGTCAGCCTTATTGATAAGGTAGGTACTTGTTATCTTGGCATTGCCGAAGCGAAGATGCGAAACCGTCAGACCGCCGGACTTCTTGGAGTCATAATCGAAATAAGCCTGAACATTCATATCGGTGTGGTCGCCGATAATCTTTACGGAGTTCTTGTTCGCGCCGACCGTACCGTCAGCGCCCAGACCCCAGAATTTACAGCTTGTGATTCCCGCGGGAGTTGTGTCGGGATTTTCAACAATGGGAAGCGAAAGATTTGTAACGTCATCCTCAATGCCTATTACAAAGCCGTTCTTTTCGGTATTTCTGAACACGGCGATAATCTGAGCGGGAGTTGTGTCCTTGGAGCCCAGACCGTAGCGGCCGCCGTAAATGTCAACATCCTGGAAAGCCGTGCCGCGGACGGCAGCGCACACGTCGAGATAGAGAGGCTCGCCCATGCTGCCGCTTTCCTTTGTTCTGTCGAGGACGGAAATCTTCTTTACCGTTTCGGGGATTGCGGCTATAAGATGCTCGGCCGAGAAGGGACGGTACAAGCGAACCTGTACAAGACCGACCTTTTCGCCCGCCGCGTTGAGGTAATCGACGGTTTCCTTGATTGTGTCGCAAACGCTGCCCATCGCGATTATAATCTGCTCGGCGTCGGCGGCTCCGTAATAGTTAAAGAGCTTATAGTCGGTGCCGATTTTGGCATTTACTTTATCCATGTATTCCTGACATTTCGCGGGGACGGCTTCATAATACTTATTGGCGGCTTCCTTTGCTTGGAAGAACACGTCCGGATTCTGCGCCGTACCGCGCTGAGCGGGATGCTCGGGATTGAGAGAGCGGCGGCGGAAAGCGGCAATAGCGTCGAAATCCACCATATCCGCAAGATCCTCGTTCGACCATACTTCAACCTTCTGATATTCATGCGAGGTTCTGAAGCCGTCAAAGAAGTGAAGGAAGGGAACGCGCGAGGAAATTGTCGTCAAGTGAGCTACGGCTCCGAGATCCATAGCCTCCTGAGGGTTTGTCGAGCAGAGCATTGCGTAGCCGGTCTGACGACAGGCATAGACGTCCTGATGATCGCCGAAAATTGACAGCGCATGAGACGCCAACGCGCGCGCGGAAACATTGATAACGTTGGGGAGAAGCTCGCCGGCAATCTTATACATATTGGGAATCATAAGCAGAAGTCCCTGGGAAGCGGTATAGGTCGTTGTAAGCGCACCTGCCGTAAGAGAACCGTGAACAGCGCCTGCCGCGCCGCCCTCGGATTGCATCTCGGCGATTTTAACCTTTCTTCCGAAGATGTTGAGCTTTCCTTCCGTCGCCCATTTATCCGTTACCTCCGCCATTGTGGAGGAAGGCGTAATGGGGTAGATGGCAGCAACGTCCGTGAACGCGTACGACGCCCAAGCCGCAGCATTATTGCCATCCATGGTTTTCTTTTTTCTTGCCATTGTTGTACAGCCTCCTTATATTAATAATAAATAAAGCTAAGATAAAACTTTAACCTACTATATTTTATAACTTTTTTGACGATTAGTCAAGCCTTTTGATATATTTTTATTAAAAATTTAGTCCGAGGCGGCGGCGAAGCCGAAAATACATGGAAAGCGGGACTGTTTTCGGCGCGCGGTTTTATCTTAAAAAAGCATCGGTGTAAATTGTACGCGCTGCCTCGACTTTTGTCAAGATACGGTTAAGAAACAATTAATAAATTGTTAACACTTAACCGCTTTACAAAGCATATGAAATTGTGTATAATTAAAGTAATCATCGGCTTAGAAAGGAATTGCGCCATGAAAAAGACCAGTAAATTCATCAAAGACAAAGAAGAGAAAGACGGCACGGTTTCTTCCTCGGAAAAATCTGCCGCCGAATCGGAAGAAAACGTCTCCGGTCAGGACGTCAGGCTTAAACCGAAGAAAAAGAAATTTTTTCGCAGGCGCTGGTTTAAAAATGCCGTGCGTATAATAATCCTGGCAATTATTGTTTTCGGAGTGATTATGTTTGTGCGCTTCAAAATGGGACGCAAGCAGGAAGCTCCCGTTCCTCAAACAACCTCAGAGGTGACCCGCGGCAGCGTGGACGTTCGGGTAACGGGCTCGGGGACGGTTCAGCCGATAGAGTCATACACGCTGACATCCCTTGTTGAAGGGAAAATAATTCAGTGCGATTACGACGCGGGGCAGACAGTTGAAGAAGGAGCCGTGCTTTACCGCTTTGAGGATACGGAATCGCAGTCCAAGCTACAGGCTGCGGAAAATGCCGTTAAAACGGCCAAGCGTGCGGCCGAAAGCGCGCTTAAGCAGATAGACCGTGCGAAACGCGGCGTCGAAAGCGCCCGTGAGGAGCTTGCCGACGCGCGGAAAAACATAGATGACATATACGAGCGGATAGACAAGCTCACGGTTTACGCGCCGATAAGCGGCGTCATTGAGGAGCTGAACGCCGAGGTCGGCGACAATGCAAGCGGAAGTCTCGGTCAAATACGGGACTACAACGACCTTTCGGCAACGGTTTCCTTTAACGCGATACAGATTGACAAAATAAAAGAAGGAGACAGCGTAAGCGTCGGCATCGCGAAGCTTATGTCCGAGGTCGGCGGTACGGTTGCCGATAAGTATACCGCTCCCCATGTCGGAGCCGACGGAACAATTCTGTATACGGTGAAAATAAAGCTTGACAGCGGAGTAAAGCTTGCCGCCGGAACCGCTGTTTCCGTTACGGTACATACAGCCGAGGGCGACGTTGAATGTCCCACATACGGAACGGTTTCCTATGCCGAGCCTAAGTCAATTGAGCTTGACGAGGATGGCGAGGTAGTCGGAATTTACGTCAAAAGCGGTAACTACGTTCAAAAGGGCGAAATAATTGCAAAGCTCTCAAGCGACGCTCTTCAAACCGAGCTTAAAAACGCCGAGGACGCTTATCAGGCTAAGGTTGACGCTCTTTCCGACGCGGAGGACAGCGTTAATGATATGACGGACGCTTACGACAACGCGCTCGACGGAATAACCGACGCCGAAAACAGCCTTGAAACGGTTCGCAAGGAGGTTGAGGATTACACAATAACCTCACCCGTCAGCGGCGTGATTTTGGAAAAATACTATAAAGCGGGCGACACCTACGGGAGCGATGACAGCAACAAAAAGCTTATGGTTGTTGCCGATATGAGCAAAATGGTGTTCAGCATAAATGTTGACGAGTTGGATATTTCCAACATTCAGCTCGGTCAGCAGGTCAATATAACCGCCGACGCTCTGCCGGGAGAGATGATAAGCGGAACCGTTACAACGGTTTCCAAAATAGGCAATGCCGAGAACGGCGTTACCGGCTATCCGGTGGAGATAACCATATACGATACGGGCAATCTCATGAGCGGCATGAACGTTACCGCCGAAATCAATGTCGGCTCCGTGCAGGACGTTATTGTGGCGCCCGCCACGGCCATATTCATGATAGACGGAGAGTATTATGCCACCGTGGTAACTCCGGGCGAAACGGAGGACGGCGGCGAAACGGAAACTCAGGTCAGGCTTGAGGTCGGACTTCACAGCAGTGAGCTCTACGAAATCAAGTCGGGACTCAGCGAGGGTGATATTCTGCGCGATTCGGGAATAGGCTCGGACGATGAAGACGACGCGTATATGTACGGCTGGTAAGGAGAGATTGAAATGACGTTTTTTATGAGCTTTAAAATGGCTCTGCAAAGCATACTTTCAAATAAAATGCGCTCATTCCTTACAATGCTTGGAATAATTATAGGCGTGCTGTCGGTTATAGTGATGGTGAATCTGGTTACGGCGTCCATGATGGACATGAAGGACTGGATGAGCAAAATGGACACCAACGTAATTGAAATTTTCGTCGAGCGCTACGGCAAGACGACACGCAATGTGACGCCGGAAAGCCTCAACAGGGTCGTTAAGGAGAATCCCGACTGTCTGCTTTTTGCGGCGCCGATAATTCAGGGCAGCGCCACAGTCAAAAACGGCAACCGTAACATGAACGGACAGATATACGGCACCGGCGAGGGTTACGGCATGATGAACAAGGGCAAGGTTTCGTTAGGCGGCTTCTTTACGTCAAGCGACGTTGACAACCGTTCCAATGTGGCTGTAATAGGCGAATACGTCCGCCAAAAGCTTTTCGGCAGCCGCAATCCCATCGGGCAGCAGATAAGAATATCGGGCGAAATTTTTACCGTTACGGGAGTTTTGGAGCAGCAAAACGACGAGCTTCAGGAGTGGGGCGACGACGCGGCGGTTTTAATTCCCTATACCCGCGCTCAACGCCTGCTTAAGGATCCCGACGTCAGGCAATATTATATCGGCGCCGTTGACGCTTCCAAGGCAAAGCAGGCGGCGGATAAAATCAAGGAAGAATTTTACCGCGTATATCAAACCCGCGACGCGGTTTATGTGTACAATCAGGCGGAGGATATGAAAGCGATGAACGAACAGATAAATCAGATGACGCTTTTGGCGGCCGCAATTGCGGGAATATCGCTGCTTGTCGGAGGAATAGGCATTATGAACATAATGCTTGTCACCGTTACCGAGCGCACACGCGAAATAGGCGTGCGCAAGGCGGTCGGCGCAAAAATGAGAACCATTCTTACGCAGTTTCTCATAGAATCGGCAACGATAAGCTGTATAGGCGGCTGCGTCGGAATTGCGCTGGGAATTGTGTGCAGCGAATTTGCCACTGCCGCAATGCAGCTTCAGTCGGTACCGATGCCGGATCAGCTTCCCGTAATTTTTGCCTCGTTCGGATTTTCGGCAATGGTGGGGATATTTTTCGGCTTTTACCCCGCGTTTAAGGCGGCAAGAATGAATCCTATCGAAGCCTTGCGATACGAATAAGTCTCCGTTTGGACGGATAAAACGAAAGGAGTGAAGCCGGATGGCTTTATATAAAAAAATAACGGCTGCGTTTGCGGCGGCGCTGCTGCTTTGCTCCGTCGCGGCGGCATTCAGCGATATTGACGACGAAAAGCTCGCCATTGCGACCGAAACTCTCAGCACCATAGGCATACTCGACGGTATGAGCGACGGAACCTATCAGCCGCAAGGCCTTGTCACACGTGAGCAGTTTGCCAAAATAGCCGTGTGCGTCTTGGGTCAAAGGGAAAAGGCGGCTGCGTCGCCATCCGCCGCGGTTTTTACCGATGTTGCGCCCGACAGCTGGGCGAGCGGCTATATTTCCTATGTGGCCGAAAACGGCATAATTGCCGGCTTCCCCGACGGCAGCTTTGGCGGAAGCAGCGTTGTTTCCTATGCTCAAGCGGTTACGGTGCTTATGCGCTGCATGGGCTATACCGATGAGGAAATCGGCTTTCACTGGCCTTCGGACTATGTCGGCAAGGCGGAGGCTCTCGGATTAAGCGCCGGCGTAAGCCTCTCCGCCAACGACCCCGTAACCCGCGGCGACGCGGCCTTGCTTGTTTACAACGCTCTTTTTACCGATATAAACGGACAAACCGGAACCAAGCTTATTACAAAGACGGGGCTTACCTTTTACGACGACGCGGTGCTTTACGGTCTTAACAAAAGCGACAGCACCGTCGCCGAAACCAGTGAGGGCAGCTTTAAAATTGCCGCGTCGGCAATCGGTCTTGACGGCGGCGTCGGACACACGGGTATGCTGTTTCTTGACAAGGACAAGGAAATAATTCTTTTTAAGGGCGGCGGCGATGACGGCAGTGAAATTGTGGTTTCGTCGTGTATAAAAAACGACGAGCGCGGCACGGTTGACGTTACATACGCCGGCGGTGTTATAAGCATTCCCGCAAAAGGCACCGTCTATTACGACGGTGTAAAGTCAACGGCCGAGGATGTTGCGGCCGACATTACCACAGGCAGCAAAATGACAATATTCCGCGATGAGGCCGGCCGCTACAGCAGCGGCGTGCTTTACAGCTATGTAATGCAGGGGCCGAAAACCGTTACCGGCGGCAGCGAGCAAATTTACGAGCTGTTCGCTCTTTCCTCCGCGCCTTCGGTAATACGCAGAGGCGTATCCGCGCAAATGAGCGACATTGCGCAATACGACGTGGTATATTACGCCGAAAACACAAACACGATTTACGCTTACGACGATAAGATAAGCGGAATTTACGAAAAAGCAACGCCGAACAAGGCGGACGCGGCTCAGGTTACCGTAAGCGGAAAAACCTACAGAGTTGCATCGGCGACTGCCATGAATAAGCTTAACGAGTCCGCCGGAGCCTTTGCCATAGGCGATTTTGTAACGCTTTTGCTCGACCGTAACGGAGACGTCGCCGACGCGGTCGATACCTCGGCGGCCGTAGGGCGCAGCTTGGGAGTTTTGCTTAACGCATATTCCAAAGTGAACGCCGACGGCAATCAGGAATACGTCGCGAAGCTTTTTCTTCCGGACGGAACCGAAATGGAATACGCTGCCGACAAGGACTATTCCAAGCACAAGGGCAAGCTTATGGAAATCCGCTTTGAGGACGGCCGGCTTCATCTCGGTTTAATAACCTATTCCTCAATGTCGGGCAATATAAATAAGGAGCTTCGTTCCTTTGACGGTTACTGGCTTGCCACGGATTGCAGCGTGCTTGTGCTTGTCAGCAATCCCGACGACGGCGACGCCGTTGTGCGTAAAATACGCTTCAGCGACATCGAGGGCACAAGTCTTACAAAGAATCAGGTGTTACATATTGAGCTTTCGGGCGAAATGAACGACGTTGCGCTGATGTATTTGCAAAACGTAACAAAAACCGATTACGAATACGGTATAATTGTGGGGCGCGATATATCCGTGGAGCGCGACGAGGACGGCAATATTGTCAAAAAGCGATCCGCCGGAAGCTGCGAGATTCTGCTTCACGGCGAGGAAAGCTCAATCAACGTCGGGCGCAGAGTTTTCGCGACCTCGGTCATAGGAATAAATTCCGTTACGGGTGATTACGCCGACGCCGTTCAAATGGGTTCGGGCCGAAGGATAACAGCCGTTACCGGCGACAAAATCAAGGTCGGAAGCACGGTTTATAAAACTGCCGAGAGCATTGATATTTACCGTTTTGACGGCTATAACGAATATTCGCTTATATCGCCCGACGAGGCAATGAAGCTAGGCGACGCTTCGGTTGAGCTGTACGGCGACGACAAAGCCGACCGCGGCGGTAAGGTTCGGCTGATTATAATCAGGTAATATTAAAAAAGCGCAAACCGATCGGTCTGCGCTTTTTTGCGGCTTCTGTTTTTTATCTGTATCGAGTTAGAAAATTTATTTTGTCTTTTTTGCGGGAACAAGCAGGCTTATGTTCAGATTTCCGTTCTTGCAGCGAAGCTCGTCGAGAAACTCCTTTTCGCTCTTTCCCTTTTTTAATTCGATTTCATACACGCACTCAAACAGCGTTCCCAAATCCACCGACGAAACCTTTTTAAGCGAATAAAAATCGCAGTATTTTTCAAACACGGGGTCAAAAACGCCCTCGTAGTTCATGTTTTCGGCAATTGCAATCTTCAGTGTTTTACAGCCCTTCGGCGCAAAGGCGTTCAGCTTTGCCATGGCAATTATCAGAACAAACATAATCACGATTGCCGCAAGCGCGTAGCTATAGGCTCCGATTCCGTAGCAAAGTCCCGTTGCGACTGAAAAAAGTATGAACGCCATATCGCGCGGGCTTCCCATCATTGTGCGGAAACGGATTATCGCAAGCGTACCCGCGAATGAAAAGGCGCGCGCAACATTGCTGCCTATTGCCGCGACGACAATTGAAATAAGCACACAAAGCATAACAAGCGTCAGCGCGAAGTCCTGAGAATAATCGCTGCCGTGATAGGTGTATTTATAGACCGTGGCAATCAGAAGCCCCGTAACCGCGGCAAGCACAACAATTACCGCAATCTCCGTAAGCGTCACCGTCGCTCCCGACGCCGCGCCCCCGTTTGTTATAATATCAACAATATTACTCAGCATTTTTCATCAATCCTTCCGCCGACGGCAAGTTCACCGTGCGGTTGTTTTTTATATATTTTTTGTATTCGGTTCCGTACTTTGAAAATCGTATTCTTCGTATGCCGTTTTCGCTCAGCATTTGCGCCACCCACAGCGGCACGCTGCGCCTCACCTTGACCTCCATTATGTATACTTCCCCGTCAAGCAGCGGCTCTCCCCCGCTTCCGAGCCGCAAATCAAGGTCGTTCCTTCTTGTGCGTATGTTTTTGTCAAAGGTTATGCGCAAATCCTCCTCGCCCTCAAGCGAGCCGGAATACGCCCTTCTGTCATAGCTTACGACCGTCTTTGGCAAAAGCTGTATTTCGCGCCCGATATTATACAGCTCCCTTGTGACCTGCATATTCATGAAGGACTGCCGCTTCGGGAAGTTTCCCTCCATCAGCATGGGATTTACATCGTCGATATAAATAGACGTTCTTCGCTTGCTTGTAAGGCCCTTGTACTTTTTCTTGATTTCAAGGAACGCCGTTTGCAGCGAAGGGTCGTATGTGCGCAGCCTTATTTTATACCTGTACGCTCCGTCACGGGCAAGGGCTGTCGAGGCAAGCCTGTCGGTCGGAGTATCATAATAAATGTTCGAAATGGTATAAAGGCTTCCTTCACGGCTGTAAGCATCGGGGGTCATTTTCCGTTCGATTTCGTCTATGACCGACGCATATTGCTTTCCGTCAAGGGCAAATTTAAGCTCATATCTTGAAAAAACCTCTATTGCCATACCTCCGCCTCCTTTGTCCGATCAGCGTTATCTTAATACACCAATATTAAATTTATGTTAAGGGTAAGTTAACTTTTTTAATTTAAAATCAACCGATAATCAGCTCCAGCAACGGATTATTGTTATAAATCAGCGAAGCGACAAGGCTTCCGTCGAGCTGCCCGGCTATGCTCAGCGTACCGAACGCCTCCAGCGCTCCCATCGCCGCAAAAACAATCAGCTCAAAGAGCAGTCCGATCACAAAGCCCATAATCCCTCCCGCAAGGCTGTTTGCCTGATGAATCACGGGCAAGCTGTTCGCGGCGCCGATTATCATCGAAACGAGAAAAATTACCAGACGCACAATTATTACCACAGACAAAAAGCTGACAAGCGTGACGGCGGCGGACGCAAGCACGCCGTAGACGTCGTCGGACGAAACAAACGGCAAATCCTGCATAACGCCGGGCAATTTTTCAATCACGGCGTTTTTTTCCATTTTCAGCGCCAATCCTTCGGCTATTTTCATTTTCACAAGGAAGCTGTTCAAGGGGCGGTACAAAAAACAGCCCGCGACAAGAGAAAGCGCATAGCTCACGGCGCTGAACGCCATTTTAGCCAGTCCCCGCTTTGTTCCCCAAAATATGAACGCCAACAGAACCGCAAGTGTAATTATGTCGGCAAGCATAAAATTTATCCCCCTTATGTCATTTTACTATATTTCCGGCGCTCGCGCCAAGCACGAAGGCGGTATTGCCGCTCTTGAACAGCGCCAATCCCCTGACGCTGAAATCGGATAAAAGCTCCTTTTGCAGGCCGCATTTTTCATCATATATGTAAATTCGCTTTCCGGCGGCAACGGCAAATTTATTTCCGTTTTTGCTCAGCCTTTCGCAAAGCCCGTCAAATTCGGCGGAGGCCGTGACCTCGCCGAGACGGTTCACAACCTCAATCAGAGTCGAATTGCCCATAAGACCGCTCGCGTCACTTTCGCAGCAGATAACCATCATATCCGCCGATTCAATGTCCGCTCCGAGAAGCGTTCTGCCGTCGTATCCAAGCTCCCAGCGGCAGCTTCCGTCGGAATTGTAAAGCGCGAGCCGTTCGCTTCCGAGAGCGGAAACGGTGTAGTCGCGGTTGATTTTCACATTAAAGTATATCTCATCGGTTTGCGTTCCCGACGCGAACAGCTCTCCGCTGTCCAGCCGAACAATACTGAGTTCGCCGAGCAGCTCGTCGGAGGAGTTGCCGACCGAGGAAATCACCATGCGGGAATTGTCGTCGCAAAGATCCATATCAACAAATTCGCCGCTGTTCATATTCCAGACGTAGAGAGCTTCCCCTTCGGCGTTATATACCGTTATCCGCGTGCCGCCGCCCATAACCTCGCCGGCAATCAGCACATAGCCGTTCCGATTGACCCTTCCGGCGATTATGGAGGCTTCGCTGCTGCCCGTATAAACCGGCTTTGTTTCTGAGTAAAGCGTAAAATCGCGGCCGTCCTTGTCATAGACAAGTATGTAATCGCCGCTGACATCCGCCGCCGGAGAAGAAACGCTTATGTCCGCCGCTTTGCCGTTGCCGTTTTCATCCATAAGCATGAGAGTGTTCGTTGTGACAAGTAGCGCCTTTTTTCCGTATGGCAGCGCCGTGCCGCCGGCATAGCCCTCAATGCTGCGGCTCTCCTTTTTATTCGCGCCCGCGTCCATAATGTTGATGATTTCTCCGCCCAAAACCCTGTCGCGGTTTTGGTAGGCAATGACAAAAATCAGCACAATCAAAAGCGCGGCGGCGACAATGCCTTTTAAGACCGACCCTTTTTTTATCTTTTTCATCTCAGTATTCCACCTTTACAAGGCTGAGCCCCTGCGGGGGCGCGGTTATTCCCATCTTACGCCTGTCGCCCGCGGCGAACAAACCTTCAAGCTCGTCGTTTTTAAGCTTTCCGTTACCTATATATACCAATGTGCCGACAATTATTCTCACCATATTGTATAAAAATCCGTCCGCCGCCGCCGTTACGGTTATCAGCTTCCCGTCCCTTTCAAGCTTCAGCTCGGAAAGGTTGCGAACGGTGTTTTTGACCTTACTGCCCGCCGCCATGAAGCATCTGAAATCCCTTTTCCCCCGTATAATCTCACAGGCGCGCGACATTTCGTCAAAATCAAGGGCAATCGGATAATGCCACGCGTAATTTCTCAGGAACGGATCCGCGTGGACGGAATTGAGTATGCGGTATTCGTATGTCTTTTTCACAGTGTCGAAGCGCGCGTTGAAGGCGTCGTCCGCAATTTCGCAGCCGACGGCGCGTATGTCCGGCGGCAAAGCCGTGTTCAGCACGAACGGGATTTTATCCGCAGGTATGGTTGTTGAGCCGAAAAAGCTGCACACATACATTTTCGCGTGAACTCCCGCATCGGTTCTTGAGCAGCCGACAACGGCGGTTTCCGTTCCGAGCATAGCCGAAATTTTGTTTTCCGCGACCTCCTGCACGGTTATACCGTTTTGCTGGCGCTGCCAACCGTGATATGCCGTACCGTCGTACATCAGAGTGAGTTTATATTTCATAAAAGTCTCCGTTCCGTCAGGACTGCCGTAAAAGCAGCCTTCGCGTTATTTCCAAATCTTTATCGCCGTTATCGCCGCCAGAAGCGCTATGGCGCACAGCAGAGCGAAAAAATCCGGTCTTGAGAATTTAAAGCGGCGCAGCGATGTACGGTTTTTCCCTCCTTGATAGCAGCGGCATTCCATTGCCACGGCAAGCTCCTCGGCGCGGCGGAACGCGCTTATGAACAGCGGCACGAGAACCGGAACCATTGCCCTGACCTTTCTTATGAGGTTTCCGCTCTCAAAATCGGCTCCGCGAGAGGTCTGCGCCTTGATTATTTTGTCGGTTTCCTCCATGAGCGTGGGAATAAAGCGCAAAGCTATGCTCATCATCATCGCAATTTCATGCGACGGGACGCCGATTTTCGTCAGCGGCGACAGCAGTCTCTCCAATCCGCCCGTAAGCGCGATCGGCGAGGTTGTCAGCGTCAAAAGCGAGCTTCCCATTATCAGCATAACAAGTCTGACCGCCATTTTTGCGGCTGTAATAACGCCCTGATCGGTTATTTTCAGTATCCCCCACCGCCATATCACATTTCCGAGCGGCGACATGAACAAATTCAGCAGCACCGTTATCAGCATGAGCAAGGCTATCGGCTTCAGTCCGCGCGTTATAAAGCTTAACGGCACGCGGGAAATTTTTATCGCAATTGCCGTAAACAAGGCAATAACCGCATATTCCCAAACGGAATTTGCCACGAAAAGAACTGTCATATAGAATACGACCCAGAGAATTTTCGTTCTCGGATCCATTTTGTGTATCGGTGAAGGGGCGTCGTAATACTGACCGAGAGTAATGTCTCTAAGCATCTTTCCCGCCTCCCAACAGCTTTGCAATCGCATCGGCGGCGGCTTCGACGGTGAAAATGTTCCTGTCGAGAGGAAGCCCCTCCGCTATAAGTCCGTCCACTATACGGGAAATCTGAGGAGTATTCAGTCCCATGCTCCGCAGCTCGTCGCCGCGCGCGAAAACCTCCGCGACGCTGCCTTGCATACAAAGCGAACCCGCGTTCATTACCGCAACGGAGGAAACGGTTTTCGCTATATCCTCCATTGAATGAGAGACGAGGACTATCGTTTTGCACCAATCCTCATGCAGCTTTTTCAGCATTTCCAGCAGCTCGTCGCGCCCTTCGGGATCAAGGCCCGCCGTAGGCTCGTCCAAAATCAGAAGCTCGGGGCGCATTGCCACAACTCCGGCAATGGCCGCCCGACGCTTCTGTCCTCCCGAAAGCTCAAAGGGCGATTTTTCCAGCAGGCTGTCGCTCAGCCCTACTCTTCCCGCCGCTTCACGGACGCGTTCGTCTGTTTCGTCCGCGCTCAGTCCCAGATTCGTCGGCCCGAAAGCAATATCCTTGTAAACGGTTTCCTCAAAAAGCTGATGCTCCGGATATTGAAACACAAGCCCCGTTTTGCGGCGAATTTCCCTTGCGGCGGTTTTATAGTCGGGAAAGGAACCCCCGTCTATCAGCAGCTCGCCCGAAAGCGGCGGCAGCAGTCCGGCTATAATCTGCACAAGGGTCGATTTTCCGCTGCCCGTATGTCCTATAAGCCCTACGAAATCCCCGTCGCGGAGAGTAAAGCTTACGTCGTTAAGCGCAACTCTTGCCGAGGGCTCGTTTTTATTATAAGTATAGGTTATATTTTTAAGCTCGACCGAGGTCATTTTCCGCCTTCTTCCTGTTGTTGTAAAGCTCGGCAATCGCCTTTATGCAGGGCTTGGAGCGCAGTATTCCTCCGCCGATGTCAATTCCTCGCTTTTTAAGTTCATACGCCAGCTCCGTTGCTTGAGGAACGTCAAGCCCGATTGCGCGAAGCTCCTCAACCCGAGGAAAAATATTCGCGGGAGTATCGTCCATTACGACCCTCCCCTTGTCCATGACTATGCATCGGTCGGTTTTGACGGCTTCGTCCATGTAATGAGTCACAAGTATGATTGTAATGCCCTTTTCCCTGTTCAGGCGGCGCACGGTTTCCATGACCTCATCGCGTCCTATCGGGTCAAGCATGGCCGTCGGCTCGTCAAGGACGATGCATTTCGGTTCCATGGCGAGAATGCCGGCTATCGCGACCCTCTGCTTCTGTCCGCCGCTCAAAAGGTGCGGCGCGTGACGGCGGTAGTCATACATACGCACTGTTTTAAGAGCTTCGTCAACTCTCCTGCGCAGTTCCTCATACGGTACGCCGAGATTTTCCGGCCCGAAAGCGACATCCTCCTCAACCACCGTTGCAACAATCTGGTTGTCGGGGTTTTGAAAAACCATGCCAACGTTTTTGCGAAGCTCAAAAACTGTTTCCTCGTTCGACGTATCTATGCCGAAAACCGTCACTCTTCCCTTGTCGGGGATAAGAATGGCGTTGAGCTGCTTGGCGAAGGTAGACTTTCCGCTCCCGTTGCGTCCGAGAACGGAAACAAATTCGCCGCTGTCTATTTCTATGTTCAGTTTATCGAAAACCTCCGCGATTTCTCCTTCGCTCCGATAAGAAAATGAGAGATTCTCAGCCTTAATCGCCGTCATTTAACCGCACCTTTCCGATTTCTTTCCCAGCGCGCCGATGCTCCGCACGGAAGAACCAGCCCCGACGAGCTTATCGGAAGTCCGATTTCGTCCGCGCTTATTTCCCCCTTCGGCAAAGCGAGGGACATTATGTTTTTCAGCACCGTCGGCTGAAGTCCCGTTGTGTAAGAATTGATAAGAAAAAACATCGGCTCGTCGCTTAAAAGAAGGGCGCAGCGTTCAACAAAGCTCCAAAGCCCATCCTCCAGCTTCCATACCTCTCCTCCCGGGCCACGCCCGTATGAGGGAGGATCCATTATAATTCCGTCGTATTTGTTTCCGCGGCGAATTTCCCTTTCGACCAGCTTCATACAGTCGTCCACGAGATAACGCACGTTTTTAAATTCAACTCCGCTGAGAGCGGCGTTTTCCTTTGCCCATGCCACCATGCCCTTGGCGGCGTCAACGTGCGTCACATGGGCTCCTTCCTTTGCGCACGCTACCGTCGCGCCGCCGGTATAAGCAAAAAGATTGAGAATTTCTCCGCCGCCGCGTTCGCGTATCTTTCCGCGCATCCAATCCCAGTTCGCGGCCTGTTCGGGGAAAAGTCCGGTATGCTTGAAGCCTGTCGGCTTAACATTGAATTTTAAATCCGCGTAAGTTATTTCCCATTTTTCGGGCAGCTTGGTTTTATAGCTCCATGAGCCTCCGCCGCTTGAGCTGCGGCTGTATACCGCGTCCGCCTTATCCCACCTGTGCGAAGCGCAGGGCTTCTTCCATATGACCTGGGGGTCGGGGCGGCGGAGAATTACACTTCCCCAGCGCTCAAGCTTGTCGCCGTCCGCCGCGTCAATACATTCATAATCCTTCCAGCAATCGGCAATCCAAGCCATTAAAAACATCCTTTCCCGTAACAAAGAAATAACCCCAAGGCAAACCTTGTAGGGTTATTTTAACATAGCCGCTTCAAAATGTCAAGAGCTTAAAGCAAAACGGGCGCTTAACCTTGCCGGGATAATTTAAATTAAGGGTAGAGATTTGTATAAAGGATTTGCTGCACACTATTTTTGCGTTACGCAATACGAAAACACATACAAAAGCAAGCTTTTGAACGTCTGTTTTCGGCTTGCCTTTGTATATATTTCAAACAATTCGGCGGGAAATTACTCTCCCGCCGAATCGCAGTATGACAGATCTTCGATCCTCATAAAAATATTTAATTTACGGTTGCTCCAAACGGCGCCAAAGCCAATTTGGCGATTTTGAAAAATTGTCTGCCGAACGGGATTCCCACTATTGTTACGCACCAAACGCAGCCAAACAGCAGATTTTCCAACGCCATCGGGATTCCAAAGAAAATAATCCATATTATATTCGCAAGCACCGAAGGAACGCCTCCGCCGTATACTATTTCTTTGCCGAACGGCGCAAACGAAAGAGCCGCGAATTTAAAGCATTGTCTTCCGTAAGGAATACCTATTATTGTTATACACCATAAAAGTCCCGACAGGCACCAAGACAATCCGCTCAAGGCTCCGCCAAAGACAAACCACAGCAAATTTCCCAAAAAGCTCATGGTTTAATCTTCTTTTTCCTGTTTTTCTTGCTTGTTTCTTTTGCTTTTGGAAACAAGCTCCAAAACAACCATTACGAAGATAAGAATAATCAATACCCATTCAACATAGTGCATCCACCGAGGAGCGGAGATATTTTCCATTATGACACGCCACACAACCTCAACAATAATAGCGATTAGCGACAGCACATCCAATTTAGTCAGTTTCATCACGCAACCCCTCCATACTTAATTTGACTTAATTTGTCGATATATTTGCTCAAACTTATTTGCTGAGCATGAATATCTGATTTGAATCTTCCATTGTTGAAATAACCATAAGCGTGTTGGGATCGGAATTGTCGAGATAAGCGATCATTCCCGAAAGGTCGCCGTCAAATACCGCAACGCCGTCGACTATTTCAAAGCTGCCGCCCTTTGCGACAGGCTCTTCCTCGCCTATATCGTATACAAGCGAAGCCTCGTTTTTATCCGAGTCAACATACAAATCAACCGCTTCAACGCCGAAGCTCGAAAGCGTTATGTACTTTGTATCGTTGAGAATAGCGTATGCGTTCCATGTGCCGTTGAGGGTCTCGGCATTAAGCTCTCTGTCTATTTCAACGCCGAATTTCTCTTCAACCGTCGTTATTACTTCCATAGCCTTTTCTTTTGCAAGATTGGCATCCTGAGGAAGCGCAACTATTTCATCATGAAGCTTGTCCTTTACTTCCTGCCCGATTTCAACGGCTTCGGCCTTAATCTTTTCGGCTTCGTCCGCAATTTTGTCTCCGACCGCTTCGGCTTCGTCCTTAACCGTGTCAACAGCCTGCTCAACGTCACCTTCTACTTTTTTGACTTCTTCATCCGCACTCTGGCAGCCCGCCATAGCGAAAATCATAGCGGCCGCAACTGTTAATGTAATAAATTTTTTCATGATTTTTACTCCTTTTGAATAAATTTTTCGTTTTGAATAAATTTTTGTTGACCGATTGCGCACACGCGCATTAATGACAGCATCGGCTTTAGTCGCTTCCGATACCGTTTACTTCGCAGCTGCGGGAGAAAACACCCCTTGAACCTGAATCGCGGCGCAAATTGTCGGCATTTGTCAAGTGTCAAAAATCATTGCCGCAATTTTTGCCCGCCTTTTTAGCCCTTTTTCCTCCTTTCAGGCTCGGCGTTCAAATCTCGGAAGCACTCCTTGGCGCTGCTCAGAAAAGGTATTGTAAAAACTTTACCTTTTATTTTACATTATTTTATCATAGGTTGCAAAAAATGTCAATATATTTTTTGTGTTTTTTTCAAATATTTGCAGAAAAAATTCACGGAATTGATTCACGGAATTGA
>CAZICW010000002.1:34854-67057 GCA_964537995.1 uncultured Oscillospiraceae bacterium
ATTCACGGAATTGATTCACGGAATTGAAAAGAATAAAAATTGCTCGCCTTTAAAATATAAAGCTCAGCACGGTATAAAGAACATACATAGTCAGCAGTACCGCACCCTGCGCGCGGAAGGTTTTTCCCTTGATCGCGGGCGGCAGCGTCAGTACGCACATCGCAACCACCGCAGCCGCCAAGTCACGGTAGATTTCCCTTCCCGCCGAAACGGGCGCAAGCGCCGCGGGAAGACCTGTTACAAGCAGCAGATTGAGAATGTTCGCGCCGATTATGTTTCCCAGTCCTATGGAGCCTTGCTTCTTGAGTACAGACGTAATTGTCGTCGTCAGCTCCGGCAGCGACGTACCGAGAGCAATAAACGTAACGGCGATAACCTTTTGCGGAACGTGCATGGCCTCCGCAAGCAAAATTCCGTTATCGACCAAAATTCCGGAACCGATGTAGAGCGCGGCGGCGCCGAGAATAAGTCCGAAGCAGATAAGCTCGGGGCGCTCCTTTTTGTCGGCGCAGCCTTCATTTTCGCCTTCGGCTGCCGACGTGAGCGCGTATATTGCAAAAAGCGAAAGCAAAATAATTCCCAGTCCCACGCCGAGAGTTCCCGTTTTCATAACCGAAAACGCCGTAAAACAGGCGGCAAGGAGAAAGAAAAACAGCCGCTTAAAAATAACGCTCCGCTTCAGCCCCGACGACGGCAAACAGAGCGCCCCTATGCCGCCGATAAGACAGGAATTGCAGATTATCGAGCCGAGAGCGTTCCCGACAGCAATTTCTCCGTTTCCGCCGAAAGCGGCTGTCACGGAAACCACAACCTCCGGCAAGGTTGTGCCGATTGAAACAACCGTCGCGCCGATGACCAGAGGCGAAATTCCCAGCCTTGCCGCCAGCGCCGACGCGAAGCCGACAAAGGCGTCACCGCCGAGGACTATCATCAGCAGTCCGAGAAAAAACAAAAATATTATCGCCGTCATACGTCCACCTCCGCTTTCAGCATATTTCCTCCGAAAAAGAAAAATTCATTTTTTCCAAAAAAACTCTTGACAAAATTTAAAGGCTGTTATATAATGTATATAAATAAAGGGGAGTAGTTCACGCTGTGCGTGGAGCGTGCCGTCAGTACGGCGGAAGAGTTTCCGTCCGGAGCGCTTCGGAAGTAACAAGACTTTTATTGCAGAATATTTATGCCGCTTTTCGGTGAAGGTATACTGCAATAAGGGTCTTGTTTTTCAATACCCGCCCGAAATTAAGGAGGAAAAGAAATGCAGATTCTGATTTCGTTTGTTTTGCTGGTTGTGGGCTTTGTGCTGCTGATTAAGGGCGCGGACGTCTTTGTTGACGGGGCGTCGGAGTTTGCAAGGAAGCAAAAAATTCCGCCCGTGATAATCGGGCTTACCATCGTCGCCATGGGGACAAGCCTTCCGGAGCTTGCCGTCAGCGTGTCGGCGGCGATTTCGGGAAACAACGGCATTGCCGCCGGAAATATCGTAGGCTCCAATATTTTCAATCTTCTGATGGTTGCCGGACTTTCCGCCGTATTTATAAAGCTTCCCGTTTCGGACAGCATCGTTAAAAAAGATTATCCCTTTATGACGGCGGCAACGCTGACTTTGCTGTGCCTGCTTTTCGACGGGGACAGCTTTTTCGGAGGAAGCAGCGTACTTTCGCGCGGCGACGGATTCGTGTTATTGATATTATTCGTAATTTTTTTAACCTATACCGTAAGCGGCGCTCTCCGTTCCCGTGCCGCCGCCGCGGACGAGCCCGCGCCGGAAAAAACCATGAGCGGTCTGAAATGCTTCCTCTGCATTGTTATAGGCGCGGCCGGAATAGCCCTCGGCGGCGATATGGTCGTTGACAGCGCGTCCGAGATAGCCGTTTCCTTCGGAATGAGCGACACCCTCGTGGGACTGACGATTGTCGCCCTCGGTACGTCGCTGCCGGAGCTTGTCACAAGTGTGGTTGCCGCCAAAAAAGGAGAAAGCGAAATTTCCCTCGGCAACGTAGTCGGCTCAAACGTCTTTAATATATGCTTTGTTCTCGGACTTTCGACCGCCATACATCCGATTGCCGTGAGCGGAGAAATCGTAATCGATACAATGCTGCTTTTGCTTGTATGCCTGATTTTCGCGGTTCCGATTATAAAAAACAAAAGTCTCGGACGCGTGTCCGGAATTACGGCGGTACTTTGCTACGCCGCATATCTTTCGTATATAATCGCGCGGAATTATGCTCTTTAGAAGCATTCGCGAGCGCGGCTTCGCCAAATACAATTTTTTCCGCAAATTGTATTGACAAAAAAAGCTTTGTGCTGTATAATAAACGGTAGCGACCGAAAAGGCGGCTTCCAATCCGCCGAGAAGGAGGTTTACCCGTGAACAACAATGATAGAATAGATATTCTGAGCCTGATGTATGCCGTAAAAAGGCGGCTTGCGCTTGTGATTGCGGCCGCGGTTCTCGGAACCGCCGCAATGTTTGTCTATACCTTCTTTTTCGCGACGCCTATGTACAGAACCGAGGCTCTTGTGTATACAAGCAACAAGGTTAAATACAGCTTCGGCAGCGATTCGACCGACCTTACCGACATAAACACCTCGTCTCAGCTTGTACCCATTTATCAGGCGATAATAAAAACCAATGCCGCGCTGACAAAGGTTTCCGAGAGCTGCGGTCTCGGCTATTCCTCGGAGCAGATAGCCTCCATGATATCCACCGATCGGGTTGAGGATACGGCGATTATGCGTATAATCGCGTCGTCTCCGTCCGCGGAGGAAAGCATGATTATCGCAAATTCCGTCGCTACGGTGGGAATCAGCGAAATAACGAAATATGTTCCGGGCAGCTCTGCTTATATAATCGACGAGGCGGAAAAGCCCGAAAAACCGTATTCGCCGTCGATGGTGAAAAATCTTTTGCTCGGCTTTTTTGTCGGAGCCGTGCTTTCGATTGCCGTAGTGGCGGTGCTTGAGCTTTTTGATACAAGGATACGGGCCGAAGAACAATTCTCCGAAATAATAAACGCTCCGGTACTGGGAGTTATCGGCAATGACAGGTTGTCGGCAGGGATAAATTAAAAAACTAAAGCTGCGACATTTTGCCGCAGCTTCCTTTTTTCCGCAAAATTTTATAAAATTTTTTTGTTTAAGCGCTTGACTTCCTTCTCAAAATATGCTATTATGTTTAAGATGCTTTTCGGGGTGTAGCGCAGTTTGGTAGCGTGCTTGGTTCGGGACCAAGAGGCCACGGGTTCAAGTCCCGTCACTCCGACCATACCGCCGCGGACTTTATATTGTTCGCGGCGATTTTTATGCCAAAATTTTTAACAAAATACCGCGGCAACCTCATATTCAAACATTTGCCCGCAATGTTTCCTTCGACTTTGTCGATAAGCTGTTATTTTATTTTAAATACTTTGACGCGCTTTCGGTAAATTCAAATTTCCCTCTGTCGGCATGGAAAATAAGCGTTGGCACGGCATTTATATGGAAATCCCGCATTGTGTCTTCGGAAAACAGCTCGGAAAAAATTTCCGCGGCTTCGGAGTTGTCCTCCTGCTCTTTTGCAAAAATAAATTTATCGTATATTTTATAAATGCTTTGTTCGTTGAGCTTTTGTTCGGAAAAACCGTTCAGGCGCACGACCTCCCTCGCGAGCCGGCGCACGGCGTCGGTAAGGTCTGTTTTGTTTGTCATTGCCTCCGCATAAACCGCAAGCAGTTTTTTCGCCAAATCCTCGGCTCCGCTTGAACGGACGGAATTTCTCACGCTTTCACTGAGCAGTGAACGCTCCTCGGCGGACATATCGCGGATTTTTCGCATATAGCCGGCCATTTCCTCGGCGTTGTTAAAGGAAAAACCGTTCACTCCGTCCACGACCTGTCCGGCATTGAGCGGATCGGTGAGCTGAAGAACGGGAAGTCCGCCCGCCATTCCCTCCAGCATGGATATGGAGTTCGTATCGGAAAGAGACGCCGTGACATAAATGTCCCCCGCGGCAATATACGGCGGCATATCCTCATGCTCGACCCTGCCTGTAAAAATTACCTGCTTGTCTATTCCGAGTTCGGCGGCGGTCTGTTCAAGCTCCTCCCTCACAGGGCCGTCGCCTATAATTACCAGACGGAGCTTATCGTCGGGTCGAACCGCTTCATGCCAGAAGCCCAAAAGCACGTCCACACTCTTTTCACGCCCCAGACGCCCGACAAAAACCGCCACGGTTTCGTCGTCGGCAATTCCAAGCTTTTTCTTGATTGCCGCCCTTGCTTCGTCGGCAACGGCTTCCTTTGCGAATTCGTCCAGCTCGGCGGCGTTGTTTATAACGTGTACGGGCGTTTTTACGCCTATATCCCGGCAATATTCCTCAACCTTGCGGCTCGGCCCCGTTATCGCGTCGGCGTTGCCCGCGACATAGAGCAGATATTGCCGCGCCAGCTTTGTGGTCGGACGCGACAGCGTTTTCGGAGCGATGTAATACACATACTCGTCGTACATCGTGTGCATTGTGTATATCATGGGCACATTCAAATATTTTGCCATTCTGATTCCGCTTTGACCTATGCTGAACTCGGTATGAATATGAATAATGTCCGGATTAAATTCCTTTATCAAATCGCGGCGGTGACGGCTTATCGGCGACGCGAGCGGATAGCCGTAAAGCCGCTTCACGCTCTTTATTCCCGGGCAGTGCAGGACGTTTTCGCCGTCGATGTAATGGTGGGCGCAGTCGGTGTCGCCCGTCACAATCAAGACCTCATGTCCAAGAGAACGAAGTCCCTGCGCCAAAATTTTTATGTGCGTAATCACGCCGTTTATAAACGGTTCGTAGCACTCGGTGAACATAGCTATTTTCATTCAGTTTTCCTCCTTGCTTTTCACGAAGCTGTTAGACGAAGGGTCATAAACATAGCCCGCCGCAAGCATTTTCATTTTTATCTCCTCAAGCGGCTCATCAAGGTCGTCGCAAAGAGCTTCCAGATTCGGGAAGCTGTCGCGCAGCTTCATATTCAGAACACTTAAAAGTATGTTCGGGTCGTTCGGAAGCATTGAGGTTCCCTCCTTAAACGTGTTTTTTATCCTTTGCTATACATATTACCACATTTGAGGGAAAAATGCAAAGGTATTTTAAAAAAATGTTGATTTACGCAGAAGAATGTAGTATAATAATGTCAGAATATCAGGGGTAAGGAGAGTTTGATATGGACGAAAGGGTTAAGACAGTTGTAAAAATAAACAATGCGGAATACACTATTTTAAGCAGCGCGCCCGAAGACTATGTCCGCAGCGTTTCGTACTATGTTGACAAAAAAATTCAGGAGCTTACAAGCCGCGATAGGCGGCTTTCCACCTCAATGGCGGCGGTGCTTGCCTGCGTAAACATCACCGACGAGCTTTTTCAGGCGCGCAAGCAGAATGACGACCTGACCGCGAAAACAATATCCTTGGCAAACGAAGCGGGAGACGCAAAGCTGCGTTTGGATAAAAAAACCGCCGAAGCCACAAAGCTCAACAACGAAAATCAGGCTCTGCGCATAAACATCGCAAAGCTGGAAACCGACCTCAAGCACGCAAAAAATGACAAAAAATAACGAGGTAAAAACCGAGCTTCTGTCTCCCGCGGGCGACTTCGACGCCTTGAAAGCGGCGGTGCGCTGCGGAGCGGACGCGGTATACATCGGCGGGAAAGCCATGAGCGCGCGAAGATTCGCTAAAAATTTCTCGACGGAGGAAATTGCCTCCGCCGCGGCATACTGTCGCGAACGCGGAGTGCGGCTGTATCTCGCGCTGAATACGCTTATCCGTCCGGATGAAGAGCCCGCGGCGGCAAAAGCCGTTGAATCGGCGGCGCGCTGCGGCGTTGACGCCTTGATTGTTCAGGACATCGGTTTGGCGAAGACAGCCAAAAATATATGCCCCGATCTTCCTCTTCATGCCAGCACACAGCTTACGGCGCACAGCACCGAGGACGTGAGGGCGCTTATGTCTCTCGGCTTTTCGCGCATTGTGCTGAGCCGTGAGCTGAACGGAGCCGAAATCAAAAAAATATACCTTGAAACGGGCTGTGAAATTGAAGCCTTCGTTCACGGCGCGCTTTGCGTATGCTTTTCGGGGCGCTGTCTTATGAGCAGCTTTATCGGCGGACGGAGCGGGAACCGCGGCTGCTGCGCACAGCCGTGCCGCCGCCTGTATTTCGGAGAGGGGAAAAGCGGCTATTTTCTCAGTACGCGGGATTTAAGCCTTGTCCGCCGCTTGGACGAAATGAAAGCGGCCGGCGTTATGAGCTTCAAAATCGAGGGACGTATGAAAAGTCCCGAATATGTGGCGGTCGTGACGGACATATACCGCCGCGCGCTCGACGGTCAGCCGCTGACAAAGCGCGACTATGCCGATTTGCGGAGCATATTTTCGCGCGGAGGTGAGCTTACCGAAGGTTGGTTCGCGGGGGAAAACGCGCCCGAAATGATGAATTACTCCGTTCCCAACGATAATATTTCCGCTTCCGTGCCGCGGGAGCTGCTTTCGCGGGCAAGAGAGAATTTTCTGCGCGGAGACGAGCGTCCGCGTATAGGCGTTGATATAAGGCTTTCTGTGCGAGGAGGCAAGCCCGTCCTCCTTGAAGCGGCTGACAGCGACGGAAATACGGCGGCTGCCGCGGGCGAAGCTCCGCTCAGAGCCGAAAAAGCTCCGCTTACGGCTGAAAAAGCGGCGGAGCGGCTGAAAAAAACAGGCGGAACGCCATACTATATTTCAAGCTTTAGCTCAGATATAGGTGAAAATTTATTCGTTCCCGCCGCCGAACTTAACGCACTAAGACGCGCCTGCTTTGAGGAGCTGGGTGAAAAAAGGCGCAAAGCTCCCGAAAGGGAAATACGCGTCTGCCATCCTTCGGCTGCCGTTTCCGCGCCCAAAAGAGAAAAGCCGAGGCTTTTTGCGGAAATAACAGATCTGAATCAGCTTAAGGCGGCGGAAGCGGCGGACAAGGTTATAATTCCGCTGAGGTTTTTCGATGAAATTCCGTTCAAGGGAAATTATGCCGCCATGCTGCCTCAGATAATTCTTGACAGCGACGCCGTCCGACGGCGGCTTTCAAGACTTCCGAAGGAAGCGGAGGTTTATTCGTCAAGCCTTGGCGGACTGCGGCTGATAAACGAGGCCGGTCTGCGCGCCGCAGGCGACTTCGGGCTGAACATAAGCAATGTCGCGGGCGCGGACTGTATTGCGGATTCCGTTTCTTCGCTTACTCTTTCGCCGGAGCTTAATTTAAAAGAAATCACCGACATATGTTCAGGCTCGTCCGTACCGATAGAAATAATCGGCTACGGGCGGCAAACGGTTATGCTTAGCCGCGTTTGTCTGATACGCGGTGTGCGCGGCAAATGCGACTGCGGCTCTCCTCTTATGCTGAAGGACGCGACCGGAGCGGAGTTTCCGATTATGGGCGACAGGGAAACTCATCTGAATACGGTTTTAAACTCGCGCCCAACCTTCATCGCGGATAGGCTCGAAAGGCTGAAGAGCTGCGGCTTGGCGGCTGTCCGTCTTTGCTTTACGCTTGAAGACGCCGCGGAGGTTGCCGAAATAATCCGCCTTTACCGTACAGGCGGCAAACCGAGCGGAGAATTTACTCGCGGCTACTTTTTTAAAAATTACGCTATAAAAAAATTTAATTAAACATTAATTATATTAAAATTTAAAACAATCGGAGGAACAGCAATGGGAAAATTATTCGGCACAGATGGAGTGCGCGGCGTCGCAAATAAGGAGCTTACGGCGGACTTGGCGCTTAAAATCGGACGCGCGGGAGCGTATGTCCTCGGCAAGGAAAAAAAGGGAAGGCTGAGAATTTTAATAGGCATGGACACAAGAATAAGCGGTCAGATGCTCGAAGCCGCGCTCGTCGCGGGAGTTTGCAGCGTAGGCGCGGAGGCGATATGCATCGGCGTCGCTCCCACGCCCGCGATTGCTTATATAACCCGAAAGCACGGATACGACGCGGGAATTGTCGTTTCCGCGTCGCACAACAGCTACGAATTTAACGGAATTAAGTTCTTTAATTCCAAGGGCTACAAGCTGCCCGATTCAACTGAGGATGAGATTGAGGAGCTTATACTCAATCCCGAAAAAATATCCGACCTTCCGACTCACGGGAAAATCGGCACAATGCGCCGCGGAGAATATATGCTGCGCGAATATGTGGACTTTGCGACCGAGGCGGTTTCGGTTGACCTTACGGGCATGAAGATAGCCCTCGACTGCGCCAACGGGGCTTCATCCGCGTGCAGCCCCACGGCTTTCCGCCGTCTCGGAGCGGAGGTTCTGGTTATAAACAATGATCCCAGCGGCGTGAACATCAACAACGACTGCGGCTCAACACACACAGAAAGCCTTCAGCGTTTTGTTGTTGACAACGGCTGCGATTTCGGCTTTGCCTTCGACGGTGACGCGGATCGTGTTCTGGGAGTTGACAGCAAGGGAAATCTCATCGACGGCGACGTTATCATGGCAATCTGCGGCGTTTATATGAAAAAAAAGGGAACCCTGCGCGGAAATACTATTGTCGCAACGGTCATGAGCAATCTCGGTCTGTTTATAATGGGCGAAGAGCAGGATATACATATTTCGAGAACCAAGGTCGGCGACAGATATGTTCTTGAGGAAATGCTCAAGAATGACTATGTCCTCGGCGGGGAACAGAGCGGACACATAATTTTCCGCGAATTTAACACCACCGGCGACGGGCTTATAAGCGCGCTGAATTTTGCCCGCGTCGTAAAGGAAAGCGGGAGGAGCGTCGAGGAGCTGAGAAGCGTTATTACAATTCTTCCCCAAGTTTTGGAAAACGCCCATGTCGCCAAAAGCGGCGACACGCGCTATGCCGACGACGCCGTAATAGCTTCGGAAATCAAACGCTTGGAAAATAAATTCAGCGGCAAGGGCAGAGTTCTTATCCGTCCCAGCGGCACGGAGCCGCTTGTGCGCGTTATGATAGAGGGCGAAAACAAGGATGAAATAGCCGCTGACGCCAAGGCTCTTGCCGGCCTGATTGAGGAAAGACTCGGCTAAGCGGCGCCGAAAAACATTTTTCAAAAAATCCGCAAAATAATAAAAAAAGGACTTGCAATTTTTACAAAGCTATGTTATAATACATTTGTTTTGAATGACGTTTTCCATTCTATCCGAAAGAGGTGAAATCCATGAAAGAGGGAATACATCCCAATTATAAGCAGACGGTTATCAAATGCGCCTGCGGCAATATTATCGAAACCGGCTCCACAAAAGAAAACATTAACGTTGAAATTTGTTCCAAGTGCCATCCCTTCTACACAGGCAAGCAGAAGCTTGTTGACACCGGCGGACGCGTTGAAAAGTTCAGAAAGAAATTCAATCTGGAAAACAAGTGATTGTGCTTGCGGCAGATGCGGCTTTTGCGCAAATACCGTATCGGCAATAAGCCCGCCCTTGACAGGGCGGGCTTTTTCCGTATAAAAATATTGTCAGGTCTGCCTGCTTTCCATAATTTTCCGCACGGTATCTCTGTCGGCGGAAATTTGAGCGAACAGCCCGTCCGTTGATGAAAATTTTCTTTCGGGACGCACGAAGCGAACAAATTCCGTCGTAACACTCTGACCGTAAAGGTCGCCGCTGAAATCGAGGATATGAGTTTCTATGCGTATATTTTTGTCGCCGACGGTGGGATTCATTCCGAAATTTGTCACTCCGACGTGTCTTTCTTTTCCAAAAGCGACCCAAGAAGCGTAAACTCCGTGCGGAATGAACAAGCGGTCGGCTTCGGGATAAATATTTACCGTAGGGAAGCCCTTCGTTCTGCCAAGTCCTTTTCCTTGCTCGACCACTCCCGTTACGGAATACGCTCGTCCGAGCAGCTTCGCAGCGGCTTCCATATCTCCCTCGCGCAAAAGCTCGCGTATTCTGCTGCTGCTCACGGAAGCGCCGTCTATTTTTTCATCAGGCAGGATTTCCACGCTCAGTCCATATTTTTCCCCTATTTCCTCAAGCCGCGCAGCCGTCAGTCTGTCGCTTCCGAAGGTATAGTTATAGCCGCAGAACAGTGCCGCGGCATTCATTTTTTCAACCAAAATTTCACGCACAAAGCATTCGCCGCTCATTTTGAGAAGCTCGCCGTCGGTTTTCAGCATAACACATTCCGCGCCGAGAGCTGAAATAAGCGCGGTTTTTTCGGCGTTATCCGTAAGGCAGGAACGCGGCGCGTCAAAAATAACCTCGGCCGGAGAACGGTCAAAGGTCAGCGCGACGCCGCGCCAGCCGTTGCTTTCGGCACAATGCGCCGCCGCCTTTATTATCTTTTGATGCGCAATATGCACTCCGTCAAAGAAGCCCAGCGCAATCGCCGACCGAACCACAGACAATCCCTTCTTCCTAATAGAAAGCCTTTATCGTTTTAAGGCAGCTTCGTCCGTCAATTTCTCCGCTCTCCGACAGCGCGATAAGCTCTCCGCTGTCGGCATACACACGGAAACGTCCGCCGGAGGGAAAATTGTTAAAATAAATCGGAACGCCGTTTCTCACCATTGCGGATTTTTTGGCGTCAAGGCGTATTTCGGCAAGGTCGGCAAAGATAGTGTCAAGCGGAATCACAGCCTCGGCAAGAGTGCCGTTTTCCGCCATTTTTTCAAGCTCCTCGGGAGTGTGGGCATCCTTGATTCCGAATCCGCCGCTTTCGGTGCGTCTCAGTGAGCTGACACAGGCTCCGCAGCCGAGAGCCGCGCCGATGTCTGCCGCAAGACTTCTTATGTATGTCCCTTTCCCGCAGCGGACGTCAACCGTTACCTTGGGGAAATTGACGCTTAGAATATCTATACCGTAAACCGTAACCCTGCGCTTCTCCCGCTCAATTTCAATTCCCTGCCTTGCCAGCCTGTAGAGCCGCTGTCCGCCGACGGAAACCGCGCTGTACATCGGCGGCAGCTGTTCAATTTCCCCGACAAAGCGCGCAAGCACGCCTTTTAAGTCTTCCTCCGTTACGGTCACCGGATTTTGTTCGAGTATATTTCCGTCAAGGTCAAGGCTGTCGGTAACGGTGCCGAGCAAAATTTCGGCGGTGTAGCGTTTATCCTGCGCGGCGAGCAGCTCCGCCGCACGGGTCGCCTTTCCGAGCAGCAACGGCAGCACACCCGTCGCCGCAGGGTCAAGCGTGCCGGTGTGTCCGATTTTTTTCATGCCGAAAAGCCGTCGGGCAAATCCCACCATTTTGTGAGATGAGCAGCCCGCCGGTTTGTCAAGTATCACAAGTCCGCAGAAATTCACAGCAATTTCTCCAATTCCGCCGTCACAACGGCAACCGCATATTCCATATCACTGCCGCTTATTGTGCATCCGGAGGCGCGCATATGACCGCCGCCGCCGAATTTTACGGCAACGGGTCTGATGTTGTAATCGCCCTCGGAGCGAAGACTTACCCGTATTTCGTCGGGTGTGCGCTGAGTGAAAAAAGCGCTCATGACAACGCCGTCGATTTCGCGCGGCATGGCGGCAAGAGCTTCGGTGTCGGCTTTGTCGGCATTATACTTTTTGTACATTTCCGCCGTAACATAGGCAGTGCATATTTTCCCGCCGCCGCTGAGAGCCAAAGTTGAGATAGCCTCGCCCTGAAGCTTGAGCTGACGAAGGGTTTTGCGGCAGTAAAGCATATCGGCAAGAGCGGCGGTATCAATTCCCATATCCATAATTTCCCCGATTATGCTCATGGTGTGCGATGTTGTTCCGCTGTAACGGAACGAGCCTGTATCCGAAGAAACCGCGCAGTATATATACTCCGCCGTTTTTTTGCTTATCTCAAGTCCCGCGCCCTTTAGCATATCATAAACAATTTCCCCCGTCGCGGGAGAATCGGGCTTGACGCAGCTTAGTCCGGCAAAATTTCCGCCGCCCATATGATGGTCGATGCAGACCGTATCGCCATGCTTTGCGAACGTCTCTCCCCTTTTTCCTATGCGTCCCGTGTCGCCCGCGTCAACACAGCAAAGGCAGGCATAGGGAAGCTCGCCGTCGAAAATTTTAACGTCGGCGTCCCAATAGGAAAGATAGGATGAAAGCGGTTCGTCGGCAAAAATATCGCAGCGAACGCCTCTCCCTCTCAGCACCTCACGCAGCGCCATACAGCTTCCGAGGCAGTCCCAGTCGGGATTTATATGCATAAGCAGAGCGACGCTTTCTCGGGAAAGCAAATGCTCGATGATTTCCGTCGGTTCAGTCATCACCGTCATGTATGGTTTCCTCCTTCAGTACCTTATGCAGAAGCTCGTTTATATGCGCTCCGTGCTCGATTGAATTGTCACCTTCAAATATAAATTCCGGCGTATGGTGCAGACGAACGCGGCTGCCGATTTCGCGGCGAATGAAGCCCGCCGCGCTGTTCAAGCCGTCAAGGGCTTCTTTTTTTGCCGTTTCGTCGCCCATTACGCTTATATAAGCCTTCGCATACCGCAGGTCGCCTGTTACGCTGACGGCGACCACGCTTGTCATCATGGGGATTCGCGGATCTTTCAGATTGCGGATTATCTCGCCCAGCTCTTTTTTTATTTCCTCCGATACGCGGTCGGTTCGTTTGAATTTTGAAGCCATTCGACCTCTCCCCTTACAGCATGATTTAATCGGGAATCGCGAAATAAGAATCAGACGTTAAAATTCCCGATTCCGATCCCGCAATTACAAATTAGCGCTTTACTTCCTCCATAACGTAGCACTCGACACTGTCGCCTTCTTTTATGTCGTTAAACTTCTCGAAGCTCATTCCGCACTCATAGCCGGTCTGAACCTCGCGCACATCGTCCTTGAAGCGCTTGAGCGAATCAATGGCGCCCTCATGAATAACGATGCCGTCGCGGACAATGCGGATGCTGCAGCCGCGCCGTATTGTGCCGTCTGTAACATAGCAGCCCGCGATTGTTCCGACGCCGCTGACCTTGAAGGTTTGGCGGATTTCCGCATGACCGATTATATTTTCTCTGAACGTCGGCGCAAGCATACCCTGCATTGCCGCCTTGATTTCATCTATGGCCTCATAGATAACGCGGTACATACGCATATCGACCTTATTCAGCTCGGCGGCATTTCTTCCGCCCGCGTCGGGGCGAACGTTGAAGCCGACAATTATGGCGTTGCTCGCCGAAGCAAGAACCACGTCGCTTTCGGTAATCGCGCCGACTCCGCCGTGAATAACCTTGACCTTTACCTCATCGTTGCTGAGCTTTTCAAGGCTTTGACGCACGGCTTCAACGCTGCCTTGAACATCGGCTTTGACAACAATACTCAGCTCCTTGGTTTCGCTTTCCTTAAAATGCTCGAACAGATTTTCCAGCGTAACCGCCTGATTTCCGGCACGACGGCTTTCCTCCATCTGCTTTTGCTTACGCTCCTCCACAACGGCTCTCGCGGCGCGTTCATCGTCCACCGCGTAGAACAAATCTCCGCCGTTGGGAACCTCGTTCAGTCCCACAACCTCAACGGGCATTGAGGGCGTTGCCGCCTTTACGCGGCGACCGTTTTCGTCAACCATTGCGCGCACGCGACCGACCGCCGTTCCCGCAACGATAACATCGCCGGAATGAAGGGTGCCGTTCTGCACGAGCATCGTTGCGACAGGGCCTCTGCCGCGGTCAAGCTTGGCTTCGATAACCGTACCCTTTGCTCTGCGCTTGGGATTGCTTTTAAGCTCTCTCATTTCGGCAGTGAGAATTACCATTTCAAGAAGAGTGTCGATATTTTGCTTCTTTTTCGCGCTGACCTCGACACAAATGACGTCGCCGCCCCACTCCTCGGGAACAAGACCGTGTTCGGTAAGCTCCTGCTTGACGCGTTCGGGGTTGGCGCCTTCCTTGTCTATTTTGTTTATTGCGACAATTATGCTTAGATTCGCCGCTTTTGCATGGTTAATCGCTTCAACGGTCTGAGGCATGATACCGTCGTCCGCAGCCACAACAAGAATCGCAATGTCCGTTACCTGCGCTCCGCGGGCGCGCATTGCCGTAAAAGCTTCATGTCCGGGGGTGTCAAGGAAGGTAATCGGACTGCCGTTTATGTTCACCATATACGCGCCGATATGCTGGGTAATTCCGCCCGCCTCGGACTCTGTCACATTGGTTGAACGTATGGCGTCGAGCAAGCTGGTTTTGCCGTGGTCAACATGACCCATGACCACAACGACCGGCGGACGCGAAACAAGATCCTTTTCGTCGTCGGGGACATCGTTAAAAAGCTTTTCCTCGGCGGAAACTATGACTTCGCGCTCCACCTCCGCGCCCATTTCTTCGGCGACAAGCGAGGCGGTATCGAAATCTATGCGGTCGGTCACGGAAGCCATTACTCCCAAAATTATCAGCTTTTTTATTATTTCCGACGGGCTGGCTTTCATTCTTGAGGCAAGCTCCCCGACAGAAATTTCGTCGGGAATAAGCACATGAATTTTTTCTTTTTTAACCTTTTTGGTGTTCCGACGGCGCTCTTCCTCTCGGGGATTGTTCTTTCTTCCCGAATTGCGGGAGTCGTTGTTTTTCTTCTTTATTTTTTGCTTATTCGTCACGCTGTCCTTTATTTCCGGAGCGAGAGCCTCAGCCTTTTCCTTGGCAAGCTGGGTTTCCATATCGATTACGTTTGTGCGCGTATCGACATAGCGGCGCTTCTTTTCGGAAACGGGCTGCTCCTTGACAGGCTCCGCCGCGGCTCTTTCGGCGGGCTTTTTCGCTTTGGGAGGCTTTTCCTCCGCCTTTGGACGGGCGGCGCTTATATATTCCTCAATCGTACTTCCGTCGTCGTATTTTTTGGTGTAATAGTCCAAAATTATGTCCATTTCGGCGGCGTCAAGATTGCTTTGGGAATTTTTGTTCTTTCCCGTGTACTCGGCAATAAGCGCCGAAAGCTCCTTCGACGTAACATTTATTGCCTTCGCCATTGCGCTGACCTTAAGTTTATTGTTCATTAGGCAATCCTTCCTTTCCTTTACTGAGCTTTACAACCGCACGGGCAAGATTTTCGTCGCATATACACACGACCGGCGCGCCATCCTTCCCCACCGCACGTCCAAGCTCGGTTTTATTGCTCCAAAACACAAGCGGTACCCCTGCCTCTAAGCACCTGTGTTCGATTTTTTTCCTGTTGTCCCTTCCCAAATCCGCCGCCGCGACAACCGCCGCCGCACATCCTTCGGCGACAGCGCGTTCGGTCAAATACACTCCGAACCGAACCTTTCCCGCGCGGACCGCAAGACCGACCATGCTCAAAAGCCTATCCATAAGAATTAATCTTCCTTCATTACATTCATTACAAGAATATCGTCCTTAAGCTCACGGGGGACATTTCCCTTGAAGGCTCTTTCAAGCCCCTTTACTTTATCAAGCCGCGAAACGCAGTCGCCGCTACGGCAGACATAGGCGCCTCTGCCGGGCATTTTTCCGCTCGGATCAATGTTATATTCCCCGTTTTTGTTTCTGACAACTCTTATCAGTTCACTCTTGTATTTCATTTCACGGCATACCACGCACATTCGCTGCGGCTTCGCTGCCATGGCTCTCCCTCCTTATTCTTCGGCGGCTTCGGAAGCCGGCGCGCCGTTGCTCTTGATGTCGATTTTCCAGCCGGTGAGTCTTGCCGCAAGGCGGGCGTTCTGCCCTTCCTTTCCTATGGCAAGCGAAAGCTGAGAATCGGGAACCACAACAAACGCGCTCTTTCCCGCCTCGTTAATATCCACGCTGATAACCTCGGCGGGGCTGAGCGCCGCGCTGATATATGCGGCGGGATCCTCACTGTATTGAACAACGTCAATCTTCTCGCCGTTCAGCTCCTCAACCACGGCTTCGACTCTCGCGCCTTTCGGCCCTACGCACGAGCCTACCGCGTCAACATTTTCTTCGTCGGAAAAAACCGAAATTTTACTTCTGCTTCCGGGTTCGCGCGCCACATTCTTTATTTGCACCGTGCCGTCGGAAATTTCGGGGACTTCCTGTTCAAACAGCTTGCGTACAAGATTCGGGTGAGTGCGGCTTATCATGAGCTGTATGTTCTTGGAATTTTTGCTGACTTCAAAAATGTAAACCTTTATTTTTTGTCCGACGCTGTAACGCTCCCCCGGAATCTGCTCTCCGGGCATAAGCACGGATTCCGCCGTGCCAAGATTTACCAGCACTCCGCGAACATCCACCTTTTCTACCTTTCCGGTCATTATTCCGTTTTTCTTTTCATTATATTCGGTATACACATTTCCGCGTTCGGCTTCACGAATCTTCTGAACCACCATCTGTTTCGCGGTTATGGCGGCAATGCGCCCGAATTGCGCGGGATCGGCGGTGATTTCAACAATATCGCCGAGCTGGTATGTCGGACTGATTTCGCGCGCATCGTCAAGACTGATTTCGATTGCGGGATCGGCGACCTCCATAACGACGGTTTTCCGGCAGTACACCCTTATGTCGCCGGTTTTGCGGTCAACATTGGCAAAGCATTCTCCCGCGCCGCCAAGATGCTTTTTATATGCCGTTGCGACGGCGGTTTCAAGCGCCTCGCACATTACTTCTTTTTTTATGTTGCGCTCCTTTTCAAGTAAATCAAGAGCCGTCAAAAGCTCGCTGTTCATTTTTTACAACAACTCCCTTATAAAAATATTATGCCAAATTGTTTTCCGCGGGTTTCAGATTTCAACGCTGAGCCGCACGGACGCGGTTTTTCCCTTTTCAAGCAGGACTCTTTCCCCGTTCATTTCCAGAGAAATGATTCCGTGGTCATAGTCGAGAAGCTTTGCCGTAAACGACTTGGCGCCGTTAAACGGAGCAAAGGTTTTTATGTCAACATTTTTTCCCACCGCTTTTTTGAAATGCCAGTCGCGGCTGAGCTTTCTGTCAAGTCCCGGCGACGACACCTCGAACATATACGGCTCGCTCAGAAAGCCGAGCTTTTCGTCCAGTATCGGATCAAGTTCACGGCTTACAGCTTCGCAGTCATCAATTGAGACTCCGCCGTCCTTGTCAATATACAGGCGCAGCACAAAGCCTCCGCCCTCCTTTTTGTATTCCGTGTCGTATATATACACTCCGTTTCTTTCGCATACCAAAGCCGCTTCCTTTTCAAGCACAATCTCCGCCTTTGCCACAAAAAAGCACTCCTCTCCGCAACATTGTAAAAGAGTGGGCCGCAACCCACTCTCAATACCGTATTTATTATAACATGATTTTTTAATAAATGCAAGTGTTTTTTTAAAATTTTCCAATAAATATTGAAAATTTAAATTTTATGGAGTATAATAAGAGCGAAACATTGTAATTTAACCCCCGCACCAAAATTAAGGAGGAAGAGCCTCATGGCTTCAAAGCTTATTATAATTGACGGGAACAGCATACTGAACCGCGCGTATTACGGTATACGCGAGCTTTCCACATCGGACGGAATCCCGACAAACGCGATACACGGATTTATGAATATACTTCTCCGCCTGAAGGAAGACTACAGCCCCGACTGCATTTGTGTCGCCTTTGATTTGAAGGCTCCGACCTTCCGCCATAAAATGTACGACGGCTACAAGGCTCAGCGGAAGGGTATGCCCGACGACCTTGCCGTGCAGCTTCCGTATCTTAAGGAAATTTTGTCGGCAATGAACATTCTTCAGCTCTCGCTTGAGGGCTATGAGGCGGACGATATAATCGGCACGGTGAGCAAGGTCTGCGAGCTTTGCGGCGTATGGTGCGGAATAGCCACGGGCGACAGGGACGACCTGCAGCTCGCAAGCGAAAGCACAAGCGTGCTTCTGACAACCACTGGGCTTTCCTTTACCAAAACGGAAGTGTTTGACGAAAAAGCCGTCATCGAAAGGTACGGCGTCACTCCGCATGAATTTATAGCCGTAAAAGCGCTTATGGGCGATCCGAGCGACAATATTCCGGGCGTCGCGGGAATAGGCGAAAAAACCGCTCTGGAGCTGGTCAGAAAATTTCATACTCTTGACGGAATATACGAAAACATAGACGACCCTTTTATAAAAATCGGTCAGCGAAGGAAGCTGCTTGAAGGGAAGGACATGGCATATTTCTGTTACAAGCTTTGCGAAATCGTGCGCGACGTGCCGATAGATTTTGTTCCCGATGCGGCCGCGCTGCGTCCGTATAACAAAGAAGAACTGACGCGTAAGCTGGAGAGGCTGGAGCTTCGGCGTATCGCCGACAGACTGAAGCTTGATATATCGGAAAACGACAAGGAAGAAAAACCGAAGGAAGCGCCTGTCGCCGAGGCGGACGATGGAGAAATCGCCCAAGCCGAAAGCGCCGACGTTTTTCCGTTCATGCTTGACGGAGAACGCATTATTTTCGCCCTCGGCGAGAATAATTTTTCCGCTCCGATTATACGGCTGAAAGCCGCTCTGGAGGGCAAAAGCCTGAAAATAACGCACGCAATGAAGGACGCCATGCACATCCTTTCAAAATCGGGAATAAGTCCCGGCGGAGATTTTTACGACACGGAAATCGGAGCTTATATTATCGACCCGCAGCAGACGGCCTACGATCCTGCCGGACTTTGCCGCGACATAGGATTGGCGGCGTCGGCGGCGGCCCTTGTTCCGCTTATGGAGCATCAACTCAAAATCATGGAAGAACGCGGTCAGACAGCGCTGCTTTACGAAATTGAGCTGCCGCTTGAGAAGGTGCTGTTTTCAATGGAGGAGACGGGCTGCCGCATAGATACGAATCAGCTTGCGGTGTTCGGCGATTTTCTCGGCGAAAGAATTGCCTCTCTGGAAAAGAGCATATATTTTCTCGCGGGAGAAGAATTTAACATAAATTCGCCCAAGCAGCTCGGCGTCGTGCTGTTTGAAAAGCTGATGCTGCCGGTCGTAAAGAAGAGCAAGCGCGGCTACAGCACCGACAGCGAGGTTCTGGAAAAGCTTCGTCCGAAGCACGAAATCATTGATTATATAATCGATTACCGACACGCCGCGAAGCTGAAAAGCACCTATACCGATGCGCTTTTACCTCTTGTGGACGGCGAAAGCCGGATTCACTCCTCCCTCAACCAGACCGTGACCGCAACGGGCCGCATCAGCTCCACCGAGCCAAACCTTCAGAACATTCCCGTCCGCACGGAGCTTGGCAGAGAACTGAGGAAAATGTTTGTCGCAAAGGATGGCTGTATGCTTGTGGACGCGGACTACAGCCAGATTGAGCTTCGTGTGCTTGCGCACGTTTCGGGCGATGAGGCTATGCTTGAGGCGTTCCGCAACGGAGAGGACGTTCACAAGCTGACGGCGATGAAGATTTTCGGTACGGCTGATTTTTGCGTGACAGACGAAATGCGTGCGCGGGCAAAGACCGTTAACTTCGGCGTAATTTACGGTCAAGGCGATTTTTCGCTGGCAAACGAGCTTAAAATTTCCCGCAGGGAAGCAAAAAACTACATTGACAGCTATTTTGAAAAATACAGCGGCGTAAAGGAATATATGGAAAAAACCATAGACCGCGCCAAAAAGCAAGGCTATGTATCCACCATTTTCGGGCGCAGACGCTATGTCCCCGAGCTTCACGCGAAAAATCACAACATCCGCGCCTTCGGCGAAAGAGTGGCAATGAACACTCCCATTCAGGGCAGCGCGGCGGATATAATCAAAATCGCAATGGTTAAGGTCTACGACGCGCTCCGTAAAGAATGTCCCGATTCGCGGCTTATTTTGCAAATACACGACGAGCTTATAATCGAAGCCCCCGAATATGAAGCGGAAAAGGCCGCCGAGGTTCTGCGCCGCGAGATGGAAAACGCCGCCGCGCTCAGCGTTCCACTTGTCGCCGATGTTCATATAGGCAAAAGCTGGTACGAAACAAAATAAAAAATCGGAAAATATTCTTTTTCCCCGATTTTCAATTAAAAAAGGTGTGTATTTATGATTATAGGTCTTACGGGCATGACGGGCGCGGGCAAATCCGCCGCGGCTGAAATTCTCCGTCGGCAGGGCTGCGAAATTATCGACGCCGACAAAATAAGCCATGAAGTAACCGCTGCTCCCGAAATTATCAGCAAAATAAAAAACGCCTTCGGAGAAGGCGCAATAAACGCCGACGGAACGCTGAACCGCCGCGCCCTCGGAAGAGAGGTATTCGCCGACGCGGAGAAGTTGCGCCGTCTCAATGCCATCGTTCATCCCGCCGTAACCGAAAGGATACGGCTTGACGCGGCAAAGGCGGAGGAAAGCGGCAAAATCGCCGTGGTGGACGCGGCTCTGCTGTTTGAATGCGGGCTTGACGCCATATGCGACAGGATTCTTTGCATAACCGCCGACAGGGAGCTTCGGCTTAAAAGGATAGCGGAGCGCGACGGTCTTTCGCGTGAGGAAGCGCTGAACCGTATAAACAGTCAGTCCCCCTGCGGCAGCGGCTTCACGGAAATCGACAACAGCTCCGACCTTGCGGAGCTTGAGCGCAAAGTTAAGGAGACATTATGGCAGGAAAACACTCAAAAATAATTTTCCCGCTTTTATGCGCGGCGCTTATCGCCGTGTTTGCCGCGACGGTACTGTATACGGTGTTTCCCGCTCCCTACAGAGACACGGTTGAAAAATACGGCGCGAAGTACGGAGTGGAACCCGCGCTGATTTACGCGGTAATCAAGGCGGAAAGCAACTTCGACCCCGACGCCGTAAGTCATGCCGGAGCGAAGGGACTTGCTCAGCTCACCGACGACACCGCGCGCTATGTCGCTCAGCTTCTCGGCGAGGAATACAGCGACGGCGACTCGTTTGACGCCGAAACCAATATCCGCCGCGCCGCCTTTTACTTAAAATATCTGCTCATTAAATACGGCGGCGACCTTGTCTGTACGATTGCCGCCTATAATGCCGGCGAGGGCAATGTTGACAAATGGCTCGCGTCCGAAGACGTGATGTCGTCCATACCCTTCCGCGAAACCGACCGTTACCTCAAAAAGGTGATAATTTATCATAAGATATACGGTATCATATACAAATATTAAGAGGATGGAAAAATGCTGAAAGAACGGATTAAAACCTCGGCTATATTTCTGCTTTTTATCAATTTAATATTCCTGACCTGCCGGCTGTGGTTTTCAAGCGCTCTTTGGCAGGACAATCTGCTTGAAATGGTGCAAAATCTGCCGATAGTACGGCTTTTCGGCGGCGAAAGCTATTCCATTCCGCTTGAACGGCTCAGCGCTCCGCGCAAAATTTTGATAAACGACGGCTCGCTTTGGATAGCTTATTACAGCAGCGACCCCGTTTTTTCCCCGCTTGAAGCCCGCACCCGTCAAATTGTCGAGGGCTATCTCAGCGGCGAGGCGGCGGAAAGCCGCAAAATCACCGTTGACGAATGGCAGCGCACGGCGGAAAATGTCAGCATATATGTGGAATACCCGATAGCCTACTCGGTCGATATGATGTGCGCCGTGATGGGCGTCGATTCCGCGAATGCGCCCCACGACGTGACCGCCATACGCGACTTTATAATCATTCCCTCCGACAGCGTCAGCGGAGTCTATATCGTTGTTCGAGACGCCTACGACGACGCCGACATATACATCTACCGCTTCGACGAGGGAAGCTATACTCTTCCGCGCGAGGACATGGCGGTATACACCGAAAACAACAACGGCTATTACGAGCCGGCGTTCAGCACGGGTGTTGAGCCGGAAGGAGTCTCGCTTGACCCTATGGTGCTTTTCTCCGACAGCCGTCCGGATATGGCGGCGCTCGAACCGAGCAATCCCATTGCCCGCCAAGAGGACAGAACCGATGTGCTTTCCTGCTTTTTCAACAATGTAGGAACCGCCGGAAGCTACGACGACAACGACGGCGTTATCACTTATGTGGAAAATTACGGCGACGCGCGTATCTATCCGAACGGTCTGTTTGAATATGAAGCTGTCGGCGAGGGCAAGGGCATAAAGCTCACCAGCCGCTATTCCTCATATTACGAAACCATAAACGCCGCGATCAGCTTTGCGGAAGCCGTATGGAACAGCATAAGCGACGAGCCGCTGTCCGTTCTTGTAACAAGCGACCTAACCGAGGAGGAATCACGCAAGATTCATCTGACAATGGACTATTATTTCGACGGCCGTCCCGTCGCGGTAAGCCTGAGCGAAACAAGCCGTTCGGAGCAGCTTAGTCACGGAATCGAAATAGATATTGAGGACGGAAGGATAATAAGCTACCGTCAGTTTTTCCGCCGCTATCGCGAAATTGATACCTTGCGGCTTGACGAGGAATTTATAAGCGCGCTGGATTATTTTGTGAACAATTTTTCATACAGAAGCGGGACGGTTATCAGCGATATATACATCGGTTACATCGACCGCGGCGAAAAGCCCTTTCTCGAGGCGTGCTGGCTGGCAAACATAAGCGGCGACGACGTCACCTACGCGAAGGAGGCGGGCATGAAATGAAATGGTCGTCTGTAAAAAATATCCTTTTGGGTATGCTGATTGCAATAAACCTGTTTCTTATTTCTACTCTGACATACAAGCAAATCAAAACCGAGAATATTCCTCCCGAAGTAATTTCGGCGGCGGTTGAAGTTCTTGAAAACAGCGGAATTACCTGCGACGAGGCATTGCTCCCTCAAAAATATATGACGGCGAAAAGCCTCAGCGTCAGCTTCAATTCTCCCGCGGAGCTTTCACATATGTTCTTCGGCTCGCAGCTTGCTTTCCAGACCGACGGGCGCAGACTTATTGCCCGCAGCGGCGAAGCGGAGCTTATAATCGAAGATGAAGCCTTTTCTTATTCCGCGGGGACGGTTCCCTCAAAAGCGACGGAAAAGCAGCTTCGCCGTGCGCTGAAGGCGCTTGGGCTGAACATGAAAAACGGCGTGTATTCCGAAAAATACAACATCTTTTGCTGCTATTGGGACGGTATACCGCTGTTCGGAATGTACGTCCGCGCCGAGCTTGACGCCGACGGCGAGCTTTGCTCGGTCGAAGCGCGCTGGCCCGAAATTTACTCTGACGGCGGCTCGGCTTCGGGGCTTACGGTCATGAGCTGCTTGCCGTATTTCGGCAAAGCCTTCGGCGGCAGCGGCGCCGTCGAGAGGATTCGCTTCGGCTATTCGCTTTCCAAAAACGCCGCCGCGGATATATATACTCTCTCCCCCGCATGGAAGGTTACGATGACCGACGGCAGAAGGCTCGTGTTTGCGGAGGAAATGTAGCGGCTTGCTCCCGCATGGCAGAGGAGGCGGTTTTCCGGAACGCGAAAATCATATTTTTAAAATTATTTAAAAAAGCTCGGAACTTTTTTTAAAAAATGCAGTCTATATTATGTAACGCAGCGAGGATGGCGGAGCGGACCATGGCGGCTTCGCCGTCCTTACATAAAAGAAGCGCGAAATAATCTACGGCTGCGACTTAAAATAATACTGAAAGGAAGAGAAAAAATGAACAAAAAATTAAAAAGAACACTTGCCGGTCTGTCGGCGGCGGGCTTGCTTATCGGAACGTCGGCCGTTGCGGTCGGGGAAGACGCCACTCCCGCTCTTGAGCTTCCGGAGGCCGTTATCGGCAAAGAAGAAACCTCCGTCCGTATAGGCCGCGGCTATATTTACGGAGAAATGACCGTCGGCGCGAGCGACGAGGAGAATGCTATAGCCTCGTCGGACGGCGAACTGTACCTCTATAAAAGGGATTCCACTCTTATCCTCGGCGCGGACGGCGGCAAAATGAGCTTTGACGACATTTCCGAGGGCGATGTTATAGAGTATTTTGTAAATGAAAACACGCCCGCGACGCTGCAGCTTCCGGTTCACTATTCCGCCGACATAATAGTCGTTACGGATAAGGAAAGCCCTGTCTTTACGGAGCTGAGCAGCTTTAACGGGGAGCTTGTGAACGAGGAAAACACACTTGCGCTGAATATGGGAGAGGACACCGTACTTTACGGAGGAGAGGAATTTACCGGAGGCAAGGCTTTGGTGATTTACACCGACTCGACAAAGAGTATTCCCGCGCAGACCGTACCGGTCGCGGTTGTAATTCTTGAAGAGGAAGGACAAGCCGACGAACCCGCGAAGACAGCAGATCTTTCCGGCGTAAAGGAAATCACCGTCGGAGAAACCGTTCTCGGTTATATTCCCATAAGCGTAAACAATGTTCAGATGCTGCCGGTACGAGCCTATGCCGAGGCTCTGGGCTTTGATGTGAAATGGATTGACGAGACAAGGACGGTTTACGTCGGCAAGGCTTACTTCAGTCTTGATGAGGACGCCTATGTTATCGGAAAAGCAATGCCTCAGTCTCTGGGACAGGCGCCCGTGATGTTTTCCCTTCCGGGCGACGAATTTGCTTTGACGTACGTCCCCGTGACATTCTTTACTGAGATTCTCGGCGCGGAAATTACGGTTGACGGAGAAACGGCGGAAATGGCGCTCCGTTAAAGGCTCTGCCCTTTCGGTTCGGATTTTTTATTCGACGTCCGCAAACAATTCGCGAGTAAGCGCTCAAATTCCTGACTTGAATTATCCTTTGCGCATAATGCTTTTGAATTCGGCAGCAAAGCGCATAGATCCGGATTTTCGGATTTATGCGCTTTTTCGGTTAGGGTACGGCATCCGCCGGCGTTTAATTGCGGGCATATTGCGCCCACCGTAAAAAATTTTTTTGAAAAATTTTAAAAAAACTCTTGCAATTTTTAAATTTTATGTTATAATATCCATACATAAAGACTGTGAAGAGGAGCAGTAAGACCGAAATATGCCTTCAGAGAGCCGACGGGCGGTGCGAGTCGGCGGCGGAAGCGGTCCGAACTCGCCTCGGAGTTGCTTGCTGAACCCTTGCCGCGCGCAAGGTCATAGGTTAAGACGGAAGCCGTCCGTTATCACGCGGCAGGATATGAAAGTATCCGTTGAGTGCGCCTTGCGGCGAATCGGAGTGGTACCGCGGAGTTTTCGGCTTCGTCTCTGTTTATGGGAGATGGGGTCTTTTATTTTTATCGAAAGACGCAAAAAATCACGCGGAAATTTTCGGTTAAATATATCGACAGCAATCTCTCCGAGCGGACAAACTGTTCCGCTTAATATTTCCGATGATATTTATTGAAGGGAGCAACGGTTATGAAAAATTACCAAAAGTATCAAAGGGGTTACTTTATGCCCCCCGTAAACGAAATGAAATGGGCCAAAAAGGAGTACATTGACAAAGCGCCGGTGTGGTGCAGCGTTGATCTGCGCGACGGCAATCAGGCGCTGGTTGTTCCGATGAGCCTTGATGAAAAGCTGGAATTTTTTCGGTTTTTGGTTGAAGTGGGCTTTAAGGAAATCGAGGTGGGCTTTCCTGCGGCAAGCGAAACAGAGTACGAATTTGTGCGCACTTTGATTGAAAAAAATTTCATTCCGGACGATGTTACGATTCAGGTGCTTACGCAGTCGCGGGAACACATTATAAAAAAGACCTTTGAATCTCTCAAGGGCTGTAAAAACGCGATTGTCCATCTTTACAACTCAACAAGCGTGGCTCAGCGCGAGCAGGTTTTCCGCAAGAGCAAGGATGAAATAACGCAAATCGCCGTGTTCGGTGCGAAGCTGCTGAAAGAGTATGCCGAAAAAACGGAGGGGAACTTCCTTTTTGAATACTCTCCCGAAAGCTTTACCGGTACCGAGCCGGAGTACGCGCTGGAAATTTGCAACGCCGTTATAGACATATGGAAGCCTACGCCCGATAAGAAGGTCATAATTAATCTTCCCGTCACGGTGGAGATGTCTCTCCCCCACGTTTACGCCTCTCAGGTTGAGTATATCAACGACAATCTTAACAGCCGCGACAGCGTTGTCATTTCTCTCCATCCGCACAATGACCGCGGCTGTGCCGTGGCGGACAGCGAGCTTGGTCTGCTTGCGGGCGGCGACAGAATCGAGGGTACGCTTTTCGGCAACGGCGAACGCACGGGCAATGTTGACATTGTGACGCTGGCTATGAATATGTTCAGTCACGGAGTTGACCCCAAGCTGAACTTTGAAAATCTTCCGCTTATAGCCGGAGCGTATGAACGCCTCACCGGAATGAGCGTCGGCGAACGCGCTCCCTACGCGGGAAGGCTTGTTTTTGCGGCGTTCAGCGGCTCTCACCAGGACGCAATCGCGAAGGGCATGAAGTGGCGGGAGGAAAAGGGGCTTGAAACATGGAGCGTTCCCTATCTTCCGATCGACCCCGCCGACGTCGGACGCGAATACGAAAGCGATGTTATCCGCATAAACAGTCAGAGCGGGAAGGGCGGCATAGGCTACCTCATGGAAAAACGGTTCGGCTTCGACCTTCCTCCGAAAATGCGCGAGGTGTTCGGCTACGCCGTAAAATCCGTTTCCGATCATCTGCACAAGGAGCTTTCGCCCGATGAGGTTTTCGGCATTTTCAAAAAGGACTTCATAAATCTTTCCTCTCCGATGAAGCTGCTTGAATGTCACTATGTTCAACGCAACGGCATTGAAGCCGAGGTTACAATCGAAATGAACGGCGAAACCCTTATCCTCGCGGGACACGGCAACGGTCGTCTCGACGCCGTGTGCAACGCTCTCTGCGATCGCTATCATATGGGCTTTTCCGTTTCCACATACAAGGAGCACGCGCTGGAAAAGGGCAGCAAAAGCTCGGCGGTTTCATACATTGAAATCAGCGACGGAAACACCTCCTCCTGGGGCGCGGGAATCGACACCGATATTATGGCTTCCTCGGTAAACGCCCTTATAAGCGCAATAAACAGGCTTGGCAAATAATTTAAATTCATTTTCGGATCATGAACACTTTATCCATAACTCACGAATTTATACGTTCAAAAATCCACAGCGGCAGCTTCTGTATCGACGCAACCGCCGGCAACGGGCACGACACTGCCTTCCTCTGTTCGCTTGTCGGCGAGGACGGCCGTGTCCTCGCGTTCGATATTCAGGAGCGGGCAATCGTAAATACCCGCGCACGGCTTCGCGAGCGCGGGTTTAAAAACTGTACCGTCATTCATGACAGTCACGCGAACATGGCGGCTTACGCCGAGGTCGGAACGGTTGACCTCATTGTATTCAACCTCGGCTGGCTGCCCTGCGGCGACCATTCGGTTTTTACCCGTGCCGACAGCACCGTCGCGGCAATCCGCGACGGACTGAAGCTTTTGAGGGAAGGCGGCTTTATTTCCGTTTCAATATACTACGGCGGGAAAAACGGCTATGAGGAGCGCGACGCACTGGCGGAGTATCTTAAAACCGTCGACAATACACGCTACACCGTTCTTAAAACCGAATTTTACAACCGCAGCGGAGACGTTCCGATTTCCGTTTTTATTTTCAAGGGCGTATAATTTTACGTCCGTATATTTTTTTATTTTTTTGTCAAAAAGGTATTGACAAACAGAGTTAGTTGTGCTAAACTAATTTAAGGTTAGAAAAAGCTAACAGCAAGTCCGTTGAGGGAGGAATCGGTATGCCTTTAGCAATGCTGGGTATAGGCGTAAAGAGGAAAATCGTCAGAATCGGAGGGAAGGAAAAATCCCGACGCTTTCTGGAAAGCCTCGGTTTTGTTGAGGGTGCGGATGTCTGCATAGTTTCCGAGCTCGGAGGCAACATGATTGTAAGCGTAAAGGAGTCCCGCATTGCAATCGACAAGGAACTTGCGAAATGTATATTTGTGTAAGGAGGATTGGGCTATGAGAACCTTAAAGGAAGTCAGCATCGGCGAAACCGTAACCGTCGAAAAGGTAATCGGCGAGGGCGCCGTCAAGCGCAGAATCATGGATATGGGCATAACCAAGGGCGTCCAAATCTATGTCCGCAAGGTTGCTCCCTTTGGCGACCCCATTGAGGTCACCGTCCGCGGCTATGAGCTTTCTCTGAGAAAAGCGGACGCCGAAAGCATCACCGTTAACTAAACCAATTTTTTTGGAAAGGGGTTAGCATAAGCTAATCAAATTCAACAGGAGGTAAAAGTATGTCGATTACAATAGCCCTTGCGGGCAACCCCAACAGCGGCAAAACGACCTTGTTCAACGCTCTGACGGGCTCAAACCAATTCGTCGGCAACTGGCCGGGCGTAACCGTTGAAAAAAAGGAAGGACGTCTTAAGGGTGAAAAGGACGTCACAATAATGGATCTTCCGGGGATTTACTCTCTTTCGCCCTATACCCTTGAGGAAGTAGTTGCGAGAAACTATTTAATCACCAACCGTCCCGACGCAATCATCAACATTGTTGACGGTACAAACATCGAAAGAAACCTATATCTTTCAACTCAGCTCATGGAGCTCGGCATTCCCGTCGTCATGGCTGTAAATATGATAGACGTTGTAAAAAAGAACGGCGACACAATAAACACCAAGCAGCTTGAAGCAAAAATAGGTTGTCCGGTGATTGAGATTTCCGCCCTTAAAGGCACAAACATTGATAAGGCGGCGAAAAAAGCCGTTGAACTGGCTTCCTCGGGAGCAAAATCAAGGGCTGTACACTCGTTCGACCCCAAGGTTGAAGCCTATCTTGCCGAGATTGAAAGCGAGCTTACGGACGTTCCCGCGGAGCAAAAGCGTTTTTATGCCATAAAGCTCTTCGAGCGCGACGACAAAATTAACGTCGCGGCTCCCGCAAACCTCAACGCGATAATCGAGCGCGCCGAGAAAGAGATGGATGACGACAGCGAAAGCATCATCACGAACCAGCGATACACTTACATAACCTCAATCATCAAGGGCTGCTATGTCAAGAAGGACAAGAACAAGCTTTCGACCTCCGACAAAATAGACAGGATTGTCACAAACCGTATTCTTGCGCTTCCTATATTCGCAATCGTCATGTTCATTGTTTATTACGTTTCGGTAACGACGGTAGGCTCAATTGCCACGGACTGGGCAAACGACGGGCTGTTCGGCGACGGCTGGCACCTGTTCGGCATAGGCACCGGCGCGTATGAAGAGGACGCCGAGCCTTATGCGGACGCCGCCACAATCGTAAACGGCTTTGTGGAGTATTACGGAGCGGAGGATGCAGCCGAAGCGCTCGACGCCGAAAGCGAAACCTACGACCCCGCGGCGGCGGAAGCGGCGCTCAATGAATTTGCGGCTTCTCTTCCCGAATCCGCGGAAGCCGTATACCTTGTAAGCGATGAAGAAACTCTTGCCGACGAAGAAGTTACCTCCACATTCGAGGAATTCAGTGAAGCGGTCGCGGTGCTTGCGGAATACGGCTTTGAAGAACCCGATCCCGCCGACTACGGCGTTTGGATTCCCGGCGTTCCCGTTATACTGGAAGGTCTTTTGAACGCGGTCGGCTGCGCGGACTGGCTTTCCGGTCTTATCCTTGACGGTATTGTTGCCGGCGTGGGAGCGGTTCTCGGCTTCGTGCCTCAGATGCTCATTTTGTTCATTTTCCTTGCCTTCCTCGAGGGCTGCGGCTATATGGCGCGCATAGCCTTCATTATGGACAGAATTTTCCGCCGCTTCGGTCTTTCCGGCAAATCCTTCATTCCCATGCTCATCGGTTCGGGCTGCGGTATTCCCGGCATTATGGCTTCGAGAACCATTGAAAACGAGCGCGACAGGCGAATGACAATAATGACGACAACCTTTATCCCCTGCGGCGCAAAGCTTCCTTTTATAGCAATGATTGCCGGCGCTATCTTCGGAGGCAAGCCTTGGGTTGCTCCTTCCGCGTATTTCCTCGGCGTTGCGGCAATCATAGTTTCAGGAATCATTCTCAAGAAAACCAAGATGTTTGAGGGAGATCCCGCTCCCTTTGTTATGGAGCTTCCCGCATACCATCTTCCCACAGTCGGCACGGTTTTGCGCTCGATGTGGGAACGCGGCTGGAGCTTCATCAAAAAAGCCGGCACAATCATTCTCCTCTCGACAATTCTTGTTTGGTTCACAACATACTTCGGCTTTGTTGACGGCTCCTTCCGGATGCTTACGGAGGATCAGATTGACCACTCAATCCTTGCCGCAATAGGCAAAGCCATAGCATGGATATTTATTCCTCAGGGCTGGGGGAACTGGCAGGCGGCGGTTGCGTCCATCACAGGTCTTGTGGCAAAGGAAAACATCGTCGGCACACTCGGCATTCTTTACTCTACCGGCGAGGGCACCGTTTACGCGAATATGTTCAACGCTTTCAATGCCGCCGGACTCGGTACGCTTGCGGGCTATTCCTTCCTCGTATTCAATCTTCTCTGCGCTCCCTGCTTTGCCGCTATGGGTGCAATGCGCCGCGAAATGAACAACGCCAAATGGACATGGTTCGCCATCGGTTATCAGTGCATATTCGCCTATCTTGTATCCCTTTGCGTATACCAAATCGGCAAGCTTATAACAATCGGTTCGTTTGGTATCGGAACGGTATTTGCGATTCTGATCGTCGTTCTCTTTGTATATCTGTTGTTCCGTCCTTATAAACAGAGCAATAAGCTTAATCTGAAACCATCTGTTTCAAAATAAAGGAGATTTATATTATGGGTACTGTTGCGGTTCTGATTGTTTTGGCAGCTATCGTCGCGGCAATAATTTACAGCATGATAAAGCGCAAAAATAAAAAGGGCGGCGGCAGCTGCGGCTGCGGGTGCGGCGATTGCGCCATGGCGAGCGTGTGCCGCAAGGAAAACAAGTAAAAAATCCCCGCTGTTTGTGAAGTGCGCCCCAAAAGTGTCTAACTTTTGGGGCGCATTCATTTGTTTGGGGATTTTCAGGCATATTTACGGCTGTTTTTACAGCACTATCAATTCGTTTGGAACGTCGGTAAGAACGAGCGCCCCGTTCGGGGTCACGACAACGGTATCGGTCATTCTTACTCCGCCATAGCCGCCTTCATAAGCTCCTACTCCAAGACTGAGCGTCATATTTGTACACAGCGTGTCACCGCTGCGCAGGCTTATATACGGAAGCTCGCGGTTGGAAATTCCTATTCCGCCTCCCACGCAGTGATGGTATGAATCCTTCAGTCCCGCGTCGGAAATCGAGGCTCTCGCCTTCATTTCGACGTCGCGGCAGGGTACGCCCGTTTTCGCTTCGGCAAGTACGGAGCTTTGCGCCGAAAGCACGGCTTCGTAAAGCTCTCTCCCCTTTTCGTCGGCGCTGCCCATGAAAAAGGTTCTGCTGCAGTCGGTACGGTAGCCCTTATACGCTACGCCGAGATTTACAATAACCACGTCGCCGAAGGCAATTTCCTTTGTTCCCGAAATTGCCGACGGAAGCGCAGTGTGCGCGCCGGATACGGTAATGGGGGTGAAGGCGGGAAGCGCGCCCAAGCCGCGCAGATGCATTTCCGTTTTAAAGGAAATTTCCTCCTCGGTTATTCCGACCTTCAATATATCCCTCACATAACGAAAGCACTCCGAAGTCAGCTCCGCGGCTTCGGTTATCGCGGAAATTTCGCTTTGATCCTTTACGGCTCTGAGCCTAAGCATAAGGTCGCCGGCGGGAATAAGCTCTTCGCAGCGAAGCCTTTTTGAAAGGGAACGATAGGCGCTGACCGTAAAAAACGCGTCCTCAAAAATCACTTTTTTTACTCCGTCGCCGATAATGGTGTCGTTTATGCTGTTATAAAGTCCGCCGTCGGTGTTCGCAACGGAAAAATCCTTGGTTTCCATCGTTGCCTGAAGCGCGTAACACTGCTCAACAAACAGTGTCCGGCTTTTCTCGGTGACAAGAATCGCCCCCGTTTCACCCGTAAAGCCGCTGAGAAAGAAACGGTTCTCACGCGAAGCGATCAACGCCGCGTCCGCGCCGCGCGCCTTCATTGCGGAAATAAGTCGGTTTATTCTCTTTTCATACATTTTCTATGCCCTCCAGATAATTTACCAGCCTTTCAACGCCCATAACATAGCTTTCTTTCCCGTAACCGGCAATCTGACCGACGCAGTAAGGAAGGATTACGCTGTTGCGGCGAAAGCCTTCGCGGTTATGTATGTCGGACATATGCACCTCTACAACGGGCAGCCCGACGGCGCTTACGGCGTCGGCAACGGCATAGCTGTAATGAGTAAAGGCGGCGGGATTCATGACTATTCCGTCATATTTTCCGTAGGCTTCATGGATTTTTTCCACCACGGCTCCTTCGTAGTTGGACTGAAAGCAATCACATTCGTACCCTAACTCCTCCGCCCTTTTAACGGTGAGCTTCTCGATTGTTTCAAGGGTGTCGCGCCCGTAAATTTCCGGCTGACGTATTCCGAGCATATTCATGTTGGGTCCGTTGATAAGCAGAATTTTTTTCATGGTGTAAATCTCTCCGCAGCAA
>CAZICW010000003.1:0-31940 GCA_964537995.1 uncultured Oscillospiraceae bacterium
GGGGACATCTGCGCTTAGGTTATATTTCAAAGTAAAATTCCACGCCGTCGTCGGTATTTCTGAAGCCGCATACCCCTCCGTGCAGCTCGACGCATTTACGGACTATTGCCAATCCGAGACCGCTGCCGCCGTAAGAACGGGTATGGGCCTTGTCAAGCTTATAAAAGCTCTCCCAGATGCGCTCGGCGCTCTTTTCGGGAATCGGCGCGCCGCTGTTAAATACACTAAAGCGCACCTTGTCTGCGTGTTTTGTCAGAGAAACCTTAATAATTCCGCGCTCGTCAACATGGTTTATCGCGTTTGTGATATAGTTGGTGACTGCCTGTTCCAGCGCCATTTCATCGCCCATGACCGTAATCTTTTCTTCCGTATCCGATACAATCGACACTCCGCGCTGCTTCGCGAGGATAGCGCTGTTACGCACAATGCTCCCGACAAGCGCACTGAGGTCAACCTCCGTTTTTTCGCCGCTCTGTACGGCTTCAAGCTCGGTTATGGTAATGAACTGACGTATGATTTTGTTCATACGGTTGGCTTCGTCGATAATAACGTCGCAGTAAAAGGCGCGATCCTCCTCCGTGCCGGCAATGTTTGCGCGCAGTCCCTCGGCATAGCTTGAAATGAGCGCGAGAGGTGTTTTGATTTCATGAGAGGCGTTGGCGATAAATTCCTTACGCATTTTATCAATTGAGGTTTTCAGCTCAATGTCCTTCTCAAGTCGGGCGTTGCTTTCCTTCAATTCGCAAATTGTCTTTTCAAGGCAGTCGCTGAGCGTGTTTATGCTTTCTCCGAGATCGCCTATTTCGTCATTGCGGCGGCCGTTATAGCGACGCGAAAAATTCTGCTGCGACATATCCCGCGCAATTTCCGTGATTTCGCGTATGGGCTTTGTAAGCTTACCGGAAACGATAAATATAATTATGAGACTCAGAAGCAGCGCCGCGGCGCCGATAAATAAAAGCAACTCATTCGCCGTTTTCGCCGATTCGGCAATTGAAGTTACCGGCGTGCGCATATACAGAATATAACCGTTGTTCAGCTTGGCGACAAGATGAATAAAGCTCGCGCCAAGGTGTCTGTTCGTCAGCTCATCAATATTGTATTCTCCGACGGACAGCTTTTCAATGGCGTTTTTAACCGTATATTCAATATTATATTCGGGTTCGCCGCGGCTACCTTTCCCGTCGTTCGGAGGGGCATATCTGTCCGCGCCGTCTTTATCCGTTGCTTCGGCGGAGGAGGGAGAAGCGCCGCTCGGTCTTTCGTCGGGCTGTAATTCTCCGTTTCCGGCTCCGGCGGGCGGGGAATTTCTGCGGGGCTGACCCTTGGGCTTTTCCGGAATATCATTTGCGTTCGCCATAGAGGAAAAAACTTCCGTTCCCTCCGCGTCGGAAATATAGACGTATATATCCTTCGTGGAATATATGCTTTCCAGATCAATGGAATCTATTTCGGCGTCATCGGTGAAAAATTTATCAATCGTTTCATACGCGTCAACCAGCATCGCCCGCTTGTCTCTGAGATAAATTTTGTCAAGAAGGATACTGTTCGCGGCTGCTATTCCGACAATTATAACCATAACTATCGTCGCAAAAATTATGCTGAACCTTAGCTGTATACTCAAACGCGGCTTCTTTTTCATAATTCGTTATCTCATTTCTATTTTTGGAATCTGTATCCCACCCCTCTGACCGTTTGAAGCCTGTCGCCGTATGGGGCAAGCTTACGGCGCAGCTTCGTCATATGAGTATCAATGGTTCTTGCGTTGCCGTAGTAATCGTAATTCCAAACATTATCCAAAATTTTTTCGCGGCTGAGCGTTTGCCCGCAGTTTCTCACAAGATAGAGCAGCAAATCGTATTCCTTCAGGCTAAGGTACACCTCTTTGCCGTCAACAAACACGGAGTGCGCCTTCGGATCGATTCTTATGCCGTCAAGCTCAATTACGTCTCCTCCGTCTCCGCTGCCGCCGGCGCGACGAAGCAGCCCTTCAACACGCGCTACAAAAACCCGCGGGGAAAAGGGCTTCACTATATATTCATCCGCGCCCACATCAAAGCCGGTAAGCTCGTCGCTCTCCTGAGAAAGAGCCGTAAGCATGATAATCGGCACGGACGAAATGCGGCGTATTTCGCGGCAAAGCTCCCAGCCGCTCATTTCGGGCATCATAATATCCATTACAACAAGACTTATGTCTTTTTTCCCGTTCAGAAAAATTTCAAGAGCCTGCTTCCCGTCCGAGGCCTCAACGGTTTTGTGACCTGCCGCTTCCAAAAAGTCCTTGATTATCCGTCGCATACGAATCTCATCATCAACAACAAGTATTTTCGCGGCTCGATTTACTTCCGAAGCCAAATTCCGCACCCCCATATTTTTGTTTGTTTATTCGTCAAACATACCGGAATCCTTTGCGGTGTTATATTCCTCAAGACCATCCTCAATTGCTTCGCTGACCTGAGCCTGCGCGGTCTGAATATCGCCGAGCATCGCGTTCATAAGCTCGGCGGTGAAAACTGTGCGCTCAACGCCGTCCGAATCCCGCATAAGCTCAACCTGCACCGTCATGGTTTTCATTTCGAGTCCGTCCTCGTTCACAATTTCCTCCAAAGCGCGGTTGTTGAACTCGCGTGACTCCTCCTCGGAGGTTACTTCGAGGTTCATTATCGCATCAATGTATCTGAGGTTCACCTCGCCGTAAACATAAAGCATATCGGGCGCGGTTATATCGGTTTCGACAAAAATACGGCCGTTCATTGTATAGACGTCGCCGAAACTGTAGCTGAGCTTGGCGAAAAGACTGTTGTAAAGGGCCTGCTGTGAGGAGTCGGAAAAATCAAAAAGCCCTCGGTCGCTTTCGCGAATATATTCCATCGCGCCTTCATAGTCCAAGGCTTGAAAGCAATCGAGCATAGCGGCGACGACGGCTTTGTATTCCTCGGCTTCCGCTTCGTCGGTTATTATTTCGCGATCCCGCTCCGAATCAATTGAGGTCTGAACGCTGTTATCCTGCGCGTCATCGCTGCGGACAGCCTCTTTTTTCCCGCAAGCGGAAAGCATAAGGCAGAGGCAGACACAAACCGCCGTCAATTTTATTTTCATAGTATATAACAAATCCTTTCATTTTTAAGAAATGTGGCCTGTCAAGCCACATTTCTCCGCAAAATAATTACACTTCCACAAGCTCAAAGAGCTGAATCCCGTCCGCGCCGAGTTCGTCCTGAACGACAGAGCCGTCGTCGCGCAGCGTGGCGTACATAAGCGAATGCTGCGGTATGATATAGAATTTGCCGTCGCCCGCGTCAAGGAACTGAAATCGCTGATTTAAGCCGTTATTTGCCGTATAGGAAAGGAAAGCGCTTCCGACATTGCTGTTGTTGCCGCTTACGTCTATGCCAAGCCCCGTCCGCACATTCACGGCCTTGTAAATATCATTGCCTGTGTTGCGCATGAGCCAAACCTGTTCGGTTTTGGTTTCGTCATATTCGACGGCTTCGAGAGCCGCGCCGTTGTTATCCGCCGAAGGCGCAAGCACCTTGGTTGTTCCCGCGACACGGATAACGCAGTTTTTGGGCATAGTTTCCGCACCGTCTGTAAGATAGCTTATGTCGAAAATCTGACGGGAGGAATTTTCGTCGGTTTTTTCGCACTGGGCGGCAAGACGGTTCTGAACGGTGAGATAAAGCTCGGAATTGGCGTTTTTGATATAATATCCGCCGCCCTTCGCTTCTTCAAAATACCAAAGCTGATTTTTTGTTCCGCTGTAGGCGTATTGGATAAGAGTTTTATCCTTGTCTGTAGAGGAAGCCGGAACGTCAAGATTTTTGCTGCTGCGCTTGTTTATTATCTCGTAAGCTCCGTCCTCTCCCCTTATTATGAGCCAGACCTCGTCGTCAAGCCCGTTCCAGTGATCGGAGACATAGATGCGATCGTTATCGTTAAGAGCCATATCGGTACAGATGCCTGTATCCGAGTCGCGCAGCGCAATGCGGTAATAGCCGCCGCTGACAAAGCCGTCGCCGTCGTCGGCGGACGCAAAGGGAAGCGCGGAAAGCATAAGCACAGCCGCCATAAATACAGTCAAAACCTTTTTCATATTCTTTTCTCCTTCTATAAATATGTACAATAATCTGACGCACAAATGAATTATACTATAATTTCTACGGCTTGTCAAGCCTTATTCAAGGCTGTTTTCATAGTCTTCGGTTTTCTTCGCCCTCATTTCCGCTTCGCGCCTCCGCCGCGCGCGCTGACGGCGTTCGCGTTCAATTCTGCGTTTGCGGCGGTTTATGAGAATATAGATAATCAAAACAGCCAAAACCAATATGCCTAAAATGAAGAACGGCGACGTCACAACCGAAAAAAACATTCCGCCGATATATGAAAAAATGTCGAATTTATAGTCCTTGTCCGTGACAAGCTTAACCGACCCCACAGATTCGCCGTTGATAAAATATTCGCACTCCCCTACCGCGTCGCCTTTATTCACCGGAGCCTTGATATAGTCCGGCATATGTGCCTCATAGGTTTCCTCGGTGATTTCCTCGTCGGCGCGGTAAATAACATAGAGGTTTTCCTCGGCTTCAAGCAAAACCTGGGAAGCGCGCTTGGCATATTTTATCGGAATCTGCTCCAATAGCGTACCCTTTTTTACAATTATCCTCGTTCTGTAATTTTCAAACGCCGTGGTGAAAAAGTTTTTGCAGTCTATGTAGCCTTGTGCCTTTCCGTCAACGGTTTGTGAGCCGAAGGTAAGGGCGAGCAGCTCCATATCGTTGCTTTTCGCCGCTTCAACAAGGCAGCTTCCCGCCTCCGCGGTATAGCCCGCCTTGATTCCTATGGCATTGCTGTAGTAATAGTCTGAGCGCTTCACGCGGCAGACCATATAGTTTGTGTTGACAAGGCTGCGCGGCTCTTTATACTTTTCGGTAGGCTGGATTTCGTACCGGTCGGTGCCGACAATTTCACGGAAGTCGTCGTTCCGCATGGCATATACGGAGAGCGTTGCCATGTCGCGTACTGTTGTATAGGTTCTGTCGTCATGCTCTCCGTGAGTGTTGGAAAAGTTTGTGCCGTTCATGCCCAGCTCCTTCGCTTTGGCATTCATAAGCTCCACAAATTCGCTGACGCTTCCGCTGACGGCTTCGGCAAGGACATTTGTCGCGTCGGCGGCGGAAGCAAGCATGGCTCCGTAGAGAAGCTGGCGTACCGTAAAGGTTTCGCCGGGCATTATATCCATTGACGTTACGCCGTCAGGTACGGCGGCAAGAGCGGCGTCGCTCGCGGTCGCCTCATCCTCAAGGCTGCAGTTTTCAAGAGCCAGAATCGCCGTCATTATCTTTACCGTACTGGCGGGATATATTTTTTCGTCGGCGTTTTTCTCATAAAGAACCCTGCCCGTGTTCATATCCACAAGCATGGCGTAGGGTGAAAGAGCGGAGAACGTCGCCGCGTCTCCGCTCTCGGCTGCCGCGCAGACCGAAGCGGACAAAAGCGCGGCAATCAGAAAGAGAGAGATTATTTTTTTCACATTGTTTTTCCTTTCACTCTTCGGGGTTAAGTTCTTCAATCGCCCTGCTTAGAGGAAGATCCTCCTCCGAATCAAAGACGATGTTTCCGTATTCGTCAGCCGTCGCGTTGCTTGCGATTTCTATGTCGGGAGTTACGGCTTCATTAAGCCATATTCCGTCGGGACGGTAGTTTTTATAGCCCGTAATTTTGATAAGCTCGCTGTCCTCGGAGGAGCCGAGAGAATATATAAGCTGACTTACGCCCTTACCATAGGTTTTTTCGCCTATTATAACGCCTCTGCCGCGCGCCTGAATACAGCCCGCGACAATTTCGCTTGCCGACGCGGAGCCGCCGTCCACAAGCACCGCAAGCGGAAGCCCGCACGAACCGTCGGACGCCTTGTATTCTCTGCGTTTGCCGTCCTTATCCTCCGTATACATTATCAGTCCGTCATCCAAAAATATGTCGCACACATCAACCGCGGCGTCCAAATCTCCGCCCGGATTTTCGCGCAAATCCAGAATAACGCCGTTGTATATACCGTCGGCATCCTTCAATATTTCGGTCATTTCCGCCGCCGATTCCGTCGAGAAGCCCGTGCAGCGCAAATAAATCAGATTGTCTCCGACAACTCTCTGCTCTATTCTGTAGAGATTGATTTCCTCTCGCCGCATTGTCAGGCTCAGAAGCTCATCTCCCCTGCGGACAACCATTTCAAGCTCCGTCCCGACGGGATTTTCCATATCCGTACCCTTCATACGGTTCACGGCATCGTCCATGCTTTCGCTGTCGTATGAAACTCCGTCAATCGACACAATCACATCGCCGCTTTTCAGTCCCGCCTTTTTCGCGGGACTGCCGTCATAGGCGGAGAGTACGACGATTTCCTTGGCGGAAGTATCCGCGTAAATTTCTATACCGACTCCGACATACGAGCCTTCGACAGCATTCATAAGGCTTTGCGCGCTTTCGCTGTCGTAGTAAACGGAGTACGGGTCACCGATGCCGGCAACGTAAGCGCTTATTGCGGCATTTTCGGCTTCGTCGCGATCGTAATCGCCGATATACTTGCTGTCGATTATGCCGACGACAGTACGCAAGCGGCTGAGACTTCCCGCGCTCGGGGAAACCCCGATACAGCCGAGGGCAAGTGTAAACACTACGCAGGTCACGGAAAACGTGATAAGCACCGCAAAAACAATTTTAGACTTATTGCTCATTAAAATCTCCATTCCGCCGCTCCGCGCCGGCTCAAGCGGTAATAAAATCTCTCTTATCCGCGAAGCAGAAAATGATAAGAGCTTTTTGCGCAGGTATATTTGAAGGTCAAAGTACAGCATAATAGTTTCGCGCGCAATTTAAGAAAGCGCCGATTAGCCCTTAAATGCCGGTTACTTCAGATAATTCAGCGGATTCTGAAGATTGCCGTTATAGCTAACCTCAAAATGGCAGTGCGGACCCGTTGAATTTCCGGTCGAACCCGCCTTGGCTATAACCTGACCGCGGGAGACCGTCTGCCCGACGGAAACCAAAAGCTGGCTGTTATGAGCATAGAGGGTCGTGTAGCCGTTACCGTGATTAATCACGACATACCTTCCGTAGCTGCCATTATATTTTGCTATTGTGACAACTCCGTCCTCGGCGGCAATTATATCGGAGCCGTAGCTTGCGCCTATGTCTATTCCTCTGTGCAAAGAATAGCTCCCGCTGAGAGGATGATTTCTGTAGCCGAAGTAGCTGGTTATGCGGCTGCTGCTCGGAACGGGCCACGCGAACTTGCCTCCGCTGTAGGAGCCGGAATAGCTGTAGGAGCCGGACGCCGCCTGACGGCGGATCTCCTCCTGCGCCTTGCGCTCCTCTTCCTCATATTTTTTTTCAGCCGCGGCATACGCCTTTGACGCGGCGGCCTCATCCTTGGAAAGGCTGTCTATCAGCGCCTGCTGTTTTTCAAGCATAACCTCTATTTCCTGCCGGCGATAATCAAGACTTACCTTATCATCCTCTTGCTTGGCGAGAAGAGCTTCCATTTCAGTCTTCGCGTTTTTTATCGTGAGCTGATTTGTGACAAAGCGGTTCAAAACCTCGCGGTCATAGCTTATTATACTGCCAACTATTTCAATTTTATTTATAAAATCGCTGAAGCTGTTTGCGCCGAGAAGCACCTCTAAATATGAAACGCTGCCGTTTTCGTACATTATTCTCGCACGGGTCTTAAATTCTTCTTTATAGGCTTGCGTGTTGCGTTCTGCTTCGGCAAGCTCATTCTCTTTATTTTCGATTTCTTCCTTGGTACCCTCTATCGCCGCCGTCAGCTCCGCCACACTGTCCTCGACAGCGGTGAGATCGTCGTTGAAATCGGTATACTCCGCAACAAGGTCGGCTTTTTGGTCCTTTATGTCCTGAAGCTCTTTTTTGGCTTCTTCAAGCGCTTCCTTTGCTTCATCGACACTGCTCGCCTTGACGGATATAAGCAACGGATACAGGCATGAAAAAAGGAAAGCGAGAGCGACGGCAATTGCACATATCATCGCCGCCGTGCGCTTTATTCCGTTCCCTTTGCCGCCGTTATTTTTTTTTGCCATAGCGTTCAGCCTCCCGTCAAACCTTGAGATGACGCTTCACCGCCGTGCGGCTTCCGAATGCGCCCATTACAATTCCGAGAAGCAGCAGCCCGCCGACAAGCGGAAGAGCTACCTCACTGAAGCTGTAAAGAGAAAACATATTGAGAATGTCGGCAGTCTGTTCAACCGCCGCGGTATAGCCGAAAGCTATTGCCGTAATCGCTATCGCGGCGCCCACAACGCCCACCGTTATTCCCTCAAGCATAAAGGGACGGCGAATGAAGCTGTCGGTTGCGCCGACAAATTTCATTATATGTATCTCTTCCTCGCGGGAGTTGACGCTGATTTTTATCGTATTCTGAATTATAAACACCGCGGACATAAGCAAAATCAGCATTGCGATGAGGCTGCCGATTCTTATGAGATTTGTGACGTTAACAACCTTGCGTATTGTATCCTGACTGTTGCGAACCCACGCAACGCCGCTGATCGCCTCCATTTGAGCCGCGGTTTCATCGGCAAGAGTTAAATCCGAAAGAGTAACCCTCACGCTGGAGCGGAGTATGCCTTCGCCCTCCATACCCGCAAGCGCGTCACCGTATTCCCCGAGCTGCTCGCGGTAACGCTCAAAGGCTTCGGTTTTGCTTTCAAAATCAGCGGTTTCAACATTGTCAAGCGCGGAAATTTCCTTCAAAATGCGTTCCTCGTTAAGTTCCGTCATGTTTTCTTCAATAAAGGCGGAAAGCTCGCATTGCTCGGAAATTTGCCCGACGATATAATTTATATTAAAACTGAACAGCAAAAATACGCCGAAAAGCAACAGACAGCAGGCAATTGTTATAATTGACGCAATTGTCATAACCGCGTTTTTACCGAGGGAAGCAAACGCCGTTTTAAGAGAGTACATTTGAATTATACCCCCCTTCAAGCTCATCGCGCACAACAACGCCGCTTTCAAGCTGGATTACTCTGCGATGCGCGTTATTAACGATTTTTTCAGAATGAGTTACCATGACGACCGTTGTCCCCATAGAATTTATTTCCATAAGCAGCCGCATAATTTCTTCGGCGGTTTCAAGGTCAAGATTGCCGGTCGGCTCGTCGGCAATTACGATTGCGGGACTGTTAACCAGCGCGCGCGCTATGCATACGCGCTGCTGTTCTCCGCCGGAAAGCTCGTTCGGATAGTTTTTTGCTCTGTCGGCAAGTCCCACAAGACTGAGCATCGTGGGAACCTTGCGGCGGATTTCTTTCTTGCTCGCGCGCACAACCTCCATGGCAAAGGCAACATTTTCATACACGGTTTTGTTCTGAAGAAGGCGGAAGTCCTGAAACACAACTCCCACGCTGCGGCGAAGATACGGCAGCTTTTTCGGCTTCAAGGTGTTAACGGTTACGCCGTTGACGATAACATCGCCCGTATAAGGCTTGATTTCTCCCGTGAGAAGCTTTATCGCGCTGCTCTTGCCCGCGCCTGTCTTGCCCACGAGGAACACAAACTCGCCGCTCTCAATTTTAAAATTTACATTTTCAAGACCTATGACGTCGTTATCGTAGATAACCGTCACATCTCTGAATTCTATCAACGCTGTGTCCTCCAATTTTCCTTAGTTTCCCCCGATTGTCTTTACATTTTTGTCGGGTTTGAAACAAGATAGCGCTTGACCATCATGGCAAATTTAAAAACAATCGCGTGATCGAATATGCGCAAATCCAGTCCCGTTATTTTCTGCACCTTGTCAAGCCTGTAAACAAGGGTATTGCGATGGACATAGAGCTGGCGTGAGGTTTCGGAGACGTTGAGGTTGTTGTCAAAGAACTTTTGTATTGTAAAAAGAGTTTCCTGATCGAGAGAATCTATGGAGTCCTTCTTAAAAACCTCTGAAAGGAACAGCTCGCAAAGCGTTGTCGGAAGCTGATATATAAGTCTTCCTATGCCAAGGTTCTCATAATTCATGATTTTTTTGTCATTGTCGAAAATGCGGCCGACTTCAAGGGCAATGTTCGCCTCTTTGTAGCTTTTTGAAATGTCGCGTATATTGTTTACTATTGTGCCTATGCCGACGCTTACGTTCACCATAGCCTCGGATTGAAGAGTATCGACGATGCCCTTTGCCGTTTTTTCAACATCTTTAATCGTAATGCCGTCGCGAAGCTCTCTGACAAGCGCTATTGTGCTGTCGTCGAGATCTATCACAAAATCCCTGCTGTTTTCCGGGAAAAGCCCCATAACGACGTCAAACACGTCAAAATCCTTCTTGTCGGTCTTTTTAACGACAAGAACTATTCTCGAAACGTCATAGGCAAGGTGAAGCTCCTTGCTTTTGGCAAATACATCGCCGGGAAGGATGTTGTCGAGCATTATATTTTTTATAAAATTTGTCTTATCGAATTTATCGTCGTAGAACTGCTTAATATTGTCAATGGAAATTGAGAGTATTTCGGCAAATTTTGCCGCGGTGGCGTCTTCGCCTTCCACAAAAGCGATAAAATCAATTTTCCCGCGCAGAAATACCGGCTTGAAGGTATAGCCGAAAAAGTGAATTATCCCTTCGGCCGCTTCACATTTTTGAAGAATCGCATCAACATTTGTGTCAATCTCCACAGGATTGCCCGGTGAGGTTATGTAGCCCGTATGGTCTATCATTCCTATTTTTCTGCCGAACGCTTCCTTGAGCTGATACAGCATTGTATTGAGGTATTTGCTTGCCATATAATTCAGTCCTTTCCGTTACATACTTGGTATCTTCGGCTATTAACGCATCTTATTTCTTATTATAACACGGTATGACTTAATTTTCAAGCGTTTTCGACTAAAAATTTTTTCATATTGTTTTTTGCCGCAAATTTTTCGGTCGGAAAATTTTTTAAATCGACCGCAATATGTAAAAAGGGCGGCGCGCACGGTATGCGGCGCCGTCCCGTCATGTACTTTGCGGTCAAAAAATCCTGTACGGGGATATTGCTGGAAATTATCGCTTTATTGTTTTTTGTCCTTTTTTTCCATAAAAACTTCCCCATTGTCCGTGATATTCATGTAAAAAACCTCCCGTGCCTTTACTCCGTACGCACGGAGCATTTTTTCGAGGCGGGCTTTGCTTACATTCGCCGCTTTAAGTCCGCTTTCGCGCACCTTTCCGTCGGCAATAAGCGTGTGCGGCAGATGAGTTTGCTCCGGCTTAAGGCTTAAATCCTCTATTGTAACGGGGCGGCTAAGCTCTTTCGGAATTACGGATATTTGTCCGTTCGTTTCCAAAAGCACGGTGTCAACCTCGGAAATGCTGCTGTAGCCCGACAGACGGAGCTGCTCCAAAAGGTCGTCAAGGCTCAGCCTTAATCGGCGCAGCAGTCTCTGTTCAATTTTTCCGTTCCTCACAATTATCGTAGGGCGTCCCGTTATCAGGGTTCTGAAAATTTCGCTTTTTATCGCCAGAACCGACACCAAAAGCTCAAGCAGCACCAGCGTCAGCACGGGAATAAGTCCCTCCAATATTGACATATCCTTGTTTTCAATAGGAATTGAGGCAAGCTCGCTTATCATTATCGTTATCACAAGCTCCGAAGGCTGAAGCTCGCCGAGCTGCCGCTTGCCCATCAGACGCATTGACGCAATAACGAATATATACAGAACAAGAGTTCGAAAAAACGATATGAACATAAGCCGCGTCCTTTCTCTTGACAAGCCGTGCAAAATAGTGTAAAATAGTTTTATTAAAAATATTCTCTGTCGGACAGTTTGGTATTAGTATCTGCGGAAAATTTTAAAATATCCGGCTTTACGGCACGAATGAAAGGAGAAATTTTATGTCCGCACAAATATTGGACGGCAAAGCTCTTTCGGCAAAAATAAAGGCGGAGCTTCGCGTCGAGGCAGACGCTTTGACGGAAAAGGGCTTTAAGCCGGGGCTTGCCGTGATAATCGTAGGCGACGACAGCGCCAGCAGAATTTATGTGAACAACAAAAAGAAAGCGTGCGAGGTTTGCGGAATTATGAGCGAGGAATACGCCCTTCCCGAAAGCGCAACCGAGGCGGAGCTGCTGGAGCTTATCGAAAAATTGAACTCGCGCGCTGAAATCGACGGAATCCTTGTGCAGCTTCCGCTTCCGAAGCATATTGACAGCGAAAGGGTCTTGCTCAAAATAGACCCGCGCAAGGACGTTGATGCTTTCCACCCCGTAAACGTCGGGAAAATCATGATAGGAAACTATGATTTTCTCCCCTGCACGCCCGCGGGAGTTATGGAGCTTATCCGTCTTACGGGAATTGATATTTCGGGGAAGGAATGTGTTGTTGTCGGTCGGAGCAATATTGTCGGCAAACCGCAGGCAATGCTTCTTCTTCATCAGAACGGCACCGTTACGATTTGCCACAGCAAGACGAAAAATCTTGCCGATGTTTGCCGCCGCGCAGACATTCTTGTCGTTGCCGTCGGAAAAGCAAATTTCATAACCGCCGACATGGTTAAAGAGGGCGCGGTTGTTATTGACGTCGGCATGAACCGAGCCGACGGGAAGCTTTGCGGCGACGTAAAATTTGACGAGGTCAGCGAAAAGGCCTCCGCCATAACTCCCGTTCCGGGCGGAGTCGGACCGATGACAATTGCAATGCTGATGAAGAACACCGTTAAATCGGCAAGAAACAGAAGCGAAGGAAAAAGATAAGGAAAAAGATAAGAATAATAAATTACCGAAATTCGCATATGAATTTCGGTAATTTTTAAATTCAAAACAAACCCCGCCGTCTTAGAGAATGCTGTTTACGTCGAAACGACGGGCGCGTCGCTTTGAGCGCATATTCAAGCAGGATTATTTTGCCGATTTAAGAAGCTCTTCAAGCTCGGCTTTATCAAAATTATAAGCAGAGCCGCAGAAACGGCAGGTCAGCTCGGCGTGTCCGTCCTGTTCGATTATGTCCCTCAAATCCTTTGCTCCGATGCTTATCAGCGCGCGCTCCATGCGTTCGCGGCTGCAATCGCACCGGTATCTTGTTTGTGTATTGTCAAAATAATCAATTTCATAGCCGCTCAAAAGCCGTTCGACAATACTTTCGGGGGTTTCGCCGTCGCTGAGCAAGGACGTAACGGCGGGAATTTTTTTAATTGCCGCCTCAACGCGGTCAATATCCCCGTCGGTCGCGCCGGGCAAAAGCTGAATCACAAAGCCGCCCGCCGCTTTGACGCTGTAGTCGCGGTCAACAAGCACTCCGAGGGCTACCGCCGTAGGAAGCTGCTCACTGGTCGCGAAATACTGTGTCATATCCTCGGCAATTTCGCCGCTGACAAGCGGACAGCGACCGATATACGGCTCCTTCATATTTAAGTCCTTTATAACGCACAGCTCGCCGTTTCTGCCGACAGCTCCGCCTACATCGAGCTTACCGTCGGCTTTCGGCGGTAAATTTACGAGCGGGTTGTCAACACAGCCCTTGACATTGCTGCGTCCGTCGGAAACAGCGACGATTCTTCCTATCGGCCCGCCGCCGTTAATCTGTACGGTCACGCTGTCGTCAAAGCCCTTCAGCATACGCCCCAATATCGCCGCGCCCGTCAATGTCCGTCCGAGGGCGGCACAGCATACGGGACTCATTTTATGCAGCCGTTGGGCTTCGTTCACAAGAGACGTCGTTTCGGCGGCAATTACGCGAATTGCTCCGTCGTGGGTCATTGCGCTTGCAATACGATCCATAATCTCACTACCCTTCTATAGGCGTTTCGATAAGCCTTGCCATAAGCCTGACCGTATTTTCCACATCGGCAAGATTTACGACCTCCTGCGGCGAATGAATGTATCTTGTCGGAATTGAAACCGTTCCGGCAGGTACGCCTCCGCGCGAAAGATTTATCGCTCCCGCATCGGTGCCGCCGAAGGCTGCCGCTTCAAGCTGATACGGTATTTCGGCGCCGCGAGCGGCTTTGATAAGGAAGTCGCGCGCTTTCGGATTGATTATGAACGAAGCGTCCTTCATTTTAAGACCGGGGCCCTTTCCGAGAGAAAGGCTTGCGGTTTTGCTTTCGGGAGTGTCGCCCGTCACGGATACGTCAACGGCGAACGCCATATCGGGATCAATGCTGTAGGCGGCGGTTTTCGCTCCGCGCAATCCAAGCTCTTCCTGAACCGTAAACACCGCGTAAAGCTCGTTTGGGCAGCTTTGCGCGGCCTTAAGAGCCTCAAGGAGAGCATAGCAGCCCGCCCGGTCATCCATGGCCTTTGAAGCGGCGCAGCCGCCGAGAACGTTAAATTCTCCGCTGTACACCGCCATATCTCCTATGGCGATCTTTTTTTCCGCTTCGGCTCGGTTTGCCGCGCCTATGTCGATATACATTTTATCAAGAGTTATATTTTTGACGTTTTCTTTATTTTCGTATGAAATTACGCCCGCGGTTCCGTCTTCGAAAATTACGCCGCGATTCACGCAGTTCGCGGGATAAATTCCGCCGACGTCGGTAAAACGAAGAAACCCGTTATCGTCTATATGCGTAACCATAAAGCCTATTTCGTCCATATGCGCCGCAAGCATAAGCTTTTTCCCGCTTCCGCTTCTGCGGCAGATGAGGTTGCCCGAAGCGTCGGCAAAAACATCCGTAACATAAGGCCGCGCCTCTTTTTTTATTAGCTCTCTTATTTTATCCTCGCGTCCCGAAGGGGAAAAGCATAGGGCGAGCTTTTCAAGCAAGTCTTTGTTCATAGGATTTCTCTCCCTTCCAATTCCTTTAAAACAGCCAAAGCAAGGCGTTTCATGCTTTCATAGTCCTTTTTGCTTATAACGCTGACGGGCGAATGAATATAGCGGCAGGGAACGGCGAGCACAGCCGTTTTAACTCCCGCGCAGCTACGCTGTATATCACCCGCATCGGTGCCGCCGTTTCGTGTGCGCTTGAATTGTAACGGAATATTCTCTCTCTCGGCGACGGCCTTTATCATGGCAAAAAAGCTCCTGTCGCTGACTGCGGAGCTGTCCATGGCGGTCATCGAAACTCCGTTCCCGAGAATATTCACGGTTTTGTGAGGCTTTGTTCCGTAAACGTCGCTGCAGGTTGTGCCTTCAAGCACAAGGGCCGCGTCCGGCTTAATGCGGTTTGCCGCTGTGACCGCGCAGCCGCCTGTTTCCTCCTGAACGGTGAATACAAAATACATATCGTTTTTATACTCATGCTTCATAAGCTCCAGCATTGCCGCACAGCCCACGCGATCGTCAAGAGCCTTACTCTTGACGCAGCCTTCGCCAAATTCGGTATATTCTCCGGCAAAGGTGCCGTAGTCTCCGAGGGAAAGCATGGTCTCGGCTTCTTTTTTGTCCGCGGCGCCTATATCAATATAAAGCTCATTCATCACCGGAGGCTTTTCCCGTTCCTCGCGTTTTTGAAGATGAACAGCCTTGGCGCCGATTATGCCGTTGATTTTGTTCTCCCCCAGCACAACTCTCTTGCCGGAAAGCACCGTTGTCATAATTCCGCCTACCGTTTTGAAGCTGACGAAGCCCTCGTCGGTAAAGCCGCTGACAATAAAGCCCACCTCGTCCATGTGCGCGGCAAGCATAATTTTCCTTCCTCCGCCTTTTTTATGGGCAATAACATTGCCCATGACGTCCACAGTCACCTCATCGGCGTTTTTTATATTTTTCAAAATAAAATCCCGAACCTCGTCTTCGCAGCCGGACGGTGCGCGAAGATTGCACAGTTCCTTTAAAAGCAAAGCTGTTCACCTCCCTTAAAATTCAATATATATGCGGCAAGCAGCCTTGCCGTATTTTCTATATCGTTTAAGTCCGCAACCTCATAGCTTGCGTGCATATATCTCAGAGGAATTGACAAAAGCGCCGTGGGAATGCCGTTTCCGGCAAGATATATTTCCTCGGCGTCGGTACCCGTGCCGCCGCTTTCAACGTCAAGCTGTACGGCTATTCCGCACTCCTTTGCCGTATCCAGAAGCTGACGCGTCAGCTTTCGGTGAAGCTGAGGGCCCACGCTGACCACGGTTCCATTTCCGAGCCGGAACGCGTTGTCGCTCACTCCCGGGCTTGCGCCGTGGCAGACGTCAACCGCGATTGCCGCGTCGGGAAGGATTTTTGCCGCGGCGGTTTTCGCTCCGCGCAATCCAAGCTCTTCCTGTACGGCAGCAACGGCAATAATGTCGCAGCTAAGACGGAAATCGGAAGCGATTTCCAGCGCGCGCACCAACGCTGCCAAACCGCCGCGGTCATCAATGCAGCGCGCCGCCGCAATGCTGCCGCCGAGCTTGACATAGCCGGTATTGAGAGTTATTATATCTCCGATTTGTACAATTTTTTCCGTTTGCTCCCTGTTATAGCCTATATCCACAGTCATATTTGAAATTGACAGAGCTTTGTCCGCGTTGGAGGCAAGATGGGGCGGTATTGCTCCGATTACTCCGAAATAATTTCCGCTCTCGCAATGAACGGTGACCTCCGTGCCCGGAAGGGTTTTCGGGTCGAAGCCGCCGATTTCAACGAACAAAAGGCTGCCCTCGTCGGTTATTCCGCTGACCATGAGTCCAAGCTCATCCTGATGCGCCTCAATCATAATTGAGGGAGCTTTCTCAAGTCCGCACGTGCGGCGGGCAATTACATTGCCTAAAACGTCCTCGTGAACCTCATCGCAGTATTCGGAAAAAAGCTCCTTTATCACCGCGCGGATTTCCTCCTCGTTCCCGCTGACGCCCACAGGCTTATCAAGTTTTTGCAAAATTTCATCAATCTTCAAAATAAGCTTCCTCCAGACTACAGTTCATTGACAAGCTTTTTAAACAGATTTCCGCGTTCCTCAAAGTTTTTGAACATATCAAAGCTTGTGCTCGCGTTGCTCATAAGCACAACGTCGCCGCTTTGAGCGAAGGCCGCCGCAAGCGTAACCGCTTCTTCATAGCTTTCGCAGAGCTTTACCGGAATATTCCCGCCAAGGCCTGTTTCCGACGTATATTTATCAAGAGCCGCCTTAATCACGGGAGCTGTTTTCCCGACAAGGAAAAGCGCCTTTGTCTTTTCGGCGAGGGATTTTCCGAGAGCGTCGTAGGGAATCCCCTTATCCTTTCCTCCGGCAATGAGAATAACTTTGTCAAAAACCTTAAGGGTATTTATTGTACGGTTAGGGCTACTGTCGATAGAGCTGTTATAATAGCGTACTCCGTCCTTGACGCGCACAAGCTCAATCCTATGCGGTACTCCGCCGAAGCTCCGCGCAACCTCCACAATCGCTTCGGGACTTACCTTGCCGCCGACGGCGGCTATGGCCGCCATATAATTTTGAACATTATGCTCTCCGGGAATTTTAATGTCGGAAAGCTTCATAACTTCCCGTCCGAAGGCATGGATTGTATTGCCGTCCGACCAAACGGCGCACTCTTCATCGTAGCCGAAAAGACGCACCTCTCCCTTAGCCCCTTCGCGGCAGGCATAGCTTTCCGCGTCGGATTTATTCAGAACAAGAATGTCGTCTCTGTTTTGATGAAGGTATATGTTGCGCTTTGCGTCCTTATATTCCTCGTAATCCTTGTGCCAGTCGAGATGGTTGGGAGACATATTTGTTATAAGCGCGATATGCGGGCTTTTTTTCATTGTATGGAGCTGGAAGCTGCTCAGCTCGATTACGGCAATGTCGGTAGGGGCAATGCTTTCGATTTCGGGAAGCAGCGGCTTGCCGATGTTCCCGCCGAGATGACATTTCCATCCTCCCTGCGTGAGAATATTGTATATCAGCGTAGTGGTGGTTGTTTTTCCGTCACTGCCTGTCACCGCTATGATTTCGGCAGGGCAAAGCTCAAAAAACATTTCCATTTCGCTCGTAATGACACTGCCGCGTTTTTCGGCCTCAAGCAGGGCCGGAGTGTCGAATCTTATTCCGGGGGTCTTAAAAATATAGTCGCCGTCGAGCCTGTTCAGATAGTTATCGCCGCCGTTAAACGAAACGCCGAGAGATTTCAATTCCTCCGCCGCGGCGCCAAGCTCGGCCTCGGTACGTCTGTCGGCGGCGGTAACGTCGGCTCCCAGCCGCACAAGGAAGCGAATGAGCGGCAAATTGCTTATTCCGACGCCGAGTACGGTCACCCTTTTATTTTTTATATTTTCTTTAAAAGCATTGAGCTTATCCATGCATTCATCTCACCTTTATCCGATAAAATTTGTTTTTATTTTAGCTTCAAGCGCGGGCGGCTCGATGCCGTTTTCACGACCGAGAGCCATACATTTCAGCAGCCACGCCATATTCCGTCCGAGCGTGCGCATTACTTGCAGACCTTCCTCATCGCGCATAACCTCCTCCGGAGAGTTCCCGTGTACCATTGGCCAATATTGTGCGCTGACAACCGGCATATTATTTATGGTAAAATATTTCATCAGCTGATCGAGAGCCGCCGTTGTTCCGGCGCGACGCGCGCTTACCACTGCCGCCGCCGGTTTAAAGCGCAGCCTTGCTCCGCCCGCATAGAAAAGCCTATCCATAAACGACGTCGCCTGACCGCTCGCGGCGGCATAGTGTACGGGAGAGCCGATTACAATTCCGTCGCAGTCGTCTGCTTTTGCGATAGCATCGTTTACGCAGTCATCGGTGACGCATTTGCCGGTCTTTGCGCAAAATCCGCAGCCAAGGCAGCCTTTTGTCGTTTCTCCCGCCCAAAAAATCTCGGATTCGACGCCGTTTTCTTCCAAAGCCGCCGCGACAACCGAAAGCGCCGTGTATGTGCAGCCGTTTTTGTGAGGACTCGCATTAATCAAAAGGACTTTCATTCTAATTACATCTCCGTTTTCGATATATTTTCATTTTAATTGTATACGGATTCAATCTCGGATAGACTTGAAAGAAAAATATCCGTGAGCATGGGGTCGTAGTAAATTCCGGCAAATTCACGCATTGCCGAAGCCGCCTGAGCTATATCGGTTTTTCCGCCGTCGACAAGGCAGTCGAAGCCGTCGGCAATCGCAATGACGCGGGCGGCAAGGGGAATTTCTTTTCCCTTCAGGCGGTCGGGATAGCCGCAGCCGTTCCAACGTTCATGATGGGATCTCGCCGCGACGGCGGCAACGGCTATGTATGTTCCGCCGCCGAGTGCCGAAGAAATATCGGCGAGAATTTTCCCGCCCTCAACAGTATGAAGCATAAGCTCATCCGCCTCGCTTTTGGAAAGTTCTTCCTTCTTTGTCAGAATCGCGTCGCGTACGCATATTTTGCCGACGTCATGAAGAGTTGAAGCAAGAACCATATTGTCGGCGTACTCCGCCGTAAAATCGGGATAGTCGGCGCGGAGCATGGCTCGCACAAGTATTCCCGTAAGCTCCCGCACACGTCTGACGTGACCCTTGCTGCTTCCGTCGCGGCTTTCGGCGCGGACGGCAAGACACTCGCCCAGCAGAGTGTGCAGTTCCAAAAGCTCCTTGCTGTCGGCGGCCGTGCGGAAGCGTTTCCCGACAAAGGCGTTTTTATCGTTAAACCACATCGCGTTAATCTCCGTTCCTTTATGTTCTTTATACGATTCTACCACAAATTTCCGCTTTAGTCAATAATTTATTGCCGCAAAACAGGCGGGCATTTTGCTGAATTTAGCGATACAAAAAGCGGACCGTCTTAATCAAGACCGTCCGCTCGGCTTTGTTAGGAAATTATATCGGATGAGTTTTCTCTTCCGCGTCGGCAAGCTCCGCATCCAGCTTATATTTAGCCGCCTGACGGTATTTGAAATACTTGACGGCGACGGGCCCGAACAGCGCATAGCTGAGAACATCCTCGTCCTGCTCGATGTATTCCTTGATTTCGTCGCGGAACCTGTCAAGCTCGTTGGGAATATCGTCTGCGGGACGGTTTGTTATCTGCTTTTCGTCACCGATAATCCGCTTTACAAATTCGGGCTTTATCGGCACGGGCGTTTTGCCGTATTCTCCCTTTATAAGACCCTTAAATTCCTTTGTCACGTTCTTATAACGTTCGCCCGTAACAACATTAAACACCGCCTGAGAGCCTACAATCTGGCTTGATGGCGTAACAAGCGGAGGGAAGCCCGCGTCCTCACGGACACGGGGAACCTCCTTGAGAACCTCCTGAAACTTATCCTCCGCTCCGAGCTGTTTAAGCTGGGAAATGAGGTTGCTGAGCATTCCGCCGGGAACCTGATATTTAAGCGTATTTACGTCAACCGCAAGCGACTTGGGGTTTAAAACGCCCTCCTTGATGTATTTCTCGCGTATGGGACGGAAATAATCCGCAATATCGCTGAGAAGATTGAGGTCATAGCCCGTGTCGTATTCAGTACCCGCAAGAGCCGCGACAAGCGATTCGGTCGGCGGCTGAGACGTTCCCATGGCAAAGGGCGACATTGCGCAGTCCACAATATCAACTCCGGCTTCAATAGCTTTTAGGTATGTCATTGAAGCCATACCGCTGGTATAATGAGTATGCAGTTCAATCGGAACCTTAACCGCTTTTTTCATTTCGGAAACAAGCTCGTAGGCGTTATATGGCGTGAGCAGTCCCGCCATATCCTTTATGCAAATCGAGTTCGCTCCCATTTCTTCAAGCTGCTTTGCCAGCTTAACAAAGGATTCGTTATTGTGTACGGGGCTTATCGTGTAGGAAATCGCCGCCTGAACATGACCTTTTTCCTTTATTGTGGCGTTTATTGCCGTTTTAAGGTTGCGCACGTCGTTGAGAGCGTCGAAAATGCGGATTATATCAACGCCGTTTGCAATGGATTTTTGGACGAAGTATTCCACAACATCGTCGGCATAGTGACGATAGCCGAGGATGTTCTGCCCGCGGAAAAGCATCTGAATCGGGGTTTTCTTGGCTTTTGCCTTGATTTTGCGCAGCCGCTCCCACGGATCCTCGTTAAGGAAGCGAAGGCAGCTGTCGAAGGTTGCGCCTCCCCATGCCTCAAGAGCGTTAAAGCCCACGTTATCCAGCATTTCAACCGCGCCGAGAATTTCTTCGGTTGTCATTCTTGTGGCAATCAGGGACTGGTGTGCGTCACGAAGTATGGTTTCTGTAATTTTAACAGGCTTTTTATTTGCCATTGGTTGTTCCTCCTTTTAAGGTTTACTTATTAAACAGCGCCAAAAATACACCCGCCGCAACCGCGCTGCCGATAACTCCGGCGACATTGGGGCCCATAGCGTGCATGAGAAGGAAATTTGAAGGATTCTCGTCCTGCCCGACTTTTTGCGACATACGGGCCGCCATGGGAACCGCGCTTACACCCGCGCTGCCGATCAGGGGATTTATCTTTCCTCCGCTGAGCTTATACATAATCTTGCCGAACAGCAATCCGCCCGCCGTGCTTATGGAGAAAGCGAGAAGTCCGAGGCAGATTATGAGAATTGTCTTTACGGTGAGGAAGGTATCCGCCTTGGCGGTAGCTCCGACGGTTACGCCGAGGAAAATTGTTATTATGTTCATAAGCTCGTTTTGTGCGGTTTTACAAAGCCGATCGGCAACTCCGCTTTCCTTGATGAGATTGCCGAACATCAGCATACCGACAAGCGGAGCCGCGTCGGGAACGATAAGAACAACAACTATCGTAACGATTATGGGGAAAAGTATTTTTTCTTTTTTGGTCACGGGGCGGAGCTGCTCCATGACAACCATACGTTCCTCCTTGCTTGTAAGAGCCTTCATAATCGGAGGCTGAATAACGGGAATAAGCGCCATATAAGAATATGCCGCGATAGCTATGGCGCTGAGAAGTCCGGGCGCAAGCGTTTTGGTGACGTAAATTGCCGTCGGCCCGTCCGCTCCGCCGATAATGCCTATAGACGCCGCTTCCTTAAATATGGTTTCCATTGTGCCGTCCGCACCGAAGCCGCCGATGCCGAAGGCTCCGAGAAGAACCGCTCCCATAAAGGTTATAAACACGCCAAGCTGCGCCGCCGCGCCGAGAAGTATGCTCTTAGGGTTGGAAATAAGGGGGCCGAAGTCCGTCATACAGCCTATTCCGAGGAAGATAAGCGGCGGATATATGCCGAGCTTTACGCCGAGATACAAAAGGTCAAGCAGCCCGCCTTTCTCAACTATCTCCTGAATGTTAAGATGCTTGTTCGGGTCGGCGGGGTCTATGAAAAGCTCAATGTGCATAACCTCGCCCAGCGGAAGATTCGCCAGAAGCATACCGAAAGCTATGGGAAGAAGCAGCAGCGGCTCAAATTTTTTAACTATAGCAAGGTAAAGGAGTACACAGGCAATCGCCAGCATAACTACGGTTTTCCAGCCGCCGTCGGAGATAAAGCCGGAAACAATGTCCGCTATGCCTGTTTTTGAAAAGAAGGCTCCGAAACCATCCATCAATTTAGTCAACAACTTATATCAACTCCATTCTTTTCGGTTCTTGTTATGTCGCAGGTTCAGGCAATCGTAACAAGAACGTCGCCGGTGTTGACGGTTGCGCCCTTTGAGGCAACAACGGTTACAACGCCGTCCTGAGGAGCCTTTATTTCGTTTTCCATCTTCATGGCTTCAAGAATTACAAGGGTATCTCCGCTTTTTACGCTCGCTCCGCTCTGAACCTTAATATCCAGCACATTGCCGGGCATAGGAGCCTTGACCGGAGTTCCGTTGCCGACGGGAGCCGCCGCTTTCTTGGGCGCCGGAGCGCTTGCCGCGACCTTGGGAGCGGGCGCCGTGTCGGAAGCGCCGACCTCTTCAACCTCAACCTCGTAAGAATTGCCGTTTACGTTTACAATAAATTTTCTCATAGTGAAATACCTCCTTAAAATCTGTTCTCAAGAATTTCTCTGCGGCCCGCCTTGTTCCACGCGCAGACCTTTTTATATGATCTTATACGCACGGAAGACGCGCTTTTGCCGAGCGATGCGGCAATTGCCGCCGTTATTACGGCTATAAGCTCCGAATCGTCCGTTTCGGGAAGCTGCTCATCAACAGGCTCCGAAGGTAAGACAACCGGTTGAGCCGCAGCGGGCTCTTTCTCTTTTTTTTCGACAGAAAACAGCGCCATAGCCTTAATTACGAACATTATTATAATAAGTATCAGAAAGACAACGCATATGCCCATTATGGTATACGCAACACCCTCGCCGATAAGCTCGGAAGCGATAAAATCTTTTTCCATATTGCTCACCTCTTATAAAGGCATATTGTCATGCTTGCGGGAAACGCCGCTTTCGCGCTTGCTCGCGAGCATTTCAAGAGCCGCAATGATTCTGCATCTTGTTTCGCGCGGTTCTATTACATCGTCAACACTGCCTGCCGCCGCCGCGACAAGAGGAGAAGCGTCAATATTTTTATAGGCGGTCTCAAGCTCTTCGCGGCTTTTCCCTTCGCGGAGCTTATCCTCATACAGAAGCTGTACGCCTGTTTTTGATGAAAGAGGAGCGATTTCCGCTTGAGGAAAAGCGAGAACAATATCCGCGCCGAGCTGCTTGGAATTCATTGCGGCGTAGCTGCTGCCGTAAGCCCTTCCGACAATTACGTTTACCTTTGGAACGGTAGCCTCGGCAAAAGCATAGAGCATTCTCGCTCCCTTCTTCGCAAGACCCCACTCTTCCTCGGCGGCGCTTACGGCGAAACCGTCCGTATCGGTGAAGGTGACCACGGGAATATTAAAGCAGTCGCAGAAGCGGACAAAACGCGCAATTTTTTCAATTGCTCTGCCTGTGAGTATTCCGTCGCCGGTATTCGGCTGATTGGCGGCAATGCCGACGCTCGCTCCGTTAAAACGGGCAAAGCCCGTAACCGCGTTCTTGGCATATTCGGACTGAACCTCCAAGAACGCTCCGTCGTCCGCGGTTTCGGCTATAACCGTCCTCATATCATATTCGCCCTCAATCGAAGCAAGCGTCTCGCTTGTTCTGTTGAGATCGTCCGTACATTCGAGGACCGGAGGATCGGAAAGATTATTTGACGGAAGATAGCTTAAAAGCAGCCTCGCTATTTCTACGCAGGCGTTGTCGTCCGCCCCCATAAAGTGAGCGTTTCCGCTTTCGGCAAAGGAGCCTTTCCCGTCAACCTTTGCTTTTTTGCCCGTTGAAGCCTCAATTACAGTCGGCCCGTTAACAAACATACGGCCTGTTTTTTCGTTGATTATGACAAAATCGCTCATGCTCGCCGCCAGAGCCGCGCCGCCGGCGCAATTGCCGAGTACAAGGCTTATGTTGGGAACGACCCCGCTTACCCTTGCGTTGGCGGCAAAAAGCTTGGCGACGGCATTTTGGGCTTCTATGCCTTCGCCTATTCTCGCACCGCAGGAATCAAGCATACCGACTATCGGCGCGCCCATCTTCGCTGCCATGTCAAAAATTTTACATATTTTGTCTGCGTTCATTTCTCCGACGGCTCCGCCCATAACGGTTGCGTCCTGAGAATACACAAATACCAGTCTTTCATCGACCGTACCGTAGCCCGTAACCACGCCATCGGCAGCGGTATATTCATTGCGAGCCGAAACAAGGGCGCCGATTTCGATGAAGCTTCCCTCGTCAAGAAGAGCGTCAATTCTGGCGCGCGCCGTAAGCGCCGCGTCGGGTTGCGTCTTCCGTTTTTTCTCTCCGCCGCCTTGGGCGGCTTTTGACTTAGCCTGTCGAAGGAGAGCAAGCCTTTCCGTTGTGTCCATGTGTATACCTCCTTATTCAAACTGCTGATAAACCATTTTAACCCAGTTTATATTATTATACAATACGGCTCATTGATTTTCAAGTGTTATTTTTGCCATATATACAAAATATTCTGCCGGCGATTTTTGACAAATTCGACATACCAAAAAATCTCCTTCCGAAAAAGGAAGAAGATTTTTGACAGGCGGATATTATTCAGCCTTTTAAAGTGTTTTTGCTCACTGCTTTGCTCTGTGCGACGCCTTGGCGCGAAGCTCCGTATTGAGAATACGCTTACGCAGGCGCAGGAAATGAGGCGTTACCTCCAAAAGCTCGTCGTCCGCCAAAAATTCAAGACATTCCTCAAGGCTCATATTGCGCGGAGGGGTTAGGCGAATATTGTCGTCGCTGCCCGCTGCGCGCATATTTGTCGCCTGCTTGCGTTTGCACACATTCACGACGATGTCCTCCAAACGGTTGCACTCGCCAACGACCATGCCCTCGTATACCTTCTCGCCCGGGCCGATGAAAAGGGTTCCGCGTTCCTGAGAATTGTTAAGTCCGTAGGCAACGGCTTCGCCGTCCTCGTGAGCGACAAGGCTGCCTCGGCTTCTCAAAGAAATTTCACCCGCAATCATAGGCTCATAGCTGTCGAAGACATGATTTATAACTCCCGTACCCTTGGTGGCGGTGAGCAGCTCCCCGCGATAGCCGATGAGTCCGCGCGCGGGAATACGAAATTCAAGCTTGGTGTAGCCCACCGCTCCCGGCGTCATATTCACAAGCGTACCCTTGCGGCTGCCGACGCCCTCCATTACCACGCCGGTAAATTCGTCGGGAACGTCCGCCGTAAGCAGCTCTATAGGCTCGCAAAGCACGCCGTCGATTTCTTTATTTATGGTTCTCGGCTTGCTGACGGAAAATTCATAGCCCTGACGGCGCATATTTTCAATCAATACGCTGAGATGAAGCTCGCCGCGTCCGGAAACGATGAAGCTGTCGGGAGAGTCTGTCTCGGTTACTCTTAGGGCTATGTTGCTCTCCAGCTCCTTCATAAGGCGGTCACGGATATGACGGCTTGTGACGTAGCTTCCGTCGCGTCCGGCGAAGGGGCTGTCGTTAACGCTGAAGGTCATTGAAAGCACAGGTTCGTCCACCGGAGTGAACGGAAGCGGCTCCACACAGGCGGGGGAACAAATCGTATCGCCGATATTTATTTTGTCAATGCCGCTGATTGCCACTATTTCGCCCGCAGCCGCATCGTCAATCGCTTCACGGTTTAAATTCGTGTAACAGTAAAGCTTGCTCACTCTTGAATTATAAGGCGTTATTCCGTCGCGACAGACGGTTATCGGCATATTTGTTTTTACCTGTCCGCGGTCGATTCTGCCGACGGCTATACGTCCCGTAAAAGCGTCGTAATCTATGTTTGAGACAAGCATTCTGAATTCGCCGTCAAGCGTATTTTCGGGCGCGGGAATGGCGGATAAAATCAAATCGAAAAGAACCTTCAGATTGTCGGGATGATTATCGGGAGAAAGGCTCGCCCATCCGTCGCGTCCGCTGACGTATACTATCGGCGCGTCAAGCTGCTCGTCGGTCGCTCCAAGGTCGATAAAAAGCTCCAGAAGCTCGTCCGTAACCTCGTAGGGACGCGCGTTCGGACGGTCAACCTTGTTTATTACCATAATCGGGCGCAAATTCAACGCGAGAGCCTTTTTCAGCACAAATCTCGTTTGAGGCATACAGCCCTCAAAGGCGTCAACAAGCAGAAGAACCCCGTCCGCCATTTTCAGTCCGCGCTCAACCTCACCGCCGAAGTCGGCATGACCCGGTGTGTCGATTATGTTTATTTTAACGCCGTTATATACAAGGCTGGTATTTTTGGCAAGTATGGTAATGCCTCTTTCGCGCTCGATGTCGTTTGAGTCCATAACTCTTTCCTCAACCTGCTCATTGTCGCGGAAAACTCCGCTTTGCTTCAGCATCGCGTCCACAAGTGTGGTTTTGCCGTGGTCAACGTGGGCAATTATCGCTATGTTTCTTATGTTCTGCGGGTCTGTCATTGTTTTATCCTCCGTTAGGTTAATGTTTTTCGGTTACGAAGCAGCTCCAGTTGTCGGCGTAGTGCAGAAGGAGCAGAAGCGGACATTCCTTTGTCGCGACCGAGCTGTTGTCATCCACATACTGACCGTCGTGGTACACAATTGCCTGAGCTTCATCCTCCGTAAGCGGAAATCGCGGCGCTATCAGATACAGACTGCGCACGGGGACGCTTAAATATGTCAGCTTATCCGACATACGGAAGGGGATGTTTGATCCGCCGGAGCGCTTTTGATTTTGCGGCGGCGTATTTGAAAGATAAAGCGGCTTCCCCGGAACTCCGGCTTTGCCAAGGTCATGGAGCAGCGCCGTGACGACGCAACTGTCAACGCTTATATCGGGGGAAAGCGTTTCGCGCAGCTTTAACAGGTTCTCGCAAACGTTAACGCTGTGTTCCAGCAATCCGCCTTCAGTGCAAAGATGAAAGCGTGTGCTTGCCGGAGCGGTCAGATAAGCCGTTTCATTTTCCACAAAATCCATCAAAGCGTTAAATTCCGCCCTTCTGTCAACAACCAAGCTCTTAAAATATTCGTATTTTTCCCGAACCGTCATAATGTTTTCCATATTTCCTCCGCTTCCTCCGAAAATTTTTCCGTTTTGTTTTATGTACAAGAGGTCATGAGAATTGCTCAACTTTATTATAATATACTATCCGCTCGAAAAATACAATAACAAAAATAGACAAAAAAAGAACGCCGTCCGCAGTATAAATTATGCGTCATTTATTTATCCGAAACCGCTTCAAGGCGGCATATCGGCACTCCCATTGCGCGAAAACGGCGCTCGTACTCGGTCATTACGTTTTCATCGGCGGCGTCTGGAGGGAGGTCAAACGAGACATTTTTCAGAGAAAAGCCGTTCTGCCGAAAGGCTTCGAGCGAAAAGTCAAAAAGCGCCCGATTATCGGTTTTAAAATGAATTTCTCCGCCGGTTCTCAGTATTCTCGCGTACTGTTCGAGAAAGCTTCCGTGTGTCAATCGGCGTTTCGCATAGCCGTTTTTCGGCCACGGATCGCTGAAATTCAGGTATATTCTGTCAACGCTGCGGTCGGGAAATTCAGGCGCGATTACAGCAAAATCACCGCGTATAAATTTCAGATTTTCAAGCTCCCGCTCTTTCGCCTTTTCCATTGCCAAAACAATTACGTTGGACACCTTTTCGATTGCTATGTAGTTTATTTCGGGGTGCAGCGCGGCGGTTTCCGTTATAAAACCACCTTTGCCGCAGCCGATTTCAATGTGCAGCAAAGGGGCGGGCAGCCCTTGCGCCGCGTTAATCAAGAGCCCCGAGCAGGCGGCAAGCCGCTGCTCGAGATTTGCCCGTATACGCATTCTCATCTAAAGCTTCTCCTTCAATGTATTTATCCATTCAACAATTTTAAATTTTACTTTGACGGGAAGCTTCCCGCCCTCGCCTGAGGTTATAAGCTCATAATCCTCGGGCGACAGCATTGTTTTAAGCTCCTCGCCGACGGCTTCGCTGTCAACGCTTCCGCGCACATAGCACAGCGGCGGAAACAGTACGCACCACCAATTCTCGCCTTCGGCCTTGCCGATTTTTATTCTCACCGCGTCATATTCTCCGGCGGGATAAGTCAGCTTTCCGTAGGCTTTGGTCGGGAAAGAAAATCTGCCGTATTCCGCGCTGACGCTCATATTGCAGCCGTTTTCGCGCAAGGCCTCCTCCGCGATTTTTTTGTATTCCTCCAGCATGGACGGAACCGCTTCTTTTGTTATATCCGCGCTTGTCGCGGCAAGCAGTCTGTCGCGCACAATGAGCTTCAGCGCCTGATCCTCGTCGCTGTCGCTGTTCGCGATGATGTGCAGACGCACAATATCACGGCTGAGACGCGCGTTCGTTTCGGAAGCGTAGCATACGGCGCACATAACGGCGCATATTACGGAAAGCACGGAAAACAATATCTTTTTCATAAGTCAACACCTCTGAGAGAAGTATTGACCCTTTCCGTAAAAAATATACATTTACACGGGATTGCAAAGATAAACCGTCCTGTATTTTCCAAAAAGACAATTTTTTGCTTCCTGAGCCTTTTGTGGGTCGGAGAACAGCCCGAAAACCGTAGGCCCGCTGCCGCTCATTTGAGCGGCGACGGCGCCGAGAGAAATAAGCCTGCGCTTGGCTTCTTCAAGTATCGGATAGTCGCTGACGCTGACCTCTTCGAGAACATTCCCCATTCCCGCGGCAATTTCATTTAGGTCGCCGAGCCGAAGTCCGTTTATTACGCGGTCGGTATCGGGATGGCGGAGAGCGGTTCGAGAGTCGATTTTTTCGTATACCGTTTTTGTGCTTATCGAAAAAGAGGGCTTCAGCAGCAGCACGCTGCATCTCGGCATTCTCGGCAGCGGCGAAAGCTTCTCTCCTATCCCCTCCGCCAAACGGGTTCCTCCGAGAAGACAGTAAGGCACGTCCGCACCGAGACGAACTCCCATTTCGCATAGCTTATACATCGAAAGTCCGCCGGCGCAAAGCTTGTTCAAAGCCTTAAGCACGACCGCGCAGTCGCTGCTTCCTCCGGCAAGTCCCGCCCCGACAGGGATATGCTTTATAAGGGTTATTTTCACGCCGCATTTTATCCCTGTTTCGGCAAAAAACAGCTCCGCCGCACGGGCGGCAAGATTATCGCCGCCGGTCGGAAGGAAGGGCAAATTTGTTTCTATGTAAATCTTTCCCGCGCTTTTTTCATCTTCAAGCAGCTCCACGGTTACGCTGTCGTAGAGCGATACCGTTTGCATCACCATTTTTATTTCATGATAGCCGTCCGCCCTTTTTCCGAGGACGTCCAGCGTAAGATTTATTTTCGCGAAAGCTCTGAAGGTCGCCTTCCTCATTTGTTTTCACCATCCTGTTTGTCCTTGTGTCAAAATCCATCTTTTTGCGTTTTTTATTATACCATACAGCGTCGGCAAAATCAACACAAATTTTTTATTTATGATTGACACACGGGAAATCTTATTATATAATAGGATTAGGTTTATTATATATAGAGTGTGCATTTCGGCGTCTTATACGCCGTCCCTCATGAAATGTATGCTTAATGGGAACCATACTAAAAAAGGAGGCTTTTATTCATGCAGATGAAAAAACGGGCATTGGCGCTGATAACCGCTGTTATTTTTGCGCTTATGCTAATCCCGGGAATTTCATTCGCGTCCGAAATGAGCGCCGATTTACGGGCGGCGTATGACGCGCTGGAAATTCCGAACGCGGACAATATCCGCGGAAGCATTACCCTTCCCAAAACGGGTGAAAACGGAGCGGCCGTAAGCTGGACTTCGTCCGACGAATCGGTTGTTTCTACAACGGAAATCGAAAACGAAGGCTATGTTCCCACTCCCGCCGGCGTTGTGACGCGCGGCAGCGAGGATGTGAACGTAACCCTTAAAGCCGAAATTTCTCTCGGCGGCGAAACCGCGGAAAAAACCTTTGAGCTTACCGTCAAGGCTTCTCCCGACAGCGCGGTAAGCCTTATGGACGCCGATGAGGAAGAACCCGACAAATACCTTATGTATTATTTCAAGGGCGACTACAACGACAACGAGCGGATATGGGTGGCTGCAAGCGAGGACGGTCTTAACTGGACGCCGCTTAACGGCGACGAGCCGATTCTCTCCTCCTCTCTCGGCACCGGCGGACTTCGCGACCCCTATGTCATCCGCAGTCACGAGGGAGATAAATATTTTCTTATCGCCACGGATCTCAAGGTTGCCGATATGGGATGGGGAGAAAACTCCAGAAACGGCAGCAAAAGCGTTATGATTTGGGAAACAACCGACCTTACGGATTGGGGCGAGCAGCGCGAGGTTGAGGTGTCAACCCTTGAAGGCATGGGCTGTACTTGGGCGCCGGAAGCGGCGTATGATGATACAACCGATGAGTATGTTATGTACTGGGCCTCCAGGGTTGGCGATTACTACTCCGTATACAGCGCCAGAACGCGTGATTTTATAACATTTTCGGAGCCTGTTGAGTTTGTTGTCCGCGACCCCAACTCAGGCAATGAAAAAGACAATGTCATAGACACGACCATAATCAAAACCGACAGCGGCTATTACCGCTTCACAAAGAACGAAAATTCCGACCAAAAGCGTGTGTTTATGGAGTTTTCCGAAGAACTTACGGGTACTTATGAAAATATAAATACAAACATTTATGATGATGAAGCGGGAGTCGAAGGGCCGGAAATCTATCAGCTTCCCGACAGCAGCTACTGTCTTATTCTTGACAGATACAGTCAGGGCGGTTATTTCCCCTTTACCGCCGCAAGCCTTGAGCCAAACGAGGACAATCGCGTAACCTTTACGGCGCTCGACACTTCCTCATATTCCTTCCCGTCGTCTCCCCGTCACGGTACCGTTGTGCGGGTACCGGCCAAGGAATATGACAAGGTCGTAAATTACTATAACGGCGACGCCGAGGCTGTCGCTCCCGACGAGGACGGCAGCGGCCCGATTGTTGTTTACAACTTCGACGACGGCACAGCCGCCGACGGCAGCGGCAACGGCAACAACGGAACGCTTATGGGCGACGCGGAAATCGTAACCGACGCCACAAAGGGAAGCGTGCTTTCTCTCGACGGCAGCACGGGTACATACTTGGAGCTTCCCCGAGGCGTTTTGGACGGAAGGAACGAGCTTACGGTTTCCATGGACGTGCGTAACGTTTCAACGGGCAATTTCTTTACCTTTGCTCTCGGCAAAAATTCAACCCGTTATCTTTTCTCCCGCCTGCGTCCCGACAGCGTCAGGACGGCAATGACCGTACAAAGCTACGGCTCCGAGTACGGTGCGGAGACATCAATTCCCGACTGCGGCAACATCTGGACAAACCTCACCTTCACGATTTCGGCGGCGGACGGCAAAATCAAGACGTATCTTGACGGAGTGCTTGTCGCCGAGGCTGATACGGACATAACGGTTTCCGGTCTCGGCTTAGACACCTTTTCTTACATAGGCAAATCGTTTTTCAGCTCCGACAGTTACGCAAACATGAGGGTTGACAATGTGGAAATTTACAACCGCACGCTTTCAGCATCCGAAATCGCGGAAAAATACGGCTTTTCGCGTTATTCAATGACAATCGACGCCGATGAAAGGGGCGTTGACATATCCGACAGCTTATTCGGATTGTTCTTTGAGGACATCAACTATGCCGCCGACGGCGGTCTTTACAGCGAGGTTATAAACAATCGCTCCTTTGAGGCATAC
>CAZICW010000003.1:32040-66307 GCA_964537995.1 uncultured Oscillospiraceae bacterium
ACAATCCTTTGAACGCCAACAATCCGACCTATCTCAGGCTTACCGCAAACGCGGCCGGCGACGGCATTGCCAACGACTGCTACGGCGGCTTCAGCGCAAGGACGGGCGCAAAATACAACGCGAGCCTGTATGCCCGCGGCGACTATGCCGGAGAAATTGCGATCAGAGTTCTCGATAGCGACGGAAATGTCATCGGAGAAAGCTCCGTTTCCGGTATAGGCGAGGATTTCGCAAAGTACGAAACAGAGCTTGAAATAGTCGGCGAAAGCTGCGCAACGGCAAACATTCAGCTTTTGCTTTCCGAGGAAGGCGCCGTTGAGCTTGATATGATTTCCGTTATTCCTCAGCAGACCTTCAACGGACGCGACAACGGTCTGCGCGCGGATCTTGTGGAAAAGCTCGCGGAGCTTAATCCCGGCTTTCTGCGCTTCCCCGGCGGCTGTATTGTGGAGGGATACACCCTTGACAATCGCTATCAGTGGAAGGACACGGTCGGCCCCGTCGAGCAGCGTACACAAAACTGGAACCGCTGGCAAACGCATAACGAATACCACGACGGAAACGGTATGTACGGCTACTGTCAGACATACGGTCTTGGCTTTTACGAATACTTTTTGCTCTGCGAAGACATCGGCGCGGACGCCGTGCCCGTTGTGAATGTAGGTTTAAGCTGTCAGTATCAGGCGAAGGAATATTCCACATACGACGAGCTTTACGAAATCTATATACAGGATGCGCTCGATCTTATCGAATTTGCCAACGGCGAGCCGGATTCGGACTGGGACGCCATCGACTACTCTGCCGTTGACACCTCGAATCCCAAAACCTTTAACGACAACTGGGCGAATCTTCGCGCGCTCATGGGGCATCCGGAGGCATTCGGACTGAAATATATCGGCGTCGGCAACGAGCAGTGGGATACGTCCGACTACAGCTCGGTCGATGAAAACGGCTGGGCAACGAGCGGAAACAATTTCTTCCGCCGCTATGAGCTGTTTGAGGAAGAAATTCACAAGCTTTACCCCGATATGAGACTTATCGGAACCTCGGGGCCATCCTCCGACGGCACGGATTTTACAAACGCGTGGACATGGCTTAAATCCCACAACGGCGAAGACGGCTTTACCTATGCGGTTGACGAGCATTATTACAAGGATCCCGACTGGTTTTACGGCAACGTGAACCGTTACGACACATACGACCGCGGCGGCTTTGACGTGTTTGCGGGCGAATATGCGTCCCGTTGGTATTCCGATTATCCGAGAGGCAACACGCTTGAAACCGCGCTTTCCGAAGCGGCGTTCATGACAGGGCTTGAAAAGAACGCCGACGTTGTTAAAATGGCTTCCTACGCTCCTTTGTTCGCGAAGCTCGGCTCCACGCAGTGGACTCCCGACATGATATGGTTTGACACGGACACTGTTTACGGCTCCGCCGACTACTATGTTCAGAAGCTATACAGTAACAATTCGGGCGACTTTAATCTTTCCGAATCTATAAACGACATATATGAAGAAGCCCCCGATTATTCGGGAGTCACGGGCGTAGGAACATGGCTGACGTCGGCAAATTTCAGCGATTTCACCGTTACGGACAATGTTACGGGAGAGGATCTTACTCCCTCCGCATGGCGTCTCGGCGAAACAAACGAGACTGAAAAGTACGAATATACGGTTACTGCTTCAGCCGAGCCTGAATCGGCGAATCCCAAAGAAAACGTACAGGACGGCGACCTCAACACAAGATGGACATCCGAAGGCAAGGGAAATTGGCTGCTGTGCGATCTCGGCGATATTAAGACCGTAGGCAAAATAGGAGTTGCAACCTATGCCGTAGAAGACAGAGAATATTATTACGAAATTCAGATTTCCTCCGACGGAGAAAACTATACCTCAATTTTTGACGGTACAAACGGAAAGAACGCCGGAGATATTGTATACACCTTGGCCGGTAACCAAGAGGCGAGGTATATCAAGCTTATCTTAAACGGTAATTCATATCACAACTGGAACGGCGTTACCGAGGTTGAAATTTACGGCGAATGTCCTCAGAGCGACTTCGAATCTACGGGAACGTGGAGCGAGGACGAGAACGGCATTCTCACCCAGAGCGATGAGTCCTGCGAAGGCGCGTATCTGTTTGCGGACGAATCTATTGAAAGCAATGACTACACAATCACCGTAAAGGCGACAAAAACGGGCGGAGCCGAGGGCTTCCTGATTCCCGTAATGGCTTCCGACAGGAATAATCTTATCCACTGGAATGTCGGCGGCTGGGGAAATACTCTGTCTACTTTCGAGGTTCGCTCGAACGGCTCCAACAGCGGTGGCGTAGGTACTGCTACCGCAACGGTTCTGGAAACAGGCAGAGAATACGAGCTTAAGGTTGTTGTTTCCAACGGCGCTGTTTACGGTTATATTGACGGTGAGCTTATCAGCACCTATACCTTTGACGCGACATCGGGGCCTGTTTACGGAAATTCCACCTTTGACGAAGAAACGGGCGACATAATTGTCAAGCTCATCAACTCTTCCTCAATCGACAAGCTCATTTCGGTAAGCATTGCCTACAGCGGCGCTCTTACGGGCTACGCGACCGAATATCTTCTTACGGGCGACGCTCTTAGCGATAAAAACTCGATTGACGACCCCGAAAATATTTCCGTTACGGCAAGCGAAATTGACGGAATTGACACCGATTTCACTTATAGTCTCCCCGCGTACAGCTTTGTTGTTCTCCGTGTTCATACGGGCGGCACAAAGGCGGTTGCGCAGGTCGGCGACGTCAGCGTCGCGACCAAGGTCGGCAATCTTCCCGCTCTTCCCTCGACGGTTGACGTGGTTCTTTCCGACGGAACGCTCGAGCAGAGAGCTGTTGAGTGGCGGCTTCCGACGGCGGGTACCTTCATTAATCCGGGTACCTTTAAGGTTTACGGCGACATTGAAGGAACAGAGGTTGACGCGGTTGCGACCGTTGTTGCGGTAAGCGTATCCGGCGATGAAATTCCCGAAGATATTATCAGCGTTGACGAAGCTTCTCTTCTCAGCGGCGAAGTTGCCCGCATTTACTTCAATCCCGGAGTTGAGGGCGAATATATCGGTATACTCGCGGTTTACGAAAACGAAGTATTGGTAAGCGCGCAGACCTTCAGCTTCACAGAAAGCAGCTACTGGGATATTGTTAAGCCTCTTGATACGGAAAATAAGGAAATCAAGATTATGCTTTGGACGGGAGACGGCTTTGCGCCTTTTACCGAAGCAGCAGTTATCAAAAACAATAAAACCGAAGAGTAAGCTGTCTGAAATTCACGCAAACCCCCGACGCGGAGCGTCGGGGGTTTTGTCATATTTTTAACCGTTTCTATGTGTCCGTTCTTTTTATACGGCATATTCTGTAAATATGGAGAGTGATTATTTTGGACACAATTCTTGCTCTTGCGGGAAACCCGAATGTGGGAAAATCGACTGTATTCAACGCTTTGACGGGTTCACGCCAGCATACGGGAAATTGGGCGGGAAAAACCGTGGAGTCGGCGGAGGGAAGCTTTACGGTTGACGGACGCAAGGTCAAAATTACGGATCTGCCCGGAACTTACAGTCTGCTTGCGGACTCAGACGACGAACGCGCCGCCCGCGACCGCATATGCTTCGGCGGCGGCGGAATAATTCTTGTCTGCGACGCGACCTGCCTTGAACGCAATCTTATTTTGGCAATGCAGACGCTTGAAATTACCGGAAAGGTAATAATTTGCCTTAATCTTATGGATGAAGCCGAAAAGAAAAAAATTGCGCTTGACACGGAAAAGCTGTCGGAGCTGCTCGGCGTAAGGGTTATTCCTACATCGGCTCGGAGCGGAAAGGGAATTGCCGAGCTGAAACGGGCGGCATTGGATATTCCCGACGCTCCGCCGCTAAAAATAGACTACGGTCGGGATTTGGAAGCGGCGATCTCAATTGTCGAAGAGGCTGTCCGCGACAAGCTTCGCCGCGCCGTAAACCCGCGCTGGGTTGCGGTAAAGCTGCTGTACAACGACGCCGGTCTGCTTCAAAGCCTTGACGAATATTTAGGCTGCAGCATAACCGCCTTTGAGGACGTTGCCGCCGCGTTAAGGGACGCGCGCAAGCAGCTTCGTGAAAAGGGCTATACGCAGGAAAGGCTGCAAAGCATAATTACGCGCTCGATGATAAACAGGCTTGACGCGATAAGCTCTTCGGTTATAAAAGCCAAGGGCGGCTTTGAGCGCGACCGTCGTCTTGACCGCGTTTTTACGGGGAAGGCGTTCGCCGTACCGATAATGCTTGCCGTACTCGCGGGAATAATGTGGCTTACGGCTGTCGGCGCAAACTATCCGTCCTCGTGGCTGAGCGCGCTCACGGCAAAAATTGAAAGCTCCCTTTTTAATTTCCTGACGGAAGCTCTCTGTCCGCCGGCGCTTTGCGGTATGCTTGCGCACGGAATTTTCCGCGTTATGGGGTGGGTTGTTTCGGTAATGCTGCCGCCGATGGCAATATTTTTCCCGCTGTTTACGCTTTTGGAGGACTTCGGTTATCTTCCGAGAATTGCCTTCAACCTTGACTGCGCTTTCCGTAAATGCGGGGCCTGCGGCAAACAGGCGCTGACCACCTGCATGGGCTTCGGCTGCAACGCCGTCGGAGTTACGGGGTGCAGAATAATCGAATCGCCGAGAGAAAAGCTCATGGCAATGATGACAAATGCTTTTGTGCCGTGTAACGGCAGACTTCCGGCGCTGATAGCCGTTATATCAATGTTCGTGTCGGCGGAAGGTCTTGCGGGCGGATTTCTGCACGCTCTGCTGCTGACAGCGGCGATACTCGGCGCCATTGCAATCACCTTTGCGGTCTGCGCTCTGCTTAACAAAACCGTGCTGCGCGGACTGCCGTCCTCGTTCGCTCTTGAGTTGCCGCCGTACCGCCGTCCTCAAATCGGCAAGGTAATTATGCGCTCCGTGCCTGACAGAACGCTGCGCGTACTCGGACGCGCGGTCACCGTTGCCGCGCCCGCGGGGTTTATCATATGGCTGTTGGCGAACGTCAGCGTCGGCGAAAAAGCGATTTTGCTCCATATCGCGGATTTTCTGAATCCGTTAGGGAAGCTCATGGGCTTGGACGGAGTGATTCTTTTGGGCTTTATTCTCGGCTTCCCCGCGAACGAAATTGTAATTCCGCTGATCCTCATGGGCTACACCTGCGGCGGTATTCTTACGGACTACGAAAGTCTTGATGCTCTGAAAAACGTTCTCGTTTCCAACGGATGGACGGGCGTGACCGCGGTGTGCTTTATTATCTTTACAATCTGTCATTTCCCATGCTCTACAACCTGTCTGACAATTTACAAGGAAACAAAAAGCCTTAAACAGACGTTTTACGCCATAATTCTCCCGACGCTCACCGGTATTGTGCTTTGCGCATTATTCAATGGCGCGGCAAGCCTTATTTCCGCAATATAGTACTTGAAATTCCGAAATATATATGCTATAATGGGAAAGGAGATGATAGAAATGAACCTTTCCTCGCTCTCTGACAATGAACTGCTTGAAATAATCACCACCGACAAATATGACGCCGAGCTTTTCCGCTCCGCCGATGAAATCCGCCGCAGGTATTACGGGATTGACGTATACATACGCGGTCTTATAGAATTTACAAATGTATGCAAAAACAACTGTCTTTACTGCGGAATCCGCCGCGACAACGCCAATGCCGAGCGCTACCGTCTCAGCCGTGAGGATATAATGAACTGCTGCCGCAACGGATATGAGCTCGGCTTCCGCACCTTTGTGCTTCAGGGCGGAGAGGATCCGTACTATACCGATGAAATAATTTGCGGTATTGTTTCCGACATAAAAAACGAATTTCCGGACTGCGCGGTCACCCTCTCGCTCGGAGAAAAGGAATACGAGAGCTATGCCGCATACAAAAGGGCGGGCGCGGACAGATATTTGCTCCGCCACGAAACCGCCAATGAGGAGCATTACAAAAGGCTTCACCCCGCGGAAATGAGCCTGCGCCACAGGAAGGACTGCCTCTTCAACCTCAAGAGGCTCGGTTATCAGACGGGCAGCGGATTTATGGTTGGTTCTCCGTACCAAACGGCGGAATGTCTTGTTGAGGATCTTCGTTTTTTGCAGGAGCTGCAGCCCGCTATGATAGGCATAGGCCCGTTTATTCCCCATGCCGACACTCCGTTTAAGGATTTCGCCGGAGGCTCGCTTGCGCTTACGCTGCGCATGGTGGCAATTTTACGCCATCTTTTTCCGTACGCGCTGATTCCCTCGACAACGGCTCTCGGCACAATCGACCCACGCGGACGGGAACTCGGACTTAAAGCGGGAGCGAATGTTGTTATGCCAAATCTTTCTCCCGTTCGGGTGCGTAAGCTTTACACTCTTTACGACAACAAAATCTGCACAGGCGAGGAAGCGGCGGAGTGCCGGTTCTGTTTGCAGCGGCGAGTTGAAAGCGCGGGCTATAAAATTGCCGTTTCCCGCGGAGATGTGTATACGGAATAAATGAAAAACCGGCTGTAAAAGCAACGCCGATCGGAAAACCTTCCGCTCTGCTTTACAGCCGGTTTGTTTGTAATATTTAATCGTCCGAGCTATATGCCCAGTATCACAGTGGCAAATTTAAAATAGATAATCAGTGAAAGAACATCAACAATGGTTGTTATGAGCGGGCTTGCCATTACCGCGGGGTCAAAGCCGACCTTCTTCGCGAGCATGGGAAGAATCCCGCCGACAACCTTCGACACGCAGACCGTGAACATCAGCGTAAGGCTGACGACTAACGCAACCGTAAAGGTTATTCCCTCATTTCCGAGTATCAGACGGTCAAATAGCACGATTTTAGCAAAATTCACAATCGAAAGCACAACTCCGCAGCAAAACGCAACGCGAACCTCCTTCCACAGCACCTCGGGCATATCGCGAAATTCAATATCTCCGAGCGATATGCCGCGTATTACGGTTACGCTTGACTGACTTCCGCAGTTGCCGCCGGTATCCATTAGCATGGGTATGAACGCGCTGAGCGCGATTTGAGCGGCGAGAGCGTCCTCGTAAGCAGTCATCACCATTCCCGTGAAGGTCGCGGAGATCATCAGCAGCAGCAGCCACGGTATGCGGCTTTTGGCGGTTTCAAAAACGCCGGTTTTAAGATAGGGCTTATCAACAGGCATGATAGCCGCCATCTTTTCAATATCCTCCGTCGCTTCCTCTTCCAGTACGTCCATAACGTCGTCGGAGGTTACAATGCCGACAAGACGGTGTTCTTCATCGACAACCGGCATTACAAGCAGATTGTACTTTGAAAAGCTCTGCGCGACAGCTTCTCTGTCATCAGCGGTTTCGGCGCAGATTACATTTTTGTCCATTATTTCGCCGATGTGTTCGTCCTCGTCGGCGAGAATCAAATCCTGTATCGTTACCTGCCCCAGAAGCACGCGGCCGTCATTTATGACGAAGCAGTTATTTATCGTTTCTTTGTCCACTCCCACGCGGCGTATACGCTTTATCGCTTCCGCGACAGTCATTTTCGGACGCATAGAAACATATTCTGTCGTCATTATGCTGCCGGCGCTGTCCTCGGGATATTTCAGGATTTCATTTATTGACTTGCGCGTTTCGGGATCCGCCTGACGCAAAATACGCTTGACGACGTTTGCCGGCATTTCCTCGACAAGGTCAACGGCGTCGTCAACATACATTTCGTCAAGCACTTCTTTAAGCTCGCTGTCGCTGAACGAGCGAATCAGCAGCTCTTGCGCGTCCTCGTCCATCTCGACGAAGGTTTCCGCCGCCTGCTCCTTCGGAAGCAGACGAAAAAGAATCGGAAGGCTTGCCTGACCAAGCTCATCAAAAATGGCGGCTATATCCGCGGGCTGAAGCGTGACAAGAATGTCCTTCACCGAGGAATACTTCTTTTTTTCGGTCAGAGCAAGTAAGGTTTTAACAACAACATCAAATTCTTCCGCCATAAAATTACCTCCTCATTCATATGTATGCGATGTATAATAAATAAGGAGGCACACACAATTAACGGGCAGCCGCACGGACTGCCATGCTTCGTCGATTATGTGTGCCGCCGGTTCCCGCGTCCATGCTTCTGCCCCCTTTGTATATTTTGTTACAACGCCTGTATGTTCCCGCCGCACAGAAAGCGGCGGTATTTCAGCGAGGTTATAAAAGGACTATCCTCATCGAACAGTCCCTTTACGGTTTTAATCGGCAAAATTGGAATTAATCAAGGTTTCAAGCGCGTCAATTGCTTCCTGCTCGTCAGGACCGTCAGCCTCAAGCAGGATTGTTGTTCCCCTTGTAACGCCGAGCGAAAGAACACCAAGAAGGCTTTTCGCATTAATTTTGCGGTCGTCCTTGCTCACCCAAACGGAGGCTTTGAACTCGTTTGCCTTCTGAATGAAGAATGTGGCGGGACGCGCGTGCAGCCCGACTTGATTTTGTACTACAATTTCTTTGGATACCATGATAAATCTCCTTTTTTAACGTTGATATTTTCCGAATCGAAGAAGCTATCATTCGGAATACGCGCAAGAAAAACGTTTATTTTATTCTACTACTTTTTTATAAAATAGTCAACAGCTTATGTAGCAGAAAATGTACTTTTTTAATATTTTTTTTTGTTGATTTTTGCTAAAAACCTCTGTCTAAACACGGATCCAAACCAGCATTTCGCGCGTATCCTCCCGATTATCCCAAAAAGCATACGGAATTGCAACAAAGTCCTCAACGTCTTCATCGGCGGCAAGAAGCGGACGGTAAAGCTCGTCCTCCGCCCAGCTTCGACGGCGCAAAGCCTTGCCTTTTATATGAAACGCGCCCTTGAACAGCTCATCGCTGCGGAAGGCGGTCAGCGAATCGAAATCGGTTATACGCAGAGCGTCAAGATCGGCTCCGTTGTCGGCGGATTCAAGACAATAGACAATCGGCCCGCGCATTATGGCGACCCTCCCGTTGTCCTCGCGTGCAAACGGATTGGCTTCGATAAGCTCAATCGGCATCGGCAGACTGAGGAAAACGCTGTCGTCCGCCTTCCAGTTTCTTTTTATGTATGCATAGCCTTTCCTTATCTCGGCGGCGGCTTTAAGTCCGTTAACCTTCAACTCGAAACTTCTTGCCCACGAGGGTATGCGCAGCGCAAGCGTATAAGCTCCTTCGCCGACGGAGAAGGAAATGCCTCCGTCCCAGGGGTAATTCCCCCTCTGGCTTATTTTTACTTTGCCGGACGGCATTGGAATTTCCGCGTCGCTTCCGATATAGAGATGGACAAAAATCGTATCGTCGCTGCTTGAATATATGTATCCGCCGAGAGAGGTTATCATTCTTGCCAAATTCGGCGGGCAGCAGGCACAGCCGAACCAGCCCTGACGCTTGCTTTTTATATGAGCGCAGACTCCCGCCTTTTCTGTAGCTTCCTCCCACATCGAAAGCGGATTCGTATAGAAAAAATGCTTTCCGTCGAGCGACATTCCGCTTATTGTAGCGTTATATATAAGTCTTTCCATAATGTCGCCGTATTTTCCGTCAACGTCCATGCGGAGCATTCTCTGCGCAAAAAATACCATTGAAATTGCGGCGCAGGTTTCATTATAAGCGGAGTCGTTCGGGAGATGATAATTGAAGCTGTAGGCTTCACCGTGTACCTGTGCGCCGACGCCGCCGGTTATGTACATCTGTTTCTTTGTAATATTGTCCCAGATTGTTTCCATTGCGCTTTTAAGGCTTTCGTCACCCGTTTCCGCGGCAAGAGCCGCGGCTCCGGTATAGAGATAGCCGGCGCGCACGCTGTGTCCCACGGCCTCCGTCTGCTCACGGATAGGCTTATGAGACTGATTGTAGCGCTTGTCAACCCGTTCCTGCCTGCCGCCCCAATGATTGACGTTTCCCCGCTTTTTCAATTCCCGGTCAAAGAAATGAGGCTCCGTTCCGCGCGCGTTTATCATATATTCGCACAAGCGGAGATATTTTTCTTCCCCCGTGGCGCGATACAGCTTTACAAGCGCAAGCTCAAGCTCCGGATGTCCCGGATAGCCGTGAAGCTGATTCTCGTTCGGCCCGATTTTTGTATCAATCAGGTCTATAAAGCGCCGCGTTATGTTAAGAAGCTTGTCCTTTCCGGTCGCTTCATAGTAAGCGACGGCGGCCTCCGTCATGTGACCGGCGCAGTAAAGCTCATGGCAGTCGAGAAGATTTGTAAATTTTTTCTCCGGCTCGTTTATCTGGAAATATGTCATAAGATAGCCGTCGTCGTCCTGTGCTTTCTCCAACAGATCAATAACCTCGTCGGCGGTTTTTTCCAGCTCCGCGTCAGGCTCAATCGTCAAGCTGTACGCCGCCGCCTCCAGCCATTTCGCGACATCACTGTCCTGAAACACATAGCCCTGAAATTCACCCTGCTCAAGACCGGCCGCAATGCGGAAATTTTTGATTGCGTGGCTCGGCTCTGCGTCGGGAACAAGGTCGTTTATAGCCCTCCATTGATAGGGAATTATTTTGTCCTTCGCGATTTCGGTATACCTTCCCCAAAAGCCGTCATTGATTGAAACATTTTTCAGTGGTGTAAAATTGTTTGTCGCCGGATTCATGTCATTCTCTCCTCAAAAAATCTGATAAAAAAGCATTTTCTTCATTTTAACATACTCGGACGATATTGTCAACAAAAAAACAAAGGAACCGCGGCAAAACCTCATTCAATTTGCCGCGGCTCCTTTTTATGACAGGTTATTTGTTTTTCGGGTAAACTATGCTCAGACTTGCGCGGTCGCGGCGGAACAGCTCGCGCAGACGCGCTTCGCCGTCGGCTATTGTTACGGATTTCCATACCTCGGGATAGGTGAAAAGGTCGATTCCGCGATGATAGGAAAACATAAGCTCGTTGCCTATATCCTCAGCGTCTCCGCCCATAAGACGGATATAGCCGCCGTAAAGCACATTCATGGCGCGCTGCCACGACGCCTTATCTATTCCTTCGGCTTTCACGCGCTCAATTTCGCCGTAAACGGCTTCGGCGACGGCTTTAGGCTCTTTGCTTTCTCCGCTTATAGAAGCAAAGGCAAAGCTCTGCTCATATTCATAGTATCCGCCGAAGCTGCGATTTATTAATCCCTGAGAGTACAGCTTCTCATAAAGAGGAGAGCTTTTGCCGACGAGAGTCTGAATCAGCGCCGTGGTCGCAATGTCGCGGCGCAGCAAGTCTCCTCCGACGCAGTTGTCCTTAAAGCCCAGCATGAACTGCGGCTGCGCGACCTCGAAAAACGCTTCGCTTTCGGGGCGGACAATTTCGTCCGGCTCTTCCGGAAAGACCTGTATGATTTCCCCTTCCGGCTTATCCTTGGTTATCATTTCGTCAATTATACTTCCGATTTTTTCCGGATCAAGCTTACCGACGCAAATCACAGCCATATTTGAAGGGTGATAAAATGTATTGTAGCACTTATAAAGCAGCTCCGGCGTGGTTTTCATTACTTCCTCGACGCTGCCCGCAATTTTGGTGCGCACGGGGTGATTTTTATAAAGTCCCCCGACGCAGTTGTAAAAGCACGCCTGCCCCGCGTCATCATCGTACATACGCACCTCCTGAGCTATGATTCCCTTTTCCTTTTCAACATTTTCCTCAGTGAAATACGGAGTCTGAACATAGCTGAGAAGCTGACGGAAATTTTCATAGAAGTAATCGGTGCAGCCGAAAAGATAGTTTGTGACGCCGTAGCTCGTAAAGGCATTGACGTCGGCTCCCTTGAACAGCGCAAAAGCGTTCGTCCCGTCGGGCTGCTCAAAAACCTTATGTTCGAGGAAGTGGGCTATGCCGTCGATTACCTTTGTAACCTCAGTTTCTCCCGGAACCACAAATTCAGTGTTTATGGAGCCGTACTTCGTGCTGAAGGTTGCATAGCTTTTTGCGAGATTTTTTTCGACAACAATTACCTTAAGACCGCTCTTATGCTCACCGGTGTAGACGTTTTCCTTTAAAAGTCCGCTGTTGCTTTTTGTAAATTTCATTTACGCTTCCTCCCTTCCGTCAAGGAAATAAACCGTATCGAGAACCGCTCTGTTCGCGACCTCGACAATCTGTTCGCGCGTCACGTCTTTAATGCCGTTTATGCTTTCCTCAATGCTGACGTCAGTGCCGAGCAGAAGCTGCGACGTATAGTAATCCTCGATGGCTTCGACGGCGTCTACCCATGAACGGTAAGCGTTTATAAGCTCTCCTTTGGCAATGTCTATTTCCTCGTCGGTGAAGTCGCCGTTCTTCATAGCCTGAAGCTGAGCCATGATTTCGTCATAGGCGGGCTTAAAATTTTGAAATTCGATTCCGCTGCTTACACGGAAAAAGCCCTTCATTTTGTCGCACCAGCACGAAGCATAGTAGCAAAGGCTCAATTTTTCACGCACATTGAGGAACAGCTTACTGTTCGGTCCTCCGCCGTAAATTGTACAAAATACGCGCTGCGCGCAGTCAAGCGAATCGTTTGGCCCGATTCCCGTGCGAAAGCCGATTGAAAGCTTCCCTTGCGTTACATCCATGCGATCCGTTACGCGCTTGACCTCGCTTACGTCGGCTTTGATTTTCGCGAGGGTATGTCCGCCGTTTCTTTCGGGAAGTGCCTTGACCGCCCTTTTTGCCGCGGAAAGAGCCGCGGCCTCGTCAAAATTGCCCGTAAATATTATACTGATCGCCGAGGTATCGACAACGTTTTTATAATAATCGAAAAGGACGTCCGGAGTGATTTCGGATACTTCGTCCTCATAGCCCATACTGTTCACTCCGTAAGCCTCTCCCTCAAACATTATTTCGTTCAAGCGCAGGATCGCGTAATAGCGTTTGTCGTTTATCTGACCGCGGATACGGTCGATCAGATTCTTTTTTTCCTGCTCAACCGCGCCGCGGCTATCGCTGTTGAACGCCGCCGCGAAAAGCAATTCCAGCGCACGGTCGAAGGCAGGCTCCGGCAAAAATTCATCGCACACTCCCTCGACAGCCACGCGGAGAATCTGTTCCTCTCCCCTTTTTCCGTTTGAGCAGTAAAGCGAAGCTCCGTACAGCTCCTCAAGGGCTATGTTTACGTCCTTAAGCGTCGGATAAAGCTTATTTCCGCAGCGCATAACCTGAGAAAGCAGCGAATTGAGCGAAGCCTCGGCTCTGCTCAGAGGACGGTGGAACAGGACACTCGCCATGTATGTCTTGAACTTCTCGTCTCTGATGAAGTACAGATTTATGCCCTTTTTTAATTCGACAGTTTTTCTTTGCATAAAATAAATCTCCTTCCGCCGCTCTGCGCGGCAAATAATAAATTAAACGGCTCTTATCCGCAGAGCAGGGAACGGTAAGAGCTTTTAGGCGCGTTTTAAAACGTATGTATGGGGCATACGCCCCTTGGCTACTTATTGTTATTTGCCGATGAATTGGCGGACGTGTTTCCGGTTATGTCGTCAACCGCGTCTTCCGCGCCGTCAACAGCGTCCTTCGCCGCATCGCCGACGCCGTTTGCCGCATCGTCAACCGCACTGTCAATGTCGTCCATCATACTGTCGCCGTTATTGCCGGTTCCGTTGGAATTTTCGCCGGCAGGCAGGTCTGAGGAGCCGGAGGAATTTGCGCCGCTCTGATTTAAATCGTCATCGGCATTATCGACGCGGTCGTCGGTATCCGACTGATTTCCCGTCGCGGCTTGGTCTGTGTTTGCCGCGCCGTTATCGGAGGTGCCGTTGCTCTCTCCGCAGGCGGAAAACGATATTACGATGGCGGCAATAATAAACAAAAGTCGTTTCAAAATGTTCAATCCTTTCTTTTAGTTTCGTAATTAGTATTTCCACGGTCAAAATAATTAAGCTAAAAGAACAGAACATTTTTTCGGCAAAATTTTCAATATTTACAGCTTTGGTTTTTTGCTACGAAAAACGGGAAAGACTTTCAAGCAGCTTATTTAATCTCCGATTTAGCGTGCTTTTGCTTATTCCCGTTTTTTCCGAAAGCTCCTTAAGGCTCATTTCCGGATTTTCGGCGCGGGCATAGGCTGCGGCTTTAAGGGAGTCGCTCAGATTTTCAAGAGCTCCCGTCCGCGCAAGCTCGTCTATCGCGGCGCACTGCCGCGCGGAAGCCGTCATTGCCTTGTCCATATTTGCGATGAAGCAGTTACTGCGGCGATTTTCACGGTTGCTTATGTCCTTTTCTACCTGTGTGCAGGCAAGAGCGAGCATTGCCTTTTGCGCGCCCATAATGGTGAGACTGTCACAGACGGATTCATAGTTCTCAAGATAAATTATGAAGTAGTTTTTCCTGACGGCGCTTTTCGGCGAAAGTCCGAAATTTTCCAGCATTTCCGAAGCAAGCGCCGCAACGGTTTCGTTATAGGCAAAAAGCTCGATGCGGTAGTCTTTCTTGGGGTCGCTGACAGTTCCCGCCATCAGAAAAGCGCCCCGAAAGAACGCCCGTTTACAGCACTCACTGTCAAAAATTTCCTCATCTATGGAAACATCTCCGCCGTCAAAAGACATACCCAGCTCGCCGAGAAGCGAAAACGGAACAAAAATGCTGTCTTTGCCGTCTTTGCGGCTTTGTCCGAGTAACCTCCCGACAAGACCCGAAAGACGCTTCATAACGTCGCTGCGCTCGGCGCGGACGGTTATTCCCGTCTCGTCCGCATTGCCGCCGAAAAGCAGCATTGCGGCAAGCTCGGCGCGGCGACAGTGAACCGCTTTGTCGGCTACGGCGCAAAGCTCCGCTTTTACGTCCGATGAAAAAGACATTTTAAAAGCCTCCTACCGTTCAATATCCCTGTGAGTCACAGTCACACGGATACCGTTCTGCGCGAGCCGTTTGCCGATAGCCTCGGTTATGGCAACGCTGCGATGGTGTCCTCCGGTGCAGCCTATGCAGATTACGAGCTGAGTTTTCCCTTCGTCTATATAGTAAGGAAGCAAAGTGGAAATCATATCGTAGAGCTTGTCAAGGAATTTCAGCGACTGCGGGAAATCCATGACATAATCTCTTACGGCGGCGTCAAGGCCCGTATGATGCTTCAGATTTTCAATATAAAACGGATTCGGAAGAAAACGCACGTCAAAAACCAAATCCGCGTCGGTGGGGATTCCGTGCTTGAAGCCGAAGGAACGACATTCGACGGTGAAATAGCTCTCTTCTCCCTCGCCGTAAAGGTCGGTAACAATTTTTTTAAGCTGGCGTGTCAAAAGATTGCTGGTGTCGATTATATGATCGGCGCGCAGCCTAAGATTCTTGAGCTTTTCGCGTTCCTTCTCTATGCCGTCGGCAATTCTGCCGTTTGCGCTTAGAGGATGGCTGCGGCGGGTTTCCTTATAGCGCTTTATTATCACATTGTCGTTCGCTTCAAGGTATAGCAGCTCAAAGGGGAAATCGCCCGCTCTGAGGGCGTCAAGCTCTTTTTCAATATCGTCAAACATTTCGCCGCTGCGTATATCGGCGACAATAGCGACATTTTGAAGATTTTTTTCGGTATAGCAGGCTTTGGCAAAGGTATTGATGAAAATCGGAGGCATATTGTCAATGCAGTAATAGCCTATGTCCTCCAGAAAATGTATGACCTGAGTTTTTCCCGCTCCGCTCATTCCCGTTATTATTACAAACCTCATTTGTCCTTCCCCCATATTTTTACTTCGGGCTGCAAAATCACGCCGCTTTTATCAAAAACCGTGCGTTGCACATACTCCATTACGCTGAGAATTTCATCCGCCGAAGCGTTATTTTTGTTTATAACAAAGCCGGCGTGTTTTTCGCTGACCGCCGCTCCTCCGATTGAAAAGCCCTTAAGCCCCGCATCCTCAATCAGTTTTCCGGCGTAGTACCCTTCGGGTCGCTTAAAGGTGCTGCCGGCGCTGGGATATTCAAGCGGCTGTTTTTCCCGTCTGCGACGGTTGAGCTCCGACATTTTTGCCGCAATTTCATCTTTTTTCCCTTTGCGCAGCGAAAAGCCGACCGCCGTAACAATGCAGTCGCTGTCCGAAAGCGCACTGTGACGGTAGCCGAACTCCATTTCATCGTTGGTTGCCGTATATTCCTCGCCGTCAGGGCCGACGAAGGATACCGCTTCAACGACATCCCTGAGTTCGCCGCCGTAGGCTCCGGCGTTCATTATAACTCCGCCGCCCACGTTCCCCGGAATGCCTGAAGCAAATTCCATCCCCGTAAGGGAATTTTGGCAAGCCGCGGCGGCAACCGCCGAAAGAGAGGCTCCGCTCTCCGCCGTAATGCAGTTTTCAAATACGGATACGCGGCTCAGAGCCTTCCCTATACGGATTACGGGGCAGTCCACCCCTCCGTCGCGGACAAGCACATTGGTACCTTTTCCAAGCACAAGATAACCGGCGCCGTAATTGCCGAAAATTTTTACAAGCGTTTTTATTTCATCAACACTTTGCGGTTCCGCGACAAGAGGCGCCGCTCCTCCTACGCGCAGCGACGTAAGCTCCTTGAGCGGTACGTTTTCGGTTATTCTATCGGGTGGAAGAGCCATTTCAAGCTCTTTGACAAGTTCATGGAACATATATATCTCCTTTTGCCGTCAGACTTCCAGCTTCAAATAGCCCGCCAGCTTTGCAAGGCTTGTATTAAGAATAAGCTCCTCGGGGAAATTTATTTCTCTGAGCATACGCCAAGAATTTTCAACCTCGCCGACGTCGTCGCTGAAATGGGCGTCGGTGCTTAAGACGACCGGAATTTTCAGCTCGCTGCATATAAGGGCTATTTCGCGGCAATTTTCATGACTTCCGGCGCGGACATCAAAGGAATGGTGGTTGATTTCAACAATTCTGCCCGTTTCCTTCACTTTTTCAAGCACTGCTCTGTAGTCGCATTTGTAGCGTCCGTCGCCCATATGTCCCATAATATTGACCTTGGGATTTTTTTCGAGCATATTCAGGTATGCGCGGGTAACAACGGCTTCGCTCTGATTAGGAGCAAAGCATGGCGTGTGCATGGAGGCAATCACGATTTCGAGCGGCGCGAGAGCGTAATTGTCGAGGTCAATTTCGCCTTCAACGTTCATGATATTGACCTCCGCTCCGCGCAGAAGGCGAATCCCGTAGACATAGTTCTTAAAATTTTTCAGTGATGAAAAGTGCCACGAATGCGCGCCGTCGCCGAGCATTGGCGCATGGTTGGTTATTGCTATGCCCTCCATTCCCTTGCGCTTCGCCGCCGCTATATTTTCCTCAAGCGTCGAGTAGGCGTGGTGGCTGATATTGGTATGCGTGTGTGTATCAACGGCAATTATCAAAACAAATCGCCTCCGCTGATATCCTGATTTTGAGATGCCATCTGCTTTGTAAGGCGACTGCTCAGCTCCGCGGCGGCATTGTAGCCCATACGCTGCTGGCGGTTGTTCATTGCGGCAATTTCAATTATAACCGCAAGATTTCGTCCGGGACGGACGGGAATTGTAACGCTCGGAAGCTCTATCCCCAAAATATCCGTATGCTCACGGTCAAGACCGAGACGTTCATAATTTTTCCCTTGCTGCCAAAGCTCCAAATTAACAACAAGGTTGATTTTTTCGCTGTCCTTTACGGCTCCGACGCCGAAAACCTGCTTTACGTCCACAATTCCGATACCGCGCAGCTCCATAAAGTGGCGAATTATTTCGGGAGAAGAACCGACAACGGTTTTCGCCGAAGTGCGTTTTATTTCAACCGCATCGTCGGCTACAAGCCTATGCCCGCGTTTTATCAGCTCTATGGCGGTTTCGCTTTTACCGACCCCGCTGTCGCCGAGCAGCAGCACACCCTCGCCGTAAACCTCAACAAGCACGCCGTGGCGGGTAATTGTCGGGGCAAGGTAAACATTCAGAGACGCAATCAGCGCCGCCATGAAATCGGAGGTGCTTTCCTCGGTGCGCAAAAGCGGTACGCGGTGAATTTTGGCAGTTTCGATAAGCTCGGGATAGCAGTCGAGAGAGCGTGTAACAATGACCGCGGGAATACCGGTCGCCATGAGCTTATTGTAGGCCGAGAAGCGTTCCTCGGGTGGCTTCTCCATCATATAGAACTGCTCAACTTTTCCCAAAATCTGTATTCTGTCAACGTCAAAATAGTCAAAATAGCCGACGCTGAGCTGTATTCCGGGGCGGTGTACGTCGGTACATTTGATTTTCAGGCTGTCAAGATTGTCGGGAACATAAATTTTTTCCAGATTGAAGTCATCAATCAGCCTGACAAGATTAATTGTCTCTCTGTGAGCTTCCAATTTTTATTCTCTCCCTTCGCGTTCAGTTTTCGCTTTGCTTAAGCCTTTCGCTTTGAAAATAGGTGTTAAGCGCGTCTATGATTTCGTCGAGGTCGCCGTTCATAATCGCGTCGATTTTGTAAAGTGTGAGATTTATCCGATGGTCGCTGACCCTTCCTTGCGGGAAGTTATAGGTGCGGATGCGTTCGCTCCTGTCGCCGCTGCCGACCTGACTTTTTCTCTCCTGAGAAATTGCTTCGCTGCGCTCGCGCTCCATAAGCTCATAAAGACGGCTCCGCAGCACCTTCATTGCTTTGTCTTTATTTTTATGCTGGCTTTTTTCGTCTTGACAGGAAACTACAAGTCCCGTAGGAAGGTGTGTTATACGAACGGCCGAATCGGTGGTATTGACGCACTGCCCGCCCGGTCCCCCCGCGCGGAAGACATCTATTTTAAGGTCGTTCTGGTTTATTTCAACCTCCACGTCCTCAACCTCGGGAAGAACGGCGACTGTCGCCGCGCTGGTCTGTATTCTGCCGCTCGATTCGGTTTCGGGTACGCGCTGAACACGATGAACGCCGCTCTCATATTTAAGACGGCTGTAAGCTCCCGCGCCCTCGATTGAAAATGTTATTTCTTTATATCCTCCCAAATCGGTGGGATTTGAGTTGATAATTTCTATTTTCCAGTGTCTGGCTTCGGCATACATTGAATACATACGGAACAAGTCACCGGCAAAAAGCGCGGCCTCTTCTCCGCCCGTGCCTCCGCGGATTTCCATTATTACCGATTTTTCGTCGTTTGGATCCTTAGGTATGAGAAGGATTTTCAGTTCTTCCTCGATTACCGGCAGCTTTTCACGGTTTTCGTCAATTTCCGCCCGAAGCAGTTCCTCAAAATCACCGTCGGGCTTTTCGTCAAGCATTTCACGAGCTTCCCGTATGGCTTGATTCGCCGCCTTATATTCCTTATATTTTTCCACGATTGGGGTCAGGTCGCTGTGTTCCTTCATAAGTTTGCGCCAACGCTCCTGATCGGCAATTACCGCGGGGTCGCTTATCTCAGCGGCAAGAGTCTCATATCTTTCAACCGTAAAGTCTAACTTTTCAAACATTGTGTCCACCTCAGCGTCAGTTATTTCTCTTTAAAAGATAGTCCGCCATATAGCGCAGGAAGGCGCCCTTTTCCCCAAGCGGCTCCAAAGCCGCCACCGCGCGCGCCGTTTCGGCTTCGAGCCGGCGTTTCGCTTCCTCCGCGCCGTAGGCGGAAACAAAGGTCGCTTTATTGTTTTGCGCGTCGCTGTTGCTTTTGCCGAGTTCTTCGGCGCTGCTTTCCACATCCAGAATATCGTCTCGTATCTGAAACGCCAGCCCCAAGCTTATTGTATATGTGTCGAAAAAGTCCGCGCGTTTTCCCGCGGCAATCGCTCCAAGCTCGCCCGCCGCACGAATAAGAGCGCCGGTTTTGCGATTATGTATTTTTTCAACCGTTGCGGCGTCGGCTCCGTTTTTTTCGGCGGCAATGTCGTCCGCCTGCCCGCCTATCATTCCGAGAGCGCCGCTTGCGCCGTACAACGCCGCAATAGCCTTAATGTCCTTTTCCGGATTTGTGCTGCCGCCGCTTATATACTCCGCCGCAAGATTCAGCAACCCGTCGCCCGCAAGCAGAGCCTCCGCTTCGCCGAACATCATATGATTTGTCGGTCTGCCGCGACGGAGCGTATCGTTGTCCATACAGGGAAGATCGTCGTGAATAAGCGAATAGGTATGAATCATTTCCAGCGCGCAGCCGTATTTTAAGGCAAGCCTCATATCCCCTTCGAGAGCCTCGCAGCACGCCATTACAAGCACGGGACGGACACGCTTTCCTCCCGCGAGAAGACTGTAGGCCATAGCTCTGTAGGTGATTTCGTCGGACCGTGACATGACGCTTTTCAGCTCAGCATTTATCTGTTCAAGATATTCCGCTCTTTTTTCGCCGAAGCTCACTGCTGCGCCTCCTGTTCCATGCCGCTTGTGTCAAAGGGCTTTTCTTCCCCGTCAAGGAGCTGAGTAACCTTCAGTTCCGCGCCCTTGATAAGCTTTTCGCAGTCCTTTGATACGGCAATGCCTTTCTCAAAAAGCTCCATAGCCTCCTCAAGCGAGGTTTCCCCGCTTTCAAGCCGGCGGACTATGCTTTCCAATTCTTTTATTTTTTCCTCAAATGAAGCCATAGGGCTTCACCCCCTCTTATCAAAATTTCAGAATTTATTTCTGTCGGTAACGACGGAGCGCACCTTACCGTCAGGCACGGTTGTCCAAAGCTCGCTTCCGACGGTTACATCGTCCACGCTGCGAAGGGCTTTTCCGTCGCTGACCGCAACGCTGTAGCCACGCTCAAGCACCTTGAGCGGACTCAGTGCGTCCAGCCTTCCGGCAACGGAAGCCAAGGCATGACGGCTGTTATTTAGAGCTGTGCCGACCGCCTTTTCCATTCCTTCGCAAAGGCGGTCAACATTCATTTGCAGCTCGCCCAGACGACGGCGAAAGTTCACGATTCCGCCCCTGCCCTCCAAAAGCTCAAGCTGACGCTTTGAGGAGCTTACCTTTTCTTTCAGACGCAGTCTCAGACGGGCGCGACTTTCGCCTACTCTTCTTTGCAGAGCATCAAGGTCCGGTACGGCAAGCTCCGCCGCCGCGGACGGCGTGGGAGCGCGTAAATCCGCCGCAAAGTCGCATATTGTGAAATCGGTTTCATGCCCAACCGCCGAAATTACGGGAATTTCCGACGCGGCAACCGCGCGGGCGGTCACTTCCTCGTTAAACGCCCACAAATCCTCAATGCTGCCGCCGCCGCGTCCGACAATAATAACATCCGCGGCTTTGCTTTTGTTAAAATACTCAATAGCCGAAGCGACGCTTTCCGCCGCTCCGCTGCCCTGAACAAGGCAAGGGTACACAATTGCCTTCGCTATCGGGTAGCGTCTGCGGAGAATATTGATTATATCGCGTATGGCGGCTCCCGTGGGGCTTGTACATATTCCCACAACAGAAGGGAATTGCGGAATCGGCTTTTTGCGGGCCGGGTCAAAAAGCCCCTCGGCTTCAAGCTTTTTTTTCAGAGCCTCAAAGCGGACATAAAGCTCGCCTTGTCCTTCGGCTTCCATGCTCTCTATATAGAGCTGATAGCTGCCGTCGCGTTCATAGACCGAAATCCGTCCGCCTGCCAGAATTTTCATTCCGTTTTCGGGGCGGAAAGTGAGCCGCCCCGCCGCGCCTCTGAACATTACGGCTCGCAAAACCGAGCTTTCATCCTTTAAAGTCAGATATATATGCCCCGACGAATGAAGCTTCAGATTGCTTATTTCCCCTTTTATCCATATATTTTGCAAAACGGGCATACTGTCCAGCATCGCCTTCAGGAAATTATTAAGTTGTGTTACGGTCGCGATTTTTCTGCTGTCAGCCATTTTCTCTTATCAGCGAACGCATTACGCCGTTTATGAAGGCGGGAGCGTCCTCTCCTCCGTATTTTTTTGCAAGCTCTACGGCTTCGTTTGCGGCGACGCCCGGCGGAATATCGTCCATATAAAACGCTTCAAAAACCGCAAGCTGGAGAATTGCGATGTCCACCTTCGCGAGACGGTCAATTTTCCAACGCTTAAGATGAGGCGAAATTGCGCGGTTAAGCTCCTCTTCATTTTCCTCCACGCCGTGAAGAACTCTGTTCATGTATTCCGCGTCCCTTTTGGCGACGCTTTTTTGTTCCCATATATCTCCGTCGGCAACGGTTTCGCCGAACTTAGCCAGAAGCTCATCCGCGGAGGTCCCCATTATTTTTGCTTCAAAAAGCATCTTGAAGCTGTCCTCTCTTGCCTGCTGTCTGCTCACATAATCGCCTCCCGTTTATTTTAAATTTAAATGAAAAATTAAGAATATTTTCTAACTTTTAATCAATCCCATGACGTCCCCAAATGTAACATATAGCGCCAGTATCATAAGAAGCGCAAAGAAGATAAAATTGATTGTTCCGACAATCTCCGGCTTGATTTTTCTTCCGATTATTTTCTCGATTATGACAAACAGCATCTGCCCGCCGTCAAGCGCTGGGATAGGCAGAAGGTTGAACACTCCGAGGTTTACGGCTATCATGGCGAACAAGCTCATAAGCATAAGCAAGGTGTTCTCCGAGCCGCTCTGCGCCACGGTGTCCACTACGGAAACAATTTCAACGGGGCCGCTCAAGGAATCAACGTTCTGTCTGCCGAGAATCAAGTCGCGGACTGCCCATAGCACAGCCTTTACAATGTATACCGTGTCGTAAACGCCGTAGCGCATGGAAGTAAGGATATTGGGATTCTCGGTTATTGCGAATCGGACGCCGAGCTTTTTCTCTCCGGAGACATCGAAAAGCGGAGCGCGGAGAGTCATTTTTTCTCCGTCGCGGCGCACCGTTACGTCAACAATATCCTCATCTGTCATGGAAAGGCTCATGCTGACGTCATTTATTGTGTGAACTCTCGTTTTTCCTATGCGGAGGATTTCATCTCCCGCGCGGAAAACGCTTTCGGACATAAAGGAGTCGGGTACTTCCTCAACAACCGTGGGTACCACATAGCTGCCCATGTTTATTATCACAAAAAGTATCCAGCCGACTGCTATGTTTACAATCGCTCCGGTCGCAAGCACAATCAAGCGCTTCCACCACGCCGCTCTGTCGAAAGCCCGAGGATTGTCGCTTTCGCCGTTCTCCCCCTCCATACGCACAAAGCCGCCCAGCGGCAGCAGGCGCAGCGAATAAGCGGTTTCGCCCTTCTTTACGGAAAACAGCTTCGGCCCCATTCCGATTGAAAATTCATGTACAAGCACACCGAAGCTTTTTGCGGCAAGCATATGACCGAGTTCGTGTACGCATACCATAAAGCCCAGTGCCACAATTGTCAACACTACGGAAAATATCAAAAAGCACACTTCCTTGAAAAATTCGGGTCAAATTACAATTTCATTGTCACAGCCTCATTGCCCCAACCGTTTTTCGACGTATTCCCGCGCTTCCCCATCCGCGCGGATAATATCCTCTATACAGGGATTTTCGATAACAGGGCAGTTATCCATTGCGCCTTCGATAAGCTCGGTTATTTCAAGAAAACCGCATTCGTCGCGCAAAAAGGCTCCGACCGCTTCCTCATTGGCACCGTTGAGCACAGCGGGCATTGTGCCGCCGATTTTTGCCGCCCGTTTAGCCAAATTCACAGCGGGGAAGGTTTCATTGTCTATATCAAAAAATGTAAGCTTTCCGATTTTAACCAAGTCCAGCGGCTCCGATACGGGAACTTTTCTTTCCGGATAGGTAAGCGCATAGGCAATCGGCAGACGCATATCCGGCACGCCGAGCTGTCCTATAACACTGCCGTCGGAAAATTCGACCATTGAATGTATTATGCTTTCACGATGTATAATCGGAATTATGCTGTCGGTATCCAAATTGAAAAGATGCTTTGCTTCAATTATTTCAAGTCCCTTATTTACCAAGGTCGCGCTGTCAACCGTTATCTTTGCGCCCATTGTCCAGTTTGGATGCTTTAAGGCGTCGAAGCGCGTTTTTCCTCGAAGCTCTTCCCGTGTCATTGCGAAAAACGGACCGCCGCTGGCTGTTATGAAAATTCTTTTTAAAAATTTTCTTTGGTCGGAAATCGACTGAAAAATCGCGCTGTGCTCGCTGTCGACGGGAAGAATTTTAACATTATGTTTTTTTGCCAGCGGCATAACAATATCTCCCGCAGTCACAAGGGTTTCCTTGTTGGCAAGGGCAATATCCTTTCCGGCGCGTATTGCCGCAAGCGTCGGACGCAGTCCCGCTATGCCGACAATTGCCGCAACCGCAATGTCCACGCCTTCCGCGGCGGCACATTCCTCCGCGCCCTCGAAGCCCGAAAGCACCTTTGTGTTTGTGTCGGCAACCGTTATTTTAAGTTCCGCCGCCTTCTGTGCGTCCGTAACGCAGGCGAGCGCGGGCTTATATTTTCTTATCTGCCGTTCCAGAAGCTTAATGTTGGAATGACAGGTCAAGGAATGAACCCTTATATCCCCTTCCTTATCCGCAACGTCAAGCGTTTGGGTTCCTATTGAGCCTGTCGAGCCCAAAACGGCTATATTTTTCATCAATATCAAATCCTTTTTAGCTGAATATCGGGAATACGGCGACAAAATGATAAACCAGCGGAGCCACAAACATCACGCTGTCAAAGCGGTCCATAATCCCGCCGTGACCGGGCATGATATTGCCGTAGTCCTTTATGGCGTACTCTCGCTTTATCGCCGAAGCGCTGAGATCGCCAATCTGCGAAATCACTCCGCAAAGCAGCCCTAAAATCAGAAGATGCGGATAATCGGGCGACGGCTTGGCGAATTTTCCGACAATAAAGCCGTAAAGACACATAATTACCGCCGTACCCACTACGCCGCCGACAGAGCCCTCAATTGTTTTCTTGGGGCTTATGACGGGCGCAAGCTTATGCTTGCCGAACGCGCGTCCCGCAAAATAGGCGCAGGAATCGGTTATCCACGCTCCGACAAAAATCGCGAAGGTGTTCCAAAGACCGTTTTCCGTCTGACGAATCCATGCGATATTGGAAAAAAGCAAGCTTACGAGGATTGTTATAGTAAAAAATTTTGCTATATCCTCAAAGGTATACTTGCTGTGTCTCAATATCAGCACCGAAAAGAGAAACATCAAATATATCCATACGGCTATGTATACGCTCTGGGGCTTGGGAGACATGAAACCGAAAAGCACAAAAACCGGCACAAGCATTCCCGCCGCCGACAAAATTCTTTTATCAAGGATTCCCACGGCGCGGTACAGTTCAAAAAGCGCAAGCTCTATGACAATCAGCACGGCGACTGTGAGAACATATTTTTCGCTGAAAATCACGACAAGGAACAGCGCCACTCCAAGAAACGCGGTGATAAGTCTTTCCTTCAGCATATTTTCCCTCCTGTTTTATCTTCCGCCGAAGCGTCTGTTTCTGTTTTGATAGTCGCAAATTGCCCGCATTAAATCGTCCTTTTTAAAATCCGGCCACAAAATTTTGTCAAACCATAGCTCCGAATACGCTCCTTGCCACATCAAAAAATTGCTCAGACGACATTCTCCGCTTGGACGGATTATTAAATCCGGGTCGGAAATTCCGCCCGTATCAAGTCGGCTTGAAATGAACTCCTCGGTTATGTCGGCGGAAGAAATTTTGCCTTCGGCAGCCTCGTCGGCTATACGTCGCACGGCGCGGGTTATTTCGTCCCTGCTGCCGTAATTCAACGCAACGTTAATGAGGAAGTCTCCGTTATTTTTAGTGACTTCCTCAATGTACCTCTGCTTTTCCCTGAAGCTTTCGGAAAAGGCGCTCATATCTCCGAGGAAGCGAATCTGCGCGCGCCCCTTCAGCTTTTGCAGACCGTTTTCCAAATAGTCTTCAAGCAAAGCCATCAAAGCGTCAACCTCGTCCCTGTCGCGTTTCCAATTTTCCGTCGAAAAGGCATAGAAGGTAATAATTTTAATTCCCAGCTCGCCCGCACATTCCGATATTTCTTCAAAGGTTTTGGCTCCCTTGGCATGACCGCTCTGTCGGGGAAGGTGATGCTTTTTTGCCCAACGTCCGTTCCCGTCCATAATTATTGCGATGTGCCTCGGCAAGTTATCAAAGTCCACTTCAGCCTCAAGTCTTTTTTCCTTTACTTTTTCAAAAAAACTCATAGCTGCTCTCTCCGTTATTATATTGTTATTATATTTCGGTTATTTCCTTATCCTTCTTTGCGAGCATGGCGTCAATCTCTTTGATTTTGGCGTCTGTCAGCTCCTGAACATCCTTTTCGATGCTTTTGAGGTCGTCCTCGGTTATTTCGCTCTTTTTCTTTTGCGCCTTAAAGCCTTCTATCGCGTCGCGGCGGATTGAACGAACCGCGACCTTTGCTTCCTCCGCCTTTTTGGCGGTCTGCTTAGTCAGCTCCTTGCGTCTTTCTTCGGTAAGCTGAGGAAAAGCAAGTCTTATAACGCGCCCGTCGTTCTGAGGATTTATTCCCAGCTCCGACGCGAGAATCGCCTTTTCTATTGCTTTGAGCAAAGAAGTATCCCAAGGCTGAATCGTTATGGTTCTGGGATCGGGGGTTGAAATTGTTCCGATTTGCTGAATCGGCGTGGGTGTTCCGTAGTAGTCCACGGTAATCCTGTCAAGCACTGTCGGATTGGCTCTTCCCGCACGGATTGCGCCAAATTCGCCGAGCAAATGACTCAGCGCTTTATCCATTTTTTCGGTGATTTCGGGATAGTTTTTCATTTTCTGTACTCCTTTCGTTTTTCAAAATACAAGTGTTCCGATTTCCTCGCCCATTATTGCCCTACGGATATTATCCGGCTCGGAAATTCCGAATACGCGTATCGGCATTTTATTGTCCATGCAAAGAGATGTTGCTGTGGTATCCATAACGCCGAGACCGCGGTTGAGAACGTCAATATAGCTGATGGATGTAATTTTTTCCGCGTTGGGGTTCTTTTCGGGGTCGCTGTCGTAAACGCCGTCAACCTTTTTTGCGAGCAGGATTATATCCGCATCGATTTCCGCCGCGCGCAGCGCCGCCGTCGTGTCGGTTGAGAAGAAGGGATTTCCCGTTCCGCAGCCGAAAATAACAACTCTGCCCTTCTCAAGATGGCTCATCGCCTTTCCGCGGATATACGGTTCGGCAATCTGGCGCATTTCGATGGCAGTCTGGACGCGGGTCGGAATGTCATGGCGCTCAAAGGCGTCGCAGAGAGCAAGCGCATTTATGACCGTAGCCAGCATACCCATATGATCAGCTCGGGTGCGTTCCATATTTTCGCCCGACCTTCCGCGCCAGAAATTCCCTCCGCCGACAACAACCGCAATTTCAACGCCCATGTCGGAGCAGACCTTTATTGTTTCGGCAATGTTGTCGAGAGTTTTCCCGTCGAGACCGAACCCTTGATTGCCCGCAAGAGCCTCTCCGCTGACCTTAATCAGAACTCGTTTATACTTTGGTGTCATATCTTTTTCTTCCTTTCGGGTGTGAATATCACGCTATCCGCAAATATCCGTGTTACTTATATATTCTGCATTTCTTTCAAAATTCCTCTAAAATATTTATTATTTTTCAGAAATTATCGTATTTTCACCCTTTCGGAAAGTCCCTCCGCCGTGATCAGGGCTTCGGCGGAATCATCGGTTCGTCTGATATAGGCGGCAAGGCGCCCGTTGCGGGCGTTGCGGACATTTTCCGAATAGCTTCGGCAATCGGAAATGTCGCCGTTTTCCAATCCGAGAAGCTCTCCTCCGGTTACGGAAACGGAAATTTCCCGTCCGTCGCACCAAGCTTGATTGCCGTCTGCGTCAACAAGTCTGATTTCGAGCCGTGAAACCTCGTCCGCGTCGGACGGAGGGATAACCTTGACTTCCATTGAAGCCGCGCTATGCGGAGTGGTCAGCCTTGCTTCCGTTTCGCCGCACAGGGCTTTAAGCTCTCCTTTTGCATATTTCACGCGCCACATCGCAGCTTTGGCGAGCGGCTCGATTTTGCCCTTTCCGAGGCTTTTTCCGTTCAGGAACAGCTCACAGTCCTTTTGGTTTGTAAAGCAGATGACTTCAATTTCCTCACCCTCTTCAAAGCTCCACCTCATATCGAACGGAATAAAGCGCGCAGGTCTTCCGTCTTTCCCTTTTTCGGGAGGCGCAAAATACGGGCGGCACGCCAAAACCGCCGTCGGCTCGTCGCTCCAGAGAACCTTGCGCTTGTAATAGTCCAGCTTGGGGAAGCCCGCCATATCCAGCAGTCCCGCTCCGCTGGCGCGCACCGGCCAGCCGCGAGCCTCGCCCATATAGTCAATTCCGGTCCAGAGAAACTGACCGCAGATATAAGGATTATCCCTGACGGCTTCCCATGCCGCAAAGCTGTGACTGTTTTCGCTGCCGAATATAACCCTTCCGGCAAAGCGCTTGTGATCCTTTTCGTAAAGCTGTTCTTTATAGTTATAGCCTACGATGTCCAATGCGGCGGCATAGCCCGTTTCATTGGAAAGCTCCGGAAAAGCCAAAGCCGCCGTAACGGGACGGGAGGTGTCCTCTTCCTTCACCCATGCGACAAGGCTTTTCGCAATGCTCGCAAGACGATCGGCATTGGGACGGTTGGGATCATATATCCTTTCCTCCTTCGGCTTATTCGCGTCATTGTTGCCCATAACTTCATTGAAAAGAGGATGTACATACGGATCGTTCGGATAATCGACCTCGTTGCCTATGCTCCACATTATTATGCTTGGATGATTTCTGTCGCGGCGAACCATTGTTTTTATATCCTCTTCTCCCCACTGCGGAAAATCCTCGTAGTAGCCGTAAAGCTTCGGCGGGTAGACGTTATGCCCCTGCCACCATTTATTTTTCGGCCCTTCCCATTCGTCGAAGGCTTCGTCCATGACAAGAAAGCCAAGCTCATCGCACAAATCAAGCAGTGCGGGATCGGGCGGATTATGACTTGTTCTTACGGCATTGCAGCCGCACCCCTTCAAAGCTTCAAGCCTTCCGCGCCATACGCTTTTGGGAACCGCCGCTCCAAGGCAGCCCGCGTCATGGTGAAGGCAAACTCCCTTGATTTTCATACTTTGACCGTTCAGGAAAAAGCCCTTATCGGCGTCAAAGCGAAATTCGCGTATTCCGAAAACGGTCTTGACGCTGTCGGTCAGTCTGCCGTCTTTGAAAATATCGGTTCTCAAGGTGTAAAGATTGGGACTGTCGGGGCTCCAAAGCAGCGGGCGGCTTATTTCAAGCCTATCTCCGCCGCTGTCGGCAACCGGCCTGCCGAAGCGGTCTATGACCGTATTCGCTACAGTCAGTCCGTCGATTAAAGTCTTTGTTTCAACCCTTATAACGGCTCTTTCCTCACTGACCTCGGGGGTTGTTATTTTTATTCCGTCAGGCGCTACGGCGGCTTCGTCTGTTACGGTGATATACACGGGGCGCACAATTCCGCTTCCCGTAAACCATCGACTGTCGGCAATGTCGTTATGGCTTACCTTTACGCTCACAACGTTTTCGCCCTCCGCGGCAAATTCCGTAATGTCATGTGTAAAAGTGGCGTAGCCGAACGGACGCTTGCCGAGATAATTTGAATTTATCCAGACCTGAGAATTATTGTATATTCCCTCAAATGTCAGATAAACACGCTTGCCTTTAAGGTCGGCAAGCCTGAAGCGACGCCTGTACCATCCCGTTCCCCCGCAGACATAGCCTGTGCCGCTGCTGTTATTCTCGGAAAAAGGATATTTGACCGACCAGTCATGCGGAACGGTCACCTTCTGCCATTGGCTGTCGTCAAGCCCCTTGTACCAGCCGCGAGCCTCACCGAGAAGGAAACGCCAATCATCGGAAAGCAACATCTTATTTCTCATTTTGTTTTCACCTCGTAAAAAAATTTTGCCGTAAATTATTGCAATATGTCAAAAAATATGTTACAATATATTAAAATAGATAAAAAATGTGAAATTTGGCGGTGATATTTATGGATATGCCCAAAATCTGGACAGACCTTATAAATTCGGAAGGAGGACTTCCGGTAGTTGTTCATTCTTTGCAGCGAATTATGGACGGACGCTATCAGGTTGACAACGACAGCATACACGACGAGTTTGAGCTTGTTTATGTTCAGCACGCGTCAAGGGCGCATTTCGAAATCAACGGATACAACGTTCCGATACACAACCACGACCTTTTGTTGATAAAGCCGCACATCCCCCACAAGCTCGACGTCGACAGCGACAATCCCTGTCAATTCTGGGTTCTTAAATTCTGCTTTGCCAAAAAGCACGAAAGCAAAATCGCCGCGGTCAGCCTTAACGAATTTTTGAGCTTCATTTCGGACACGGAAACCGGCGGGTATTTTACGCTGTCAAGCATATATCGCAGCAACATTGTGAACGCAATGCAGCAGATTATGGAAGAAACAAAAGAGCCTGACGAAATGAGCGAATTTTTGAAAAGTCTGCTCTGCATGGAGCTTTTCGTCTGGCTGAGCCGCAGTCTCAAAGCTCAATGGGAAAGCTCTCTCGCGACCAAAGGCGACAAAATGCATGAGCTTCTTGAGGCGGCAAAGAATTATATTCTTGAGAATTACTACACGGACATTTCTCTTGACGATATAGCAAGCTATGTATATATATCCACAAGCCATTTTGCCCGTGCTTTCAAGAAAAATTATAACATTTCGCCCATACAGTATCTGTTGAGTGTGAGAATCCAGAAGGCAAAAACTCTGCTTGAGGAAACCAACCGCAAAATCGGCGACATAGCAATCGACGTCGGATTCAGCGCCCAGCAGCGTTTCAACGACATTTTCAAGAAGCAAATCGGAATGTCGCCGAGTGAATACCGTCAGCGCTACAAGGAGAGTATTACAAATATACCTGTTTGATTCGTCATTTTAACCAAAAAACTCTAAAATAATTCTTCAAATTTTCCAATATTAACAGTTGACAATTGTTGGAAAACATTATATAATGGATAAAACCGTCGGTAAATGTCGATTTACCGCGGAGCATCTGTGTAATATGCAGAAAAAATTGATTGGAGGAGTTTTATTATGATCAGCAGGAGACTTGATAAGCTCGGACGTATTGTTATTCCCCAGGAGATGCGCTCAAAGCTTAACGTAACTCACAATACCCTTATGGATATAGACTTGCAAGGCGACAAAATTATTCTTTCAAAATCCGGCAGGAGCTGTTCCGTATGCGGCGACACAGGCGACCTTATCGACGATATGCCCGTTTGCAAAAAGTGCGCCGCGCTCATCGCCGCCAAGCTTAACGCCGAAGGCTGAGTTCTTGCGAAAGCCGAACCTTAAACCCCTTTGCAAAATTGGGAGCTGCTTTTATCAGCTCCCAATTTTTTGTTAGGATTATTTATCGTCACCGCAGCCGCAGTCACAATCGTCATCCGTTATTTCAAGCTCGATTTCTTCCTTGCAGTTCGGGCAGATTATCGTCTGTTCTTCGTCCTCAAGCAGCGCCGGATCGAGGTATATCATCTCTCCGCAGCCGGGACACTCAACGGCAAGCTCATCGTCTTCGTCCGCATCCCACTCGTCGTCATCCTCGCAGCCTTCGTCGCAGCAGCCGTAAACCTCATCCTCAACCGAAGCAAGAGCCTCATCAATTTCATCAACCTGATTCTGCAAATCTTCGGTAAAGTGTTCGGCTTCTTCCATTTCGTCCGCTATATCTCCGATTACGGAAATCAGCGATTCCAAAAGCTTTCCTTCTTTTGACGAGGTATCGAAATCACCTCCGTCAAAAAGGCCCTTAAGATATGCCGCCTGCTCTGTTAAGTAGCTCATGTGTGTACCCTCCTTAAAATTTAAAATCCGTTACGCGCGGGACATATATTCGCCCGTGCGGGTGTCAACGCGGATAACCTCTCCGTTGTCGATAAACAGCGGAACCTGCACAACAGCGCCCGTTTCAAGAGTGGCGGGCTTTGTCGCGCCCTGAGCGGTATTGCCGGCAAAGCCCGGCTCGGTCTCGACAATCCGAAGCTCCACAAAGTTGGGAGGCTCGATTCCGAAAATGCTGCCCTTATAGGAAAGAACCTTGACCTGCATATTTTCTTTGACGAACTTAAGCGCATCGCCCAGCTTATCGGTTCCTATAGGGATCTGCTCATAGGTTTCGGGATCCATAAAATAATAGAGATCGCCGTCGTTGTAAAGGTACTCCATATCCTTGCGTTCAATGTGCGCCTTCGGCATTTTATCTGTGGGATTGAAGGTCTTTTCGACCACGCCGCCGGAGATAACGTCCCTGATTTTTGTTCTTACAAAGGCAGCGCCTTTGCCGGGCTTAACGTGCTGGAACTCAATTATCTGGTAAACCTTTCCGTCGTATTCGAAAGTTACTCCGTTTCTGAACTCGCCTGCGGAAATCATTTTAACCAATCCTTTCGTTTGTTATACTATGATACCTTTATTATAATACAACAAACAGGAAAAATAATCAAGCCCTTTTTTTAAATTTATTGTTAAAAATTACAAAGCCTTTATGCTTATCGGTTCAAAATGTATACCATAAGATTCAGATAACCCGCGAAAGTCACCCACAAAAGGTACGGAAGCTGCATATAAGCCGCCGTTTTGCTCAATTTCGCGAATCCGATTATCATAACGGCAATAAGCGCCCAAAGCAGCAGCAGCCAAACAAACGCAAACAGGTACGCCCGCAAATTGAAAAATATTATGCTCCAAAAGAAATTCACGGCAAGCTGGAGCGCATAGACTCTAAGCGCCGCCGACGCCGCGGCTCTGTTTTTATCCCTGTTTTTATATATCAGCGCGCTTCCCGTTCCCATAAGCGCAAACAGTATAAACCATACTATCGGGAACAATATCATCGGAGGATTAAGCGGCGGCTTATTCACGCTGCTTTTATATATATCCATACCGTTTTTTGTCAGCAGTGCCGACAATCCCCCAACAGCAAGCGCGATTACCGCGGATACCGCATACGGCTTAAATTTTTTCCACATATTCCGATCACCTCTCATTTTTCAGCATATGCAGAAAAATCCGTATTATTCAAGGCAGTTTAAAATCACGCTCCACTCGCCTATCAGCTTTTCAATTGTCCAAGCCGCATTTGCGGGACTTGTTGACGGCAAGCGGATCGCGGCGCGGCTTAGCGTATTCCGTATGTATTTGTTATAGTATTTCTCCGCGGTGCGTCCGTTTACGAAAATTTGCCGTATATCGGCCGCGGAAAGAATTTCCGTCAAATCATTCGGAACGACATTTTTAATCGAGCTGTCGGCACTGCCCTCAATTTCGCAGGAAGCAATCACATCCCACAGGGCGACGCCGTTTTCGAGAAGCAGGCGACGTTTTTCCTCGATTGCTGCGGGAACAGCTTCTCCGAAAAGCTCCGCCGCGACTCTCCAGAAACGGTTTTGCGGGTGTCCGTAAAAGAAGCCCTGCTCACGCGATTTCACAGACGGGAAGCTGCCGAGGATAAGTATTTTTGAATTTTTGTCATACAGCGGCGGTATAGGGTGTGAAACTGTTTCTGAGTTCAATAAAGCTCCCTCCTTTAAAATCCGTACTCCATCTCAAAAAAGCCGAAACAGTGACGGAGAGCATAATCAATCATGGCAAGGCGCGACAGCAATATTCATTATCCCGATAATATAGAGGTTTTCCGCAGAAAAATATTACCGTATACATATCAGCCTCCGGCACGGGCGATAAGAACCGACAGCGCCGCCATATAGACGGCTGCCAGTATGAGCGGAATCATGCCGTCGATATATCCCGCCCAACCTTCAAGGCCATAATACAGTACATAGCAGATCATGCTCAGCACCGCTGCGATGACGGAACCCGCGAACAGGCAAATTGTACTGCTCCGGCCGGATATTCCCAGCCCATAAAGCGCATTGCTCTCCAGAAAAACCAGCGCAGTCCAGCCGACAATCAGGAGAAGCTCGGTTGTGACCTGTCTGTGAAATGCCGCCATTGTCACGATAAGCAGCGCCGCATAGGAAATCACGGCGGTCAGAAGGACAGCTCTTGCGGAAAAGAAGGATTGAGCCGTATCCGCGCCGTTTGCGCCCTTAATAATCATGACCACTGAGGCAATACCCAAAAGGAAGGCCGGAATCAGCAGCCAGCCGGATTTCATTCCCTTGACAGCGCCGGTTGGCTTGAACGCTAAAATCCACCAGAGCAGGTAGAACACAGAGCAGCCCACCAGCATAAGATTTCCCCAAAACATTTGCCGCGCCGGATTATTTGTTTCAAGAATCATTTTAATCACCTCCGCCCGAATTTTCCCTAAATTTCGCTTTGTCGCGAAAAGCCTTGCCTGCGACCTCACCCGGCTATATATGCGTTGTTTACGCCGTCAACGGTTTTCCGCACACGCAAACCGTCTCCGTTATATACATAGCTTGCAAAGCTGCGCTTGCCGTCCTTGATATTTGTGGTATTGACAAGCTGAAGCTGCGCCGATTT
>CAZICW010000004.1:0-56132 GCA_964537995.1 uncultured Oscillospiraceae bacterium
TCAGCCAACATGACGTTCAAAGGGCGTAAAGCCCAAAATTTTTTCAATTTCCTCAAGGGCGTCGAGCGGAATTTCAAACCCCGACGCCTTTATGTTCTGTTCAAGCTGCGCGGGCTTGGAGGCGCCTGTAATTACACAGGAAACAACGTCCTTGCGCAGTATCCACGCAAGAGCCAGAACCGAAAGCGGGACGCCGAGCTCATCGGCAACCTTGCCGAGCTTATCGACCTTTTCAAGGTTTTCCTCGGTCAGCAGCCTGTTTATCTGTCTGTCCCACTGGTGCGTCGCGCGGGAACCCTCCGGCAGCGGCGCGTTCAGACGGTACTTCCCCGTAAGCAACCCCTGCGCAAGAGGCGAAAAGGGCGTTATCCCTATTCCGTATTTTTCGCAGACGCCCATAATATCATGCTCGATATAGCGGTCAAGCATATGATACTGCGGCTGCACAACCGTAAGCGGACGCAACCGCTCCTCGCCGATAATTTTCTCCGCTTCCGTAATGCGTGTTCCGCTCCAGCCTTCGCTTACGCCGTAATAAAGGATTTTCCCCTCGCGCACAAGGTCGCTGAGCGCCTCAAGAGTTTCCTCGAGCGGAGTTTCCGTGTCAAATCGGTGGCAGTAATAAATGTCGATATAGTCCGCCCCGAAATTGCGCAAGGATTTTTCCGCCTGCTCGAATATATGCTTTCGGCTCAGTCCTCGGTCGTTCGCTCCGGGGCCCGTCCCAAAGTAGACCTTGCTTGAAATAACATAGGAGCTTCGCGGATAATCCTTCAGCAGCTTTCCCAAAAACCGTTCGGCTTCGCCGCCGCTGTAGCAGTCGGCGCAGTCAAAGAAATTTACGCCGTTGTCAAAGGCTGTTCGCACCGTTAGGGCGGCAAGCTCCCTTTCCTCGGCGGAACCCAAAGCCGTCATCCAGCTTCCGAGAGCAATCTCGCTCAGCTTAAGCCCCCATTTTCCCATGCCGCGATATTTCATAGACCGGTTCCTCTCTTACTTTGTAAGCTCGGCAACAACGCCGCTTATAACCTTTCCGTCCGCCTTGCCCTTAAGCTCCGCCATGACGGTTTTCATGATAAGCCCCTTATTTTTTGTCGCAAGCACGTCGGCGAATTTTTCCGTCAGGATTGCCTTAACCTCGTCGCCGCTGAGCAGCTTCGGCGCGTAGGCGGAAATATATTCCATTTTTTGGCGGTATTCGGCCTTAAGCTCGGCGCGCTCGTCGGGGCAGGCGTCAATTTGCTCCTGCACGGTTTTTATTTCTTTTAATATAACCCTGTCCACCAGCTCGGACGGAATATCGTCGCGGCAGCCCTCGTCTATGGCGACCTTCTTGACGGCGGCGACAAGCGAAGAAACGGCGTCCTTTTTTGGCTTATCCTTTGCCTTCATTGCGGCAACCATGTCGGCGTGAAGAACATCTATTGTCATCTGCAAGACTCCTCTCATTTTTTACTGCTCTGTAACATTTTCATTTTATCATAGCTATTCTTTAAAAGCAAGAGTTTTTTTGTAAATTTTGCCTTTGCTTTCAAATACATTTTTCCCCTCCGCCACGCATAAATATAAATTGGACAATACCGCAAAAAAAAGAATAAAATATAAAAAATCGGTCATATATAAATAAAAAGAAGGATTTTTAAAAGCCGTGTCGAATTATTAATTTATCGGAAAATAAAAAACGGAATTACTCGAATGGAGGGAGCTTGCTTGGCGGAATACTATCCCGAGGCGTTAATCGACGAGGTTCGCAGCTCGACGGATTTGGTTGAGCTTGCCTCTCAATATGTGCGCCTGAAAAAAAGCGGGAACAGCTACATGGGCTGCTGCCCCTTCCACAAGGAAAAAACTCCCTCGTTTCACATCAACGCCGACAAACAGCTTTACCACTGCTTCGGCTGCGGCGCCGGCGGAAGCGTCTTCCAGTTTGTCATGGACGCGGAGGGCGTTGATTTTACGGACGCGGTCAAGCTGCTTGCCGACCGCGCCGGAATAAAACTGCCGGAGAACGACGGCGGCGGAGAGGAAAAATACCGCCGAAAGCAGGAAATGTACTCAATGAACAAAGAGGCGGCGCGGTTTTTCCGCGAATGTCTGCTCTCCCCGCAGGGAGCCGAGGCTTCCGCCTATCTGAGCCGCCGCGGACTTACGGCAAAGACCGTTGCAGGCTTCGGGCTGGGCTATTCCCCCGAAAGCTGGCACTCTTTGCTCAACCACCTTGAAAGCAAGGGCTATCGCCGCGATTTGATTACGGAGGCGGGGCTTTGCGTCCGCAATGACCGCGGGAATGTCTACGACCGCTTCCGCGGAAGGGTTATGTATCCGATTTTCGACGTCCGCAAAAACATAATCGGCTTCGGCGGCCGCATAATGTCGGGCGACGGAGCGAAATATGTCAACTCGCCCGAAAGCATAATCTACGATAAAGGAAAGAACCTGTTCGCGCTGAATTTTGCGAGAAAAAGCAAGCGCGGCTATTATATCCTCGTCGAAGGCTATATGGACGTCATAAGCCTTCATCAGGCGGGCATTGACTGCGCGGTCGCGGGCTGCGGAACCGCTCTGACGGAAGCGCAGGCAAGGCTTATTTCCCGAGGGAACACGGTCTACCTCTGCTACGACATGGACGAAGCGGGGCGCAAGGCGCTTTCGCGGGCCGTTTCGGTATTTGACGGCTTGGACGTAAAGCTTAAGGTGCTGAATCTTCCCGACGGAAAGGACGCCGACGAATTTATCCGTAAGTACGGCGCAGAGCAGTTTGAAAAGCTGATTGCCGCCGCGTCAACCGTAACCGGCAGCCGCCTCGACCTTCTTCTTGACAAATACGACGTAAACGACGTCGCCCAGAAGGTGGAGCTTATAAACGAAGCCGCCGGAATTTTTTCCGGAATCCAAAACGCCGTCGAGCGCGAGGCGTATATAAACAATCTTTCGCTGAAAACGGGCATAAGCGCGCAAGCCATAACCTCCGAGGTGCGCAAGGCGGGCAGCCGTCAAAAACGTAAAGAAATAAGCGGCGAGCTTAAGCGCAGCGTTTCTCCGAGCCGTTCCGCCTCCGAGGACGCGCCGCTGTCAAGGCGCGAAAACGCCGAACGCCGTCTTTTGGGAATACTCTGCGGCGACGGCGCGGTTTACGGCAAAATAAAGGACAACCTGAGCGCGGAGCTGTTTTCGTCGGATTTACATAGGGATATTTTCCAAAAAATACAGGAATGCTATGAAGAGGGCGACGCGTCGGCGGAGCAGCGGCTTTTGCAAAGCTTCCGCGGGCGCGAAGACGAGCTTGCTTCAGTCATAATCAAAAGCGACGAGCCGCGGAACGCCGTATCCGCGGCGGCGGATTATATAAATATCATAAGAGCGGAAGAGCTTAACGAAAAAATTGCCGCCGCCGAAAAAGCCGGCGACGTTGAGCGTTTGGCGGAATTGCTCACGGAAAAACACCGAAAGGCAGGTAAATGAACATGGAAGAAAATATGCGCGAAAACGTAAACGAAAGCGCGGCGGAGCCCGTAGCCGCCGAAGCCAAGACCGGCGCCGGCGGCGAGGAGACCGCAGACCGCACAGTCGATATGAAGATGGTTCTTAAGGAGCTTATCGACAAGGGAAAACGCAAGGGAATGCTCTCAAAGGGCGACATCGAGGCGGCTCTCGGAGAAATTGAGCTTGACGCCGAGCAGGTGGAAAAGCTTTACGACAATTTTGAGGCCATGGGAATTGACGTCGTCGGCGACATTGACGCCGAAATCAAGGATATGGGCGACGTTCCCGACGAAGATCTCGAAAATCTGACAATCCCCGACAGCATCAGCGTTGACGACCATGTTCGTATGTACCTGAAGGAAATCGGAAAGGTTCCGCTGCTTTCTCCGAAGGAAGAGCTTTACTATGCCGAGCTTATGAGCAAGGGCGACATGGACGCGAAAAACAAGCTCACCGAGGCAAACCTCCGCCTTGTCGTAAGCATTGCGAAGCGCTATGTCGGGCGCGGAATGCAGTTTCTGGATTTGATTCAGGAGGGCAACCTCGGCTTAATAAAGGCGGTTGAAAAATTCGACTATACAAAGGGCTATAAATTCAGCACCTACGCCACATGGTGGATAAGACAGGCAATTACGCGCGCGATAGCGGATCAGGCGAGAACCATACGGATTCCCGTCCATATGGTGGAAACCATAAACAAGCTTATCCGTGTTTCGCGTCAGCTTCTTCAGGAGCTTGGGCGCGAGCCTACCGCCGAAGAAATTTCCAAAGAAATGAACATGAGCGTGGAAAAGGTTCGGGAAATCATGAAAATCGCGCAGGAGCCGGTTTCCCTCGAAACTCCCATCGGCGAGGAGGAAGACAGCCATCTCGGAGATTTCATTCCCGACGACGAAGCCCCCGCTCCGAGCGAAGCGGCGTCCTTCATGCTTTTGAAGGAGCAGCTCATGGAGGTTCTGAGTACGCTTGCCCCGCGCGAAGAGAAGGTTCTGCGTCTGCGCTTCGGACTTGAGGACGGGCGCGCAAGAACCCTTGAGGAGGTCGGCAGCGCGTTCAATGTCACGCGAGAGCGCATCCGCCAAATTGAGGCAAAGGCTCTGCGCAAGCTTCGCCATCCCAGCCGCAGCAAAAAGCTCCGGGATTTCCTTGAATAGCTTTTCTCCCGACAAATCCAAGGCAACACTTTGGATTTGTCGGGCTGTTTTTTTCTTTGCTCTTAAATTTTTATCCCAATTATTAATTTTGCCCGAGTTGTATTGACTAAAAACAAAAATTATTATATAATAGATAAGAATGTTTATAGCCACGGGAATCGCCCGATTGATTTCAAAACGCCGCGCGGCGGGAAATTTGACCGCCAAGCGGCAGCCGCAGGCATAATTTACTCGGCGATTCCCGAGAACAAATAAATTTTTCGGAGGTGATAAAGGTGTTTTGTCCGAAATGCGGGAAAATGAATCCCGACGATCGCGAATTTTGCAGCGGCTGCAACGCCGTGCTGCACGAGCAGGAAGCCGAGACTCCCAAAAGGAAGCGCGGCGCGGCGGGAAAAATTGCGGCTCTCGCGGCAGCCGCGGCGATTGTCGTCGGCGCCGGCGCGGCGGCGATTGTCAGCTGCGACTCCGAAAGCTCCGAGGTCGTTGCCGAAGCGTGCTTTGTATATCTTGTAAATTTTTAGGGCGCGGTTAAACCTTATCCACCATCGGCCTTTTTAAATCAATCGGCGCGTCCTTAATATAATCCGACATTTTGATTTTTGCTCATTCTGAAAGGAGGGAGCTTAAAGCCCAAGGTATAGCAAGGGGGTTTTATGCACCGAAATGAAAAAGTTTTTTTCCCGATTGTACGGCTTTATAGAAAAGCATTCCATAATTTTTTGCTGTATTCTCGGTATAATTGAAAATTTTATCATAGAAGCTCTCAGCCGGCGGAGTATTCCGCAGGCATTTGAGTACATGACAACAAGCCCGACAGTCTTCTTATATAATTCGCTGATTATTGTTTTTACACTTTCGCTTTGCCTTCTTTTCCGAAGAAGAATATTCGGAATTGTGCTGTTTTCGCTTCCGTGGCTGCTTTGCGGAATTGTAAACAACGCCGTACTCAGCTACCGCGTCACTCCCCTCGGCGCGATAGATTTTCAGGTCGCCAAGCTGAGTCTCATTCTCGTCTATCTGACAAAGCCGCAACGAATAGCGCTATATATTTTTGCCGCGCTGATAGTTGTCGCCGTCGTCGCGCTGTGGATTGTAGGCCCGAAAATAAGCGGAAAAATCAACTTCGGCCGTAACGTCGCCGCAATAGTCGGGCTTTTTGCCGCCGTGATGATTGCCACAAGCATAGGACTGAACTTCCAAATGCTCAGCAACCGCTTCGGCGATCTTGTCGGCGCCTACAACGACTACGGCTTTGTCTATTGCTTCAGCTCCAGTATGCTTGACACCGGCATAAAAAAGCCGTCCGGCTACAGCGAACAGACGGTCAGGGACGTAACCGACGCTCTTCCCGAGGTCGCTCCAATCGACGCGGACGCGGAGCTGCCGAACATAATCATGATACAGCTTGAATCCTTCATCGACCCGAATCTCATCAAGGGAACGTCGTTCAGCGAAAACCCCGTTCCCGTGTTTACCTATCTCAAAGAAAACTATACCGCCGGTATGCTGCATATGCCGTCCTACGGCGGAGGCACGGCAAATTCGGAATTTGAGGTTCTGACGGGAATGTCGATGGAATTTTTCGGCGCGGGCGAATATCCGTATAAGACCATAATGCTGGAGGTTCCCTGCGAAAGTCTCGCTTTTAATTTAAAGGAGCTTGGCTACGGCTGCCACGCCATACACAACCATACGGGCAATTTTTACGACCGCGACAAGGTTTATCCGAATCTCGGCTTTGACACCTTCCAGTCCGTTGAGTATATGAACAACATCGAACGCACCTCCTACGGCTGGTGCAAGGATAAAATCCTGACCGACGAAATTCTCAAGGCCATAGACGCCGACACCGAACATGAACGCAAATTTGTGTGGGCGGTTTCCGTACAGGGACACGGCAAATATCCCTCCGAGCCGATTGAGGGGCTGGAGCTTCCGATAAAGCTCGAACACGGCGTTTTTTCCGAAGAAAGAACCAACATGATTGAATATTATTCAAACATGGTAAGCGAAATGGACTCCTTTATCGGAGATTTGATTTCAAAGCTGGAGGAGCGCGGAGAACCGACCGTGCTGATAATGTACGGCGACCACCTTCCGAGTCTCGAATTTACCGAGGATGAGCTTGCCTCGGGGGACGTTTACTCCACGGAATATGTCATATGGGATAATATAGGGCTTGAAAGACAGCCCTACATAAAGCTGGAAAGCAATCTTCTCTCCGCCTATGTGACAAAGCTTCTCGGCATAAACAACGGCACGCTGAACCGTTTCAACCAGACCTGCGCCGAAGACAGCGACTATGAAAAAAATCTGGAGCTTTTGCAGTACGATTCCCTCTACGGCGAGCGGTACGGCTGGCCCTCGCCCGACTATTACCAAAAAACCGATATGCAAATGGGAACCGTTCCGATTACAATCGACTTCATAACCCTCGTCGGCGACAAGCTTTACGTCCACGGCAGCGGCTTTACGGAAAAGAGCAAGATTTTCATAAACGGCGACAAGAAAAGCCAAACCGAAATGCTCAGTCCTTCCTGCCTGACGCTAAACAATGTCAGTCTCGAAAAGGACGATAAAATAACCGTCGGTCAGGCTTCCAGCAAGCGCGAGGTTCTGAGCTATACAAACGAAATCGTCTACGGCGCGCAAATTGATTTGCCGCCCGATTCCGAGGAAGCGGGCGAAGCAATCGAAGGCGCCGCGGACGAACCCGCCGCAAAAGAAGAAAACGACGCCGCGGCATAAATTTTTAAAAACATGAAAAGGGCGAGAATGATATGCGTCTCCAAAAGCGTCTGTCTTTTGGGGGACATATCAAGCTTCGCCCCTTTTTCATTTCCGATATTTGATATTTGCGCCGATGCCGAGACTTTATTTCTCGTCGGCAGGCTTTCCGTAAAGGTTAAGCCTGAACAAACGGCTTTCGTCTTCGGGATCCTTACATTCGATCGTAGCCTTGCTGAGTTTTCCGCCCTCGACAATTTTCATAATGCCGATTACACGGCAAAACGCAGACTGAAGATTGATGGAATCGCCTTCGGGAGTCGTCATTATAACCTCGCCCTTGCAATTGTTCAGCTCCTTTACGAATGCTGCCACATCCAAATCGTGGATTTCAAATTTTGCCATAGTGAAAAACCTCCTTGTTTTTTAATATACGGCTTTCTTAAGCCTAATTTTATCCTACACTATTTTCCGGCGTCTGTCAAGGCTTGTTACAGTTTTGTCATGTAAAGTATTCACAAAGTTTTTTGCAAATTTTTGTGAAATTTTAACAAGAAAAGCTCTGCTCTGTACGATTTATAATTTCATCTTGCAAAGCTTTGCTGAGATTACGGAAATGATCGCTGTAGCCCGCAACCCGCACAATCAAATCCTTGTACTCGTCCGGATGCGCCTGCGCGTCCAGCAAGGTTTGGCGGTCAATTACATTAAACTGAATATGGTGACCGTCCATCGAGAAATATGAACGCACGAGAGCCGCCATATTCTCCAGCCCTTCCTGTCCCTCAACAACCTTCGGCGTAAACTTCTGGTTGAGCAAAGTGCCGCCGGTTTTAAGATGATCCATCTTGGCGCAGGAATTGATAACCGCCGTCGGGCCGTGGACGTCGGCGCCCTTTTCGGGAGAAATTCCCTCGGAAACGGGCTTGCCGGCAAGACGGCCGTTGGGCAGTGCGCCGCAGACCTCGCCGAAATACACATGACAGGTTGTGGGAAGCATATCTATGCGGTATTCGCCGCCCTTGACCGTAGGTCTGCCCGTAACGGCGCCGTAATAGGCGTCAAAAACCTCCCGCATAACAGAATCGGCATAGTCGTCGTCGTTTCCGTACTTGGGAGAACGGTTCGCGACCTTGTTGTAAATGTCGTCGAAGCCCTCGAAATTTGCGTCGATTGCCGCCTTAAGCTCACCCATTGTGAAGCTTCGGTTGTCGAAAACATTGTATTTTATCGCGCTGAGACTGTCGGTTATCGTGCCTATGCCAACGCCCTGAATATAACAGGTGTTATAACGCGCGCCGCCGCAGTTGTAGTCCTTGGCCTTTTCTATGCAGTCGTCCATTATTACACTGAGGAACGGCACGGGCATATATTCCGAAAAAATCTTCTCGATTATGTTATTTCCCTCAATCTTTATGTCGATGAAATGATTCATCTGCTTTACAAAAGCGTCCCAAAGCTCCTCATAGCTCTTATAGTCCTCGGCATTGCCGGTCTTAAGCCCTATCTGTTTTCCGGTGTATTTGTCGAAGCCGTTGTTGAGAGTTATTTCCAAAACCTTCGGAGTGTTGAAATATCCCGTGAGAACATAGCTTTCCTTTCCCAGACAGCCTGTTTCGACGCACCCCGTAGCGCTGCCGCAGCGGGCGTCCTCGATTGATTTTCCGGCGTTGAGCAGCTCCTGAATTATCGCCTCGGTATTGTAGAACGCGGGCTGACCCCAGCCCTTACGACTGATTTCGCAGGCGCGGAGCAAAAAATCCTTCGGCGTTTTGCGTGAAATCTGGACGTTGCTCGAAGGCTGAAGCAGCTTCATTTCGTCCATTGTGTCAAGAATTATGTAGCTCACATCGTTTACGCCGTCACGGCCGTCGGTAGTTATTCCGCCGGTATTGATATTGGCAAAATCCGTATAGGTTCCGCTTTCCTTCAGGGTTATGCCGACCTTCGGAGGCGCGGGCTGATTGTTGAATTTAATCCAAAGGCACTCCATAAGCTCGCGCGCCCTGTCATAGTCCATAATGCCCTTTTCGACGTCGGCTTTATAGAAGGGATAGGTGTGCTGATCGAGTCTGCCGGGAGTAAAGGCGTCCCACGGATTGACCTCGCTGGTAACGCCGATATGTACGAACCAGTACATCTGCAGAGCCTGATGGAAGGTGCGCGGAGCAAATTCGGGAACCACGGCGCAGTTTTCGCTTATCAGCAGCAAATCCGCCTTTTTTGCCGGATCGGTTTCCTTTTCGGCAAGCTGCCTCGCATATTCGCCGTAACGCCTTCCGTAGGCAATTATGCCGTCGCAGGCAATGCTCATTGCCGTAAGCTCGGCCCTTTTGTCATAGGCGTCAAGGTCATGCGCAAAATCCAGCTCGGAAAGCTTTTTCTCTATGTCCCTCTTATAATCGGAAAAGCCCTTTTTGTAAAAGCCGTTGCCGCCGCCCGTGTGGCCCGGCCCGCGCTGCTCCATAAACTCGGTGAACATTCCCGCCGCGTAGCAGTCCTTCCACTCGCCGCTCACGGATTTCATTATTTTTTCGCGTATGCTGCGGTTTTGCCAATAAGGGATTATTTCGTCGCGCTGGATTGCAAAGGTTTCCTCGTCAACGCTGAAATTGATAAGCTCCCGATCGTTCATGACCCGCAAATCCTCAAGGGTATGACAGCAAAGCTCGGGGAAGGTCGGCGCGCACTGAGGCCCCGTACCCTTTTCGCCGACGATAAGCTCACCGTCGTTTATGCAAAGCTTGCGGTTTTCCATATATGTCTTAAAGGCAAGCGCACGCAGCACGGGAGTGTCAACGCTGCCCTCATATTTTTTGTACGCTTCCGTAAACCAATGCGCGCGCTCGGCAGAGATTCGCGGCTGAGCCGTAACGCTTTGCTCGCGGAGCTTTTTCGTTCTTTCCGTGTATCCTCTCATTGCCAAAAACTTCCTTTCCGTCAGCCGCCGATTTTTACATCGAAGCCGCTGTTCTCAAACAAAATTTTTATCTCTTCCATGCGCTCCGCCGCCGGAGCGCGAAAATTCTCGCATTTACGTCCGAGCCGCCGATATTTGAAGCTGCCGGTGTCATGGTACGGCAACAGACTCACGCGCGAAGGACGAACCTCCTTCGCAAGCGCCAAAACCGCAGCCATATCATCATCCGAGCTGTTCAGTCCCTCAAGCAGCGGCAGCCGCAGCCATATTTCCGCGCCGCTCTCCGAAAGGCGGCGCAGATTTTCCAGAATAGGAGCGTTGTCCGCGCCGGTAAGCTCCCTGTGTCGGAGCGGATCGACGCATTTTATATCGTAAAGATACAGCCTCGTATACGGCAATGTCGCCTCCATCGTTTCCCACGGGCAAAAGCCGCAGGTATCGACGGCGGTATGTATGCCGAAGCGGGAGCATTCCTTCAGCAGCTCCAAAAGAGCCTCGCCCTGAGAAAGACATTCGCCGCCCGAAAACGTAACGCCTCCTCCGCTTTCACCGTAAAAGGTTCTGTCGCGCTTTATTATATCCGCTACCCTCTCAACGCTGTAGCTTTCCCCCGCAAGCTCCCGCGCGGAATTGGGGCATACCTCCGCGCAGCTTCCGCAGGCGGTGCATTTTGCCGCGTCGAGCTTGAGTGTCCCGTCAGAAACGGAAACCGCCCCCGCGCCGCACCGCGCGGCGCACCGTCCGCAGAGTGTGCAGCGTTCGGGATTGAACATAAGCTCGGGGTCAAAGCGCTGACTTTCGGGATTATGACACCAACGGCAACGAAGCGGACAGCCCTTGAAAAAAACCGTCGTTCTTATGCCCGGCCCGTCGTGAGTGGAAAATCTTTGCAGATTAAAAAGCATGGCTTCCTTCATGGCAAAATCTCCTCCGTGCCATATATAATATACCGAAACGGCAGGCTTTGTCAAGCGTATTTTTGTAAATTTAACTCTCTTAGGAAATCATCTCGAAAATATTGAGCTGCGCGTTCTCCGGCATACCGTCGAAGCAGCCCATCGAGCGCATGATTTCAATGTGTCTAAGGCTCACGGATGTGCGGTTTTTGAAATCGTCAACCGAGAGAAAGTCTCCGTTCGCGCGGGCGTCGGCAATGCTCTGAGCCGCCGCAAGTCCCATGCCGGCGATGCTGTTGAACGCGGGCATAATTTTGCCGCCGACGTTAAGGAACTTGGAGGGATGCGCCTTGTAAATGTCAATCGGCGTAAACTCAAGTCCGCGGGCGTACATTTCGTTCACGACCTCAAGAATGGTATGGGTAGCCTTTTCCGTCGCCGTCGGCTTTTCAAGCGCCTCAATGTCCGCCATTGCCTTTTGGCAGCGTTCGCGCCCGCACGCCATGGTTTCGTAATCGAAGGTGTCGGCGCGAACCGAGAAATACGCCTGATAAAACTCAATCGGGCAGTATACCTTATAATACGCCACACGCAGCGCCATCGTGACATACGCGACGGCGTGAGCCTTGGGGAACATATATTTTATCTTGTTGCAGCTCTCGATGTACCATTCGGGTACGCCGTGAGCGCGCATTTCGGCTTCGTCGTCGGGCTTGAGCTTCTTCCCCTTGCGCACCTGCTCCATTATAGTGAAGGAACGCTTGGAATCCATACCCTTCTGAATAAGATAAATCATAATATCGTCGCGGCAGCAGATTGCCTGACTCAGCGTGCAGGTTCCGTTGCGAACCAATTCCTGCGCGTTGTTCGTCCAAACGTCCGTTCCGTGGGAAAGACCGGAAATCCGCACAAGATCGGAAACGGTCTTCGGCTTAGACTCCAAAAGCATTTGGCGAACAAAGCCCGTACCCATCTCGGGTATGGCGAAGGTGCCGGTTTCGCTGCCGATGTCCTCCGCCGTAACTTCCAGCGCCGCCGGACTTGTAAACAGGCTGAGAACCTTTTCGTCCGTAAGCGGAAGCTTCTGCGGATTTATGCCGGTAAGGTCGTACAGCATTTTCAGCATCGTCGGGTCGTCGTGACCGAGAATATCCATTTTCAGCAGATTTTGGTCGATGCTGTGATAGTCAAAGTGCGTCGTAACGATTCCGCACTCGGTTTTGTTGGCGGGATACTGCACGGGCGTAAATTCGTGGATGTCGTGTCCCTTCGGCAGAATAATAACGCCGCCCGGGTGCTGTCCGGTGGTGGTTTTAACCCCCATACAGCCGTTTTTGAGCCGCTCGATTTCGGCGCTGTGGCAGTATTGTCCCTTTTCCTCGAAATAATGCTTAACATAGCCGTAGGCGGTTTTTTCCGCAACGGTGGAAACGGTTCCCGCGCGGTAAACATAGCCCTCGCCGAAAATTTCCTCGGTGTATTTATGAGCCTTGGACTGATATTCGCCGGAGAAATTAAGGTCAATGTCGGGCTGCTTGCCGCCGCCGAAGCCGAGGAAGGTTTCAAACGGAATGTCAAAGCCGTCTCTTTCGTAGGGAGTGCCGCATTCGGGGCAGTTTTTCTCGGGCATATCGCAGCCCGCGGAGTATTCCCCGTTCAGGAAAAATTCGCTGTGCTTGCAATTCGGACAACGGTAGTGCGGCGGCAGACTGTTTACCTCGGTTATGCCGGAGCAATAAGCAAGGAACGACGAGCCGACGCTGCCTCTCGAGCCGACGATGTAGCCGTCGTTGTTGGAATGTTCAACCAGCATACGGGCGTAATTATAAAGGTCGGCGTAGCCGTGACCGACGACGCTTTCAATCTCGGCGGCAAGTCTGTCCTCGACAAGCTTCGGCAGCGGAGAGCCGTAAAGCTCGACCGCGCGGGCGCGGGAAATTTCCTCAATGGCTTTTTCGCTGCCCTCGATTTTCGGAGGATAATTTTCCTTCGGCACGGGGGCAATATCCTCAACCGCGTCGGCAATTTTGTTGGGGTTTTCAACGACGACCTCATATGCGCGCTCGCCCAGATAGGCAAACTCCTCCAGCATTTCCTCGGTATTGCGGAAATACAGCTCCGGCTGATTGTCCGCGTCCTTATAGCCTTGGCTTGCCTGAAGAATACGGCGGTAAATTTCGTCGCGCTTTTTCAGGAAGTGTGCGTCGCAGGTGGCGACGGTCGGCTTGCCCATTTCGTCGCCGAGGGCGAGAATACGGCGGTTAAGGTCGCGCAAAGCTTCGTCGTCCTTCACAATGCCTTCGCGCACCATATAGCGGTTGTTTGTTATCGGCTGAATTTCAAAATAGTCGTAAAACGCGCCGATTTCCTTCACTTTTTCATCGGGAAGTCCGTCGCGCACCGCGCGGAACAGCTCGCCCGCTTCACAGGCGCTGCCCAGGATAAGCCCTTCGCGGTGCTTGATAAGCTCCTCGCGCGGTATAAGCGGACGCTTGTAAAAATACTTCATGTGCGACAGGCTTACAAGCCGGTAAAGATTTTTCAGCCCCGTAAGATTCCGCGCAAGAATTATGATATGGTATCGCCTTGTATCCTTTGCTTTGTATTTCGCGCCGTCCTCAATCAGATAACCCTCGCAGCCGTAGATAATTTTAATGTCGTCGGTTTTTGCGTGGAAAATCTCCGGAAACGCCTGAACCACGCCGTGGTCGGTCAGCGCAACAGCCTTATGCCCCCATTTTATCGCCTGCTTGACGTACGCGGCAGCGTCCATGACCGAGTCCATCGCGGAAAATTTGCTGTGAGCGTGCAGCTCCACGCGCTTTACGGGGGCGTTGTCCTCAATTTCCGGCAGCTTCGCCCTCACAATATCGCGCGCCATAACCGTAAGCTCATGAGAGTAGTTATCATACTCCACCCTGCCGCGCACGGCGACACAGGTCGGTTTTTCGAGACTTTCGACAACATTTTCCGCGTCCTTGGGACGGGAGAAAAGCTTCACGGTTATCGAACCCGTATAATCGGTTATGTAGAAGCTGATAAGCCATTTTCCGCTTTTAAGCTCATGGGAATCGAAATTAAATGTGTCGCCGCGGATTACGACAAGCTGCGTGTCACTGTTGATTTCCGAAATAGGCGTAAGCTCGTCGTCGGGTTGGAAGGACTTGCCGAGAATCACGTCGTCGGGAGCGCGGCGCTCCTCCTTTTTTTTCGGCTTTTCATATATCGGTTCAAGCCTTTGCTCGACCTCCATTTCCTCTTCGAGGAACCTGACCTCACAGTCAACATTCAGAGCGTCGGCAAGGCGCTTCCTTAAAAATTTGTCCGCGCCCTCGTTTTCCAAAATTTCGCGGTTGCCGTGGCGCAGTGTTATATATATCTCGCCGCCGCGCACATTTGCCCTGCTGTCGCAAAAAATCGCGCCCCAAAGCGGATTTGTGCGGTGCAGAGCGGAAATTTCCATGCCGACAAAGCGAAGGATGTCGTCCTCGGTCGGAGAAGGAAGGTCGAACGACGGCTCGATTTGCGCGTCGTTAAGCTTGTACGCAAGACAAATTTCCGATTCATAGCGTTCAAGGTACTCCGTCGGCACAATGCGGTTAAAGACCGCCTTTACGGAGGCGGTGCGCCCGTCCCTGTCGATGACGACGCGCTCAACCCTTCCCCCGCGGACGCTTTCGTCCCCCGAAGCCAGCGGAAAAACCTCTCTCATATAATATACTTTGTCCATAAAGCTTCTCCTTTGTCGAATATCGTAGCTGCGGCAACGGTTAAAAGCCGCCGCGAATATGCGCCGACCGACGGCAAGCCGCTTATGTTCGTTTGACCTCGAACACGCCGGGGACGTGGTAGAGCTTCTTCACAAGCGTATCGACCTGAGACTTGTCGCCGATTTCGACGGTGATATTTATAATCGCCATCTTTTCCTTGGTAGTGCGGGCATTGACGGCTACCAGGGGCAGCTTTGCGTCGCCGATTATATTTGTAACGTCGCCCAAAATTCCGTCCCTGTTCGGCCCCTCAATCTGAATGTCGCAGTTGTATCGGCCGCTGTCGGCCGCCCACGAGCAGGCTATCATTCTGCCGCGCATTTCATCGGACATATTTTCCGCGCGCACATTCACGCAGTCGGCGCGGTGGACGCTCACGCCCCTGCCGCGAGTTATGAAGCCCACAATTTCGTCGCCCGGGACGGGGCTGCAGCATTTCGACAGTCTCACAAGGCAGTTGTCAATGCCTTCAACCACAATTCCGCCGCCGTGCTTTCCGTTTGATTTCTGAATATGCTGCGGCTCGGGAAGCTCCTCCTTCACAAGCTGACTGTACGTTTCGCGCATACGGGTCACAATCTTTGCCGAGGTAATTCCTCCGTATCCGACGGCGACGTACATTTCGTCAATATTGTTGAAGCCGTAGCGCTTCAGCATCGGGTCAAGAAATTCGGGCTTGATTATCGCGGAGGGATTAAGCCCCTGACGCCTGATTTCGCGGTCAATCGCCTCACGGCCGCGCTCGATGTTCGCCTCGCGGTTTTCCTTCTTAAACCACGCGTTTATTTTGTTTCTCGCCTGTCCGGTTTTTACGATTTTCAGCCAGTCGCGGCTCGGCCCCTTCGGGACGGACGAAGTGAGAATTTCCACAATATCGCCGTTCTGAAGCTTGTAGTCGAGCGGCACAATCCTCATGTTCGCCTTTGCGCCAATCATCTTGTAGCCGACGGCGGTATGAATGTAAAAAGCAAAATCTATCGGCGTCGAACCCGCGGGCAGGCTTATGACGTTGCCCTTGGGAGTAAACACAAAAACCTCGTCGGCGAACATATCTATTTTCAGCGTGCGCAGGAAATCCTCGTCGTTCGCGGCGTCGCGCTGACTGTCCATGAGCTGATCAACCCACGCCAGCCTTTTTTCGTCGGCGGGAGTCGCGCCCTCCTTGTAGCGCCAGTGGGCGGCAATGCCCTGCTCCGCGACGCGGTGCATTTCCCATGTGCGTATCTGAATCTCGAACGGTCTGCCGTCGGGGCCGATTACCGTTGTGTGCAGCGACTGGTACATATTCGGCTTCGGCATGGCGATATAGTCCTTGAATCGGCCCGGAATCGGCTTGTATTGCTCGTGTACCATTCCGAGAGCGGTATAACACTCGCTCACATTGTCCACAATTATTCTGACGGCGAAGAGGTCATATATTTCGTCGAGCGTCTTATTCTGGCTGTACATTTTTTTGAAAATGCTGTATATATGCTTCGCCCTGCCGCTTATCTGACTTTTTATGCCCAAGGCGTCCATTTTTGTTTTTATTGTGTCGCGTATGAGCTGAACATAAGCGTCTCTTTCGGTTTTTTTCTGGTCAAGCCCCTGCGCGATTTCGTAAAACGCCACGCTGTCAAGATAACGCAAGGATAGATCCTCCAGCTCGCACTTAATTTGGGAAATACCCAATCGGTGCGCCAGCGGAGCAAACACGTCAAGAGTTTCCTTTGAAATTATCCTTTGCTTTTCGGGAGGCATATACTTGAGCGTGCGCATATTGTGCAGCCTGTCGGCAAGCTTTATCAATATGACGCGAATATCCTTCGCCATCGCGAAAAACATTTTCCGCAAGTTTTCAACCTGCTGATCCTCGCGGGAAACGTATTTTATCTTTTTCAGCTTCGTCACGCCGTCCACAAGCATAGCCACGTCTTCGCCGAAAAGCTCCTTTATATCGTCATAGCCGTATTTTGTATCCTCTATAGTGTCGTGCAGCAGTCCGGCAATAACCGTTTCGGCGTCCATTCCCATTTCAGCCAATATCTGCGCCACCGCCGCGGGATGGATATAATACGGCTCCCCCGAAAGGCGGAACTGGTCGGCATGGGCTTCCCTGCAAAAATCATACGCGCGGCGAACGGCGGCTTCGGTTTCCTCCGAGCATTTATCATGCTTTTTCATCGCGCCGATTATGTTTTCAATATCCGTATCCTCGTACCGCAAGCCCCTCGCCCCCTTCCTCCGCATTGCAGAGCCTTTCCAGTTCGGTCTTTATTCTTATGTATTCTCCGCTTGCCGCAAGGTTGAATCTTTTGCCCTCCATATTCGGCGCAAGCTCAATACGCACGGCGTCTCCCAGCCTGTCAAAGCGGATTATTCCCACGTCGCCGAAAACCGCAAGCGCGTTTAGCAGCTTTTCTCTGCGGATTCTGTGTCCGAGCCGAAGGCTCAAATCCTTCGCAAGCTGAGAAGCGTCGGCATATACCGGCTGAGCCGACAGCCTTATGCAGCGGTAAACGTCGGCAAAGTCGTTCCGCGACGGAAGCTCGTCGCTGACGCGGCGGCGGCTTGGGCGTATGTCCGAAAGCACAAGCTGCACTCTTTCGGTCGAATTGTATTCGTTTATATTCAGCTCTCCGGCGGCGTCGATAATGTCTCCTACGCTGTATTCGTCAGCTATCGAGCCCTTGCCGAAGGCGATTATTTCAATTTTGCGCCCGTCCCTCTCGCAGGCAAGGCGGCAATGCTTCCCGCCGGAAAGACGGCGAAGCTCGGTTATATAAAGCTCCTTAAGCACAAACACGGGAGCCTTGTTTCCCTCTCCGTAGGGGCCGAGAACCTCCGTTCCGCGCACGTTTTCAAGCGTAAGCTCGGAAATGTCCGCTTCGGCGTCGATATAGAGCTTTGCGGCGGTCTCGGTTTGAAGAGTCCTGTCGGCGTATTCGTTCAGCCGCCTGTCCAGCTCGGCAATATTTTCCGCTTTTACGCTGAAGCCCGCGGCATACGCATGACCGCCGAATTTTTCAAGCAAATCGCTGCAGGAAGAAAGCGCGTTGAACAGATTAAGTCCTTCGACGCTGCGTCCGCTGCTTTTGCACATATCGTCCTCAACGGAGATAAGGATGCAGCTCTTGTTGAAGCGATCGCATATTCTTGACGCGACAACCCCGATTATTCCGTGATGCCAGCCTCTTTTTGCCAGCACAAGCACCTTTTTGCCGAAAAAATCCTTTTCGCGTATCATATCCACGGCTTCGCCGAAAATCAAGCTCTCTTCGTTCTGCCGACGGCGGTTTTCCTCGTCCAGAAAAGCAGCGATACGGCGCGCCTCGTCGGGATCCTCGGTCAGCAGCAGCTCCACCGCGGTCATCGCGCTGCTCATACGTCCCGCCGCGTTCAGTCTCGGCGCGATTGAATAACTTACAACGGCGCAGCTTCCGCGCTTTGCGCCGCCGGCCGCGACGGCAAGTACGGCCTTTATGCCGGGATTCGGATTTTCCTTCATTTTTCTTAAGCCAATATCCGCAATTGCGCGGTTTTCGTCCGTGAGCGACACAACGTCGGCAATCGTTCCGAGGGCGACAATGTCGCCGTATTTTTCCAAAACCGCGCGCAAATCGCCCTCAAGCGCGCAAACCAGCTTGAACGCCACGCCCACGCCGGCAAGCTCCTTAAAGGGATAAGCGCAGCCGGGACGTTTGGGATTTACCACCGCGGCGGCTTCCGGCAAAGCCTCCTTGCACTCGTGATGGTCGGTTATTATAAGCTCAAGCCCGAGAGCCTTGGCGTATTGCGCCTCTTCGACGGCGGTTATGCCCGTGTCCACGGTTATGACAAGTCCCGTACCCGCGGCGGCAAGCTTTTCGAGAGCCGCTTTGTTCACCCCGTATCCCTCGGCTCTGCGGTCGGGAATATAGGCGTCGATATCCGCTCCGAGCTCTCTCAGCGCGCGCACCATAAGCGCGACGGAGGTTATGCCGTCAACGTCGTAATCCCCGTAGACGGTTATTTTTTTCGCGCCGTCAACGGCGGAGCGTATTATGGCGGCGGCTTTGTCCATGTCCGTCATAAGGAAGGGGTCGTGGAAGCAGTCACGGTTTTTGTTCAGAAAGCGCGCCGCCGTCTCCGTTTCGCCATAGCCGCGGTTCAGCATGACCTTTGCCGCAAGCGCGGGTATGCCGAACGTATCGCACAGCTCGCGAACGCGCTCCTCATCCCGCGCCTGCGGGAATACCCATTCCTTTGCCGTCACTTCGATTTCACCGTCCTTTAATAATATATATTTTTATTATAGCACAGCTTAGCAATTTATTCAATTATTTTTTTGCTTTTTCTAAAAAATAAAAAGGCAAAACGAATCAAACGGGAGAGCCTTTCGGTTCTCCCGTTAAAATTTTAAGTAAATTTTAAGCGTACATCAGCTTATACGTTCTTTGCAGGAACACGGCGGCTTCGGCGCGTGTGGCTCCGCTCCGGGGCGCAAGCTCGGTTTCCGTTTTGCCGTTCATTATCATTTCCTCGCCGGAAACAACCGTACCGAAAGCGTATTCGACATACTCCCGCGCCCATTCGCTCACGTCGGAGGCGTCGGTAAAGGCGGAAATGTCTGCTCTTTCAAGGTCGTTATACTTTCTGAACGCCTTAACCGTCAGCACGGAAAGCGCGGCAATTTCCTCGCGGGTTATGGCTTTGTCGGGCGCAAACGCGCCGTCCGCCGTCATTTCCGACGGAATAAGCCCCTTGTCGTTGAGCCACTGCACGGAGGACGCGTAGTAAGCGTCGGACGCAACGTCGGAGAACGCTCCGCTGTAAGCATACCCGTCGGGGCAGCCCGTCATTCTCGCAAGCATTTCCGCGTATTCGGCGCGGGTCAGCTCTTGGTCGGGACTGTAGTTTTCGGCGTCCGTACCGCGTACATAGCCCCATTCCGCCATGGCCGAAACCGCGGAATTTGCCCAATGCTCCTGCATATCAAGGAAATAGGGCATTTCAAAGGTTATGCTCGTAGCGGAGACGATGAACTGGTCAAAGCTGCCGACGCTGCCCTTCGTGGCAACGCCGAATTTGCCCGTCGCAAGCTCCGGAATCCACAGGTGATACGCCAGAACATTCTGTCCGCCGATATTTACCGTTTGGTAATTTTTGTCAAACTCAATCTGGAGAGTGACATAAGGATTCTTATGCTCCGGTATCGCGGCGCTCTGTTCCACCGTTTCAACACCGTTTACGCGCGAAATTACGCTTATGGTTCCGTCCTCGATTTGGTAGCGGAGGAAGTTGTCGTCGTCCACATACTTGGCAATAAAGGCAGCCGTGCCGTCGGTCATGATTTTTCCCGCAATGAAGCCGTCAATAATGTCGCCGCTTGTGACGAGGCTCATCTTCCAGTCGTCGCCGCTCGCGTCGGACTGAGTATACCACCAGTTCGCGACTCGCCCGTCGTCAATAACGCCCGTACTCCAGTCGCCGCTCGCTTCCTCCCATTTATCGCTTTTGCCGCCGCTGAACAGGTCGTAAAACGACTCGACAACCTTTATCGACGAGAAGCTCATTTTCGCCCCGTCCGCCACGATTATGCCGGTTTTCCCCGTCGGGAAGTCGCTGTCATAGACCGTGACGCTTGCGCTTCTCTGTCCCACGGGCGGCTCGTATGCGCTCATCACGGCGTAAAAGTATATTTTATCGCCGTCCGTGACAAGATTCATCGGAATGGATTTCCCCGCGGTTATTTGGAATGCCTCGGGAATGGGTGTTTCTCCGAGGAGAGTTTCCTCGCCGTCCTTCACCTTCGTTATGGAAACGGTTCTCGCTTCGCTGTCAAGAATGCAGCGATAGTAGTTGTTTTCATCGACATATCTCGCCAGCATTCCGATTTTTCCGTAGGAATCGCTACCCTCATCAAGCTGACGGACGCTGACCGTCGTATCGACGGTGTAGTCGGTCCAGTCGGCTCCGCCGTTTATGAGCATGGAGGTTTCTCCCTTACGGGCTGTTCCGACCGCATTGTGTACATACTGATATTCCTCAACCTCAAAGTCGCCGACAACCTCAAAGCCGGCAAGCGTGCCGCCCTCGAAGTCGCCCATATAGGGCAGAGCGCCGTCGGGCTTGAGCGTAACGGGACCCGCAACGCCGCTGTTTTCGGAAACGCCGTCGTAAGCCTTCGCAACGACATAATAGTAATACCTTCCGTCCGCCGTCACGTCCTTATCCTCATACCAAGCGTCGGCGATATTTTCCGCAACCGGAACAAAATTTTTGCCGTCCGTCGAACGGTAAACGTCAAAGCTCGAATAGTAAGGCTTGTTCGTCCACCATATTTCCGCCGAATCCACATAGCCGAAGGCACGGTGAATTTCGGGCGCGGGAACGGTGAAGTCGGCGTATTGAACCTCAATAAGATACATCGCGGTGTCCTTCAGTCCCTCGAAGACGACCGTCCCGTCCTTTACGGCTGTCGCCGCGACAACCTCGTCGTTTACATCCTCGCTCATTTCACGAAGCAAAACCGCGCTGCCGTCGGCAATGTCCAATGCCGAGAGGTCAACCGTGAGATTTGTTGTCTCGCCGGTGGCGTTGTTGTTTATAAAATGGATAAAATAGCTGTTTTCTCCCTTTGTGACGAAAAATTCCTGCGCGCTGCCCGCGTCGGTAAGGTCGTACTCAACAAGCACGTTTCCCTCGGTAAGTGTACGCGTGAACTGCCGTATGGCATAATACATCCGCTCGGCTGTTATATAGCGTCCCGTCGCGCTGTCCTGAAAGAACATTTCGGGGAACGAGAAGCGGATTGACGCGTAAAGCCCGCTGAGAGCCTGCTCACGCATAATCTGTATATGACTTATGCAGGCATCCATCTTGTCCAGCCAGTCAAAGCTGTCGCCGCTGAGCTTCCAGTTAAACTCGGACGCGGAAACCTTCTCGATTTGTCCGTCGGGATTTATTTCCTCGATTCTGTTCTTAAAATTCTGTATTCTGGTTCTGTGCGCGTTCGTGCCGCCGCCGTAGGTATGGTAATCGTAAACGTCAATACCCTCGTCGCCGGCTTCGGCGACGGCGTCCCACGCGGCGGTGTTCCAGCCCGCAAGCGTCGGCCCCCACGTCTGAGCCTCGTCGCGGCTGTACCCCGCGGCCTCAACGCCGGTTTTAAAGCCGTCGGCAAGCTGTACCGCTTCAAGCCCGTAAAGCGTCCAATCAATGAATTTTGCCCGTCCGTTTTCCCAGTTATCCGGCTCGTTGCCCATATTATAATTGGTTTGACCGAAATATTTCGCGTATATATAGCCTCTCGCGAAGCCATGCTTCCACGCGTCGCTCCAGAGCTGCCTGTAAAAATATCTCCACTGCTCCTCGGTATATTCCTCCTGATCCTCCTCAAGGCGCATATACTGCCACCACGGATTGGACACCGGAACAAGGGTTATATCCATGCGGTTCCACTCCAAAGCCTGCGGAAGGTAATTCATATACCCGGGACGCAGAGCCACCATTTCTTCTATATAGGAATCTATATAGTCCGTCGAAAGCAGAGGATTGCTCTTCGGGTTCGCCTTTACGATGTTTTTTGCCGCCTCAAGGGTCTGCGCGTCGTAAACGTCAACGGGAATCTGCGTCCGCGTTGTGTTCGAGGTATCGGCGGAGCCGAAATCTCGGTTCACGTTGAACATTATATCGTTCATAAATTTTGAGCGGTTGTCGTAGCGTATGGTGGGATTGCCGTTGTCGCCGACGAGCTTCAGCTCCAGCTCCTTTGTTTCGTTGCGCAGCTTTATTGTCACGTCGCCCGTAAACATCGTTTCCCCCTCTTCCTCAATCAAAACCGAGGAAGGGTCGGCAATCTCGTACAGGCATACGTTGTCGATATATTTTTGATTGTCGGTTTCTCCGAGCCCGAACGAAATAACGACCTTCGGGTTTTCGGCAGTCTCCGGAACGGAAAAGGTTGCGCTGACCTTTTCAAATTCAAGTACGCCGTTCGCGTCCTTTTCGCGGGAAAAGACGTTCAGTCTGCCGCTGTCGTCGATTACCGATATTCCCGCGCCGAGCGACGCATTGTGCGGCGCGGCAAGCTCCGCCGTGAAAAGGTAGCTTTTTCCGCTTTCAACGTCAACGGTCTGCTTCAACAGCGCCCACGAATTTTCCGCGCCGTCCGAAAGGACAAGGTGAAACACCTTGCCGCCGTCGGGGGCGGAAAGTCCGCTCGGAGCGGAAACTATGTTTTCCCCGCTCATGCCCCACAGCGTCCAGCCGCCGTCGGTATTGGGATCGGCTTCGGGGTTCTCGCCGAGACTGTTTTCAAACGACGGATTTTTCACAAGGTTTCCGCCGGAAACCTCAATCGCGACTCCCGCCTGATCGCTGACGGTTTCCGCCGCAAATCCCGCTCCGGCAAAAGCGGAAACCGTCACGGCAAGCGCAAGCGCCGCCGATATAGCTCTTTTTCTGTTTTTCACATCGCTCTCTCCTTTTTGTCCGTTTGCTTATCATGTTTTTATTTTAGCACAAATTCGGCAATCAAGTCAATGGAGGCAATTTGATTTTGTTATATTTTACGGGCTTAAAATATAACAAAAATCAATAATAAATTTTGTGATATTTTACCATTAGCGCAAATTTATCCCCGTGTTTTTCAAAAATTTCTTTACAAAGCCGAAGTTTTAGTGTAAAATAAACTCTGAAATTATTCCTATAAGGAGATGTTTATTTTGAAAAAATTCATCGCAATTCTGACAATTGCCGCCCTTGCGCTCGCTTTTGCGGCGTGCGGCACAAAAAACGACCTGTCCGACGTTGACCTCGACGCGCAGGACGTCGTTGCGGATTCGGACGATTCCGCCGAGGTTTATCGGCTTCCCGACACGCTCCGTCTCGGACTTGACGCTTCCTTCCCTCCGATGGGCTTCACCGATGAAAACGGCGAAATTGTCGGCTTCGACATCGACCTTGCTCAGGCCGTGTGCGACTATTACGGCATTGAGCTTGTACCCGTTCCGATTGAGTGGGACAACAAGGACGCCGAGCTTCAAAGCGGCAGCATCGACTGTATATGGAACGGTCTTACGGTGACAGACGAGCGTCTTGAAAAATACGAAATGAGTATGTCCTATCTCGCGAACCGTCAGGTAGTGGTTGTCGCCGCCGGCAGCGATATAACCTCCCTTGCCGACCTTGCCGGAAAAACCGTCGCTCTCCAGAGCGATTCCTCCGCGTCCGAGGCACTTGAGGCCAATGAGGAGGTCAACGCCTCCATCGCCGAAAAGGTTGAGCTTCTTGATAACCTCACGGCTCTGATGGATCTCCAGGCGGGCAATGTTGACGCGGTTATCCTTGACGAGGTTGTCGCAAACTATGTAATCAACGAAAACGGCTACGACCTCACAATACTTGATGAAAGCCTCGCTCCCGAGGAATACGCCATAGGCTTTGCAAAGGGCAATACCGAGCTTTGCGCGGCGGTCGAGGACGCGCTCTACGCGCTTAAAGAGCAGGGCGTTCTTGCGGAAATTTCCGAAAAGTGGTTCGGCGAGGATAAGATTCTCTTTTAAAACGTAAAACGGCTTTTATTTGCAAAAAAGGCAATTGCGAAATGCGCAATTGCCTTTTTGCCGCTTGTGGAAAATATACCCCCCTATACAGCCAAAACTCCCGTTTCGGTTTCCAGCAAAATCATAATTTCCTCCTCGGCTCCGGTCTGGGTGTTGATATAAATCAGGAAATGCTTTTCGTCAAGCTTGCCCTTAAGCTGATAGCAAAACGCCTCCTCTCCGCTGTCCAACGGGATCACCGCATACGAAACGCTCTCTACCTCCGCGGCGCGGCTCACTGTCGCCAATGCCTCGCCGGCGGTAATTTTTGGCGCCGGAATCTTTCTCGGAGCGTGATTCATTATATAACCGCGCCCCTCAAAGCCTATAATTTCACCGTTGTCCAGCGCGACCTTCACCTTCACGAGATCGGGGAAAACCGTATAGCCGTTTTGCGACCACGCATAATTCAGCACGGCGCAGTCATCCTTTATGTCATAATAGCTTTCCGTCATGTCCGAATATCCGTTCTTTCTCAGAAATTCCGCCGCATACCGCTTCGCCTGCTCCGTATTCAGCGTCCGTTCGCCCACGCCGCGGTCGTTCAGCATCCACAGAATGTGTCCGCCCGCCTTGGTTATTTCAATTCTGCTGCCGCCGTTCTCAAAGTAATAGGAAGGAATTTTGCCCTCGCCCTCGCCGAGCAGCTTAACCCCTCCGCCCAGATAAAGCTCGGCTATATTTGTCGCCGATTTTTCGTCAACCGTACTCTTGTTTTTCAAAAATACCGCTTCTTTATTGGATATGTGCTGTGAAAACGGGCCGTCGTAAACCAGCGAGGGATAGTCGTGCATCTCCTCCTCAACGTCGGAAATGCTGTCCGCAAGGGCGGTCGAGCCGCCGCCGAGGAGCTTGTTTACGCTGTTTGAGCTGAAATTTACTTCGCCGTTGTTCATTTTTACCAACAGCCCGTCCAGTCCCTCTTGCAGGCTTGCGGCGTATTTGCTCAGACTTTTGAGATTCGCGGCGTCGTCTTCGCTCATTTCCTCTCCGCCTATCACCCGCATAGACACGCTGTGCGCAAAATCTCCCACCTGCGACAAAAATTCCGCCGTCCGTTCCACCGACACATCACCGAGCGGCAGTGAGCAAAGCTTCGATTTCGCGGCGGCGGAGGCGCTGTAGAGCCTGCCGCTGAGATTGACAAGCTGGCGCGGGTCGTTTATGAGCCGCGCCTTCAGAAGCTCGGTTTCCACATCATCGACATAGCCCGTCAGCTCCGCGAACATTTGGCTGTAGCTCAGATTCTGCGTATATTCCAGCTCTCGCGCTCTTTTGAATTGATAAATTCCGAACGCTCCCACCGCCAAGAGCAAAACGGAAAGTATGATGTGCTGCCCGTAGGCTTTAATTTTACTCATATTCATCCTCCTAAGTAAAATTATTTTTAATGTTTTTTGTGAAAATTATTCATTGTTGTTGAATTTCACGGAAAAATCTGATATGATATATGATAAAGGAAGCGCAAGAAAGGACTGATTTTTTATGAAATATGTAATTGTGCTTGCCGACGGCTGCGCCGACCGTCCTCTGGAAATTTTGGGCGGAAAAACTCCGCTCGAAGCCTCGAACACCCCGAACATGGACTATTTTGCCGCCAACGGCAGTCTTTATTTTGTCAAAACCGTTCCCGACGGACTTAAACCCGGCAGCGACGTCGCCAATCTGTCCGTTATGGGCTACGACCCAAAGCTTTACTATACCGGCCGTTCTCCCCTCGAAGCCGCTTCCATCGGCGTTGAGCTGAAGGACAACCAGACCGCCTTCCGCGCCAACACCGTAACGCTCAGCGACGAGGAAAGATACGAGGATAAAACCATGCTGGACTACAGCGCCGGAGAAATCACAACCGCTGAAAGCTCACAGCTTTTGCGGGCCGTCGAAGCGGAACTGGGCGGCGGCGACATTCATTTTTATCCCGGCGTCAGCTACCGTCATCTTTTCGTATGGGACAACGCTCCCGAAAGCTTCAGGCTCACTCCTCCGCATGATATTTCCGACAGAAAAATTAAAGATTATCTTCCGAGCGACCCCCGTATTTTGGAGCTTATGAAAAAGAGCGAAAAAATCCTTATAAATCACCCCGTAAACAAAAAACGGATTGCCGATGGCAAAAATCCCGCAACCTCACTGTGGATATGGGGCGAAGGAAAGCGTCCCGCGCTTACGAGCTTCGAGCGGCTCTACGGAGTCAAGGGCGCGGTTGTCAGCGCGGTTGACCTGATTAAGGGCATAGGCATTCTTGCCGGAATGAAAAGCATTGACGTCGAGGGCGCGACGGGAACCGTAAATACAAATTTTGACGGAAAGGCCGTCGCCGCGGCGGACGCTTTGCTCAAGGACGGGCGCGACCTTGTATACGTTCATCTTGAAGCTCCCGACGAGTGCGGGCATCAGGGCGACGCAAAGGGAAAAACGCGAAGTCTCGAGCTTATTGACGAAAAAATTATCGGATACATCAAGGCTCGGCTTGACGAAAGCGGAGAGGATTACAAATTCATGGTGCTTCCGGATCATCCGACGCCCGTTTCAATCAAAACCCACAGCAGCGAAAGCGTTCCCTGTGTAATTTACAAAAAGGGCGAGCATCGGAACACCGGCAACGTCTACACCGAAGCCTGCGCCGAAAAAAACGGTCTTGTCCGCAATATCGGACACGAGCTTATGAAGGAATTTTTGGAATATTGACCGTAAGCCTTCCGCGCCGCGGAAAGAAAAAGACACAAATTTGCGGATTTGTGTCTTTTTTGCGCAGGAATATTAAACCAACAATAATTATGAAGAGAGTACATATAATATAAGCGGGCGCCGTCAAGATCCCCTTTGCGCCGCGACGCGAGATTAAACCGCTTGCGTGCTTCTCTTATTTTCCTTGCTCCGCGGATAAGAGAGGCCTGATTCCCGTTTTTGCCGCTGCGGAGCAGGAAACGGAGATTAACGTGTACCCTCCTTTGTACATTATTCTTTTTTCGGTCGGGCTTTTTTTGCTGCCAAAGCTTCTGGGGCTTCTCGCCCCGTTCATCGTCGGCTTTCTTCTTTATCTTTTCTGCCGCGGAGCGGTGCGGCGGATTTCCGCTCTCGGAATAGGACGCGGAGTCGCGGCGTTTTTTTCGCTCGGCTTTGTCGTCGTCCTCCTTTTGGGCTTGGCGGCCGTTCTTTTCTCCTTCGCCTACAGCGAAAGCTCCCGCTTGCCGCAGCTTTATTCGAAGCTCTCGTCAATTGAGGTCAAAAACGAGTACCTTCGGAAATTTATCGCCGTTTTTCGGGAGGATTTCGCCGAAACGCTGAAGGCTCTTTCCGTCCGTCTGCTTTCCTGCGCAGAGAATGTCACCGGCTTCCTGCTTGTAATGGTTTTCGCCGTGCTTTCCGCGTTTTTCTTCCTTAAGGACGAAGAACAAATCGCCGCGGGTCTTCATTCGCTTTTCGGCGGCAGACTTGAAAACGGCGTCGCTTTTTTTAAGGAAAGCGTCTCGTCCGTACTGAGCGGCTACATCAGAGCCCAGCTCCTGCTTATGCTGCTTACCTTTTGCTTAATTTCGGTATTTTTGCTGCTGTCGGGAGTAAAATACGCCCTGCCGATAGCCCTCGGAACCGCCTTTGTGGACGCAATTCCCGTATTCGGCACCGGCTGCGTTCTGATTCCGTGGGCGCTGTATAAATTTCTAAGCGGGGAAAACGCCCTTGCGTTCGGGCTTTTGGCGCTTTACGGCGCCTGTTCGCTGATGCGTCAGCTTTTGGAGCCCAAAATTTTGAGCGCGCAAATCGGGCTTCATCCGCTGCTCACGCTTGCCGGCGTTTTCGTCGGATACAAGCTGCTTGGCTTCTTTGGACTTATTATCGGACCTATGCTTACGCTGATTTTTGTGACATATATACAAAAACAAAAATAAATTTTGTGTATTTTTATCCGAACATTTGTTTGCTTTTTTGTTTTTGTTGTGTTATAATCTATGTGACGATACCTCCGCCGAAGCGACGAGTGTCATTTTATGCGGGCTTGACAAAGCCTTGCTTCGATTTTACTTCCTTGTTTATTTGAGGTGTTAACACATGGAAACTCAAGAAAAACTCCGTATTCTTACTGCCGCGGCAAAATACGACGCCGCCTGCACCAGCAGCGGCAGCGACCGCAAGAGTACCCGCGGCGGAATCGGAAGCACAACGAACGCCGGCTGTTGTCACGCTTTCAGTTCCGACGGACGTTGTATTTCTCTTTTGAAGGTGTTGTATACAAATTATTGTATAAATGATTGCCAATACTGTCTGTGCCGCCGCAGCAACGACATTGAGCGCACGGCCTTTGAGCCGCGCGAGCTGGCGGAGCTGTTTATAAATTTTTACTGCCGCAATTATGTCGAAGGGCTATTTCTCAGCTCAGGCGTAATCAAAAATCCGGACTACACCGCCGAGCAACTGCTTGAAGTGCTTACAATTCTGCGCAAGGAATACTTTTTCAACGGTTATATCCACGTAAAAGCAATCCCCGGAGCCGCGCCGGAGCTTATTAACGCCCTCGGACTGCTTGCCGACAGAATCAGCATAAACATCGAGCTGCCCAGCGAAAGCAGTCTTAAGCTGCTCGCGCCGCAAAAATCCAAGGAAAAAGTGATAAAGCCGATGGGGCAGATACGCGACGGCATAATCCGCCGCACAAACGAAATAAAACAGTTTAAAAGCGCGCCGCGCTTCGTTCCCGCGGGACAAAGCACTCAAATGATAATCGGCGCGACGCCCGACAGTGATTTCCGGATAATACGGCTCAGTGAAGCGTTATACAAAACATACGGGCTGAAAAGGGTTTTTTACTCCGCTTACGTTCCCATCGGCACTCATCCCGCGCTTCCGAAGGACATAAAGCCGCCGCTGCTGCGCGAACACCGTCTTTATCAGGCGGATTGGCTGCTGCGCTTTTACGGCTTCAAGGCAGAGGAGCTTCTCAGTGAGGAAAACGACCGCCTTGACCCATTGCTCGACCCAAAGGCGTTTTGGGCGTTAAATCACCTTGAGTTTTTCCCGCTTGAGATAAACAGCGTCCCATACGAGCTGCTGCTGCGCGTTCCCGGAATAGGCGTGCGCTCCGCTCAGAGAATCGTTGCCGCAAGACGAAGCGCGCGTCTCGGCTTTGACGACCTGAAAAAGCTGCGCGTACAGCTTAAAAAGGCGGCCTACTTCATAACCTGCAACGGAAAATATATGTTTCCGGCGTTTAAAATGAACTACGATTTTATTTACGGCGCTCTGATAAGCTCAGCCTCAATGCTGCCGCAGCTTATAGAGCATCGGCAAATGACCTTAACGGACAACTTCGATTCGCTGTTGCCCTCGACGGAGGAGCGTGTAAAATGCCTGACGGGACAATTTTAGACAATTCCGACGTCGTCTATTCCTACGACGGATCTTATCTCGGCTTTTATACCGTTGTTTTTGACGCGGTATACTCGCGCGTCCCTCCGGCGGACATCGTAACGGGCGACCGCCTGCAGCTTACCTTTAATACCCGTTTAATCGAAACGGAAACGGACAAAGCCAAGGCGCGCCGCGTAATCAAAGCGGCAAGAGAGAAGCTCGGCTCAAACGGTATGCGCAAAATTTACTATGCCTTTCTTTCCGACGGAGCGCACAAGGAAATCGCAATCTATCGTTACCTCATGCTCGGCTTTAAAATCGGGCGCGCCGCCAACGGCGCTCTTGCCGACCGAAGCGTTTTTGAGGTTTCGACGCTGGCGGAGAATGTTTCACGTGAAACAGACAAGCTCATGGGGTTTATGCGCTTCTCCGTCATGGAGGGAGGAGTTCAGTATTGCCGTTTTTCACCGCAAAACAACCTTCTTCCCATTATGCTGAACCATTTTGCGGGCAGACTGCCGGATATTCCTTTTGCGATTCACGATACAAGGCACAGACTTATCGGAATTTACGACACAAAGGAAAAATATATTGTCAGCGCGGAGGGCTTTTCTCCGCCCGAAAAGTCAGACGACGAAAAAACATTTGAGGAAATGTGGAAGCTGTTTTACAGCGCGATAGGCATAAAGGAAAGGAACAATCCCCGCCTTATGAAGCAGCTCATGCCGGCACGATATTTCCGTCATATATGGGAAATGTAGGCGGATTTGTTTCGATACAACACATAACGGGGGAAGCCTTAAGGCTTCCCCCGTAAAATTTACTTTTTGACCGCTCCCAAGCATGGAGTCCGCCGCCTGCGGACAGCGCTTTCGCCGCCTTAAGCACGCGGAGACGTCGGCGCGGAGGGTATAACCTCCTTGCCGCCCATATAGGGACGAAGAACCTCGGGAATTGTAATGCTGCCGTCGGCGTTCTGATAATTTTCCATAATTGCGGCAACCGTACGGCCAACGGCAACACCGCTGCCGTTCAGCGTGTGAACATACCGCGCCTTGCCGCCGACGCCGTCCTTGAATTTAATATTCGCTCTGCGCGCCTGAAAATCCTCAAAATTGGAACAGGAGGAAATTTCCACATAACGGTTATACGACGGCATCCAAACCTCTATATCGTACTTTTTTGCGGCGGTAAAGCCCAAATCGCCGACGCAGATTTTTACAACGCGGTACGGAAGCCCCAGTCCCTGAAGCACCGCTTCGGCGTCGCGGGTGAGCTTTTCCAGCTCTTCATAGCTGTCCTCCGGTCTTGTGAATTTAACCAGCTCCACCTTGTTGAACTGGTGCTGGCGGATAAGTCCGCGTCCGTCACGACCCGCGCTGCCCGCCTCCTGACGGAAGCAGGCGGTATACGCGACGTGCTTAATCGGCAGCCTGTCGCCGTCCAGTATCTGTTCGCGATACATATTTGTAACCGGCACCTCCGCCGTGGGAACAAGGAAATATTCCGTCCCCGCGACCTTATAAGCATCTTCCTCGAATTTCGGAAGCTGTCCCGTGCCTATCATGGAGCTGCGGTGAACCATAAAAGGAGGAAAAATCTCCGTATAGCCGTGCTTTTCTGTGTGCGTATCGAGATAATAGTTCACAACGGCTCTTTCAAGTCTTGCGCCCATGTCCTTATACACATGAAAGCGCGCGCCCGTAATCTTCGCCGCCGTATCGGGATCCAGTATGCCCAGCTCCGCGCCGAGATCCCAGTGCGCTTTCGGTTCAAAATCAAAGCTCGTCGGCTCGCCGAAGCGGCGGATTTCCACATTGTCCTCATCGGTGTCGCCGTCGGGGACGTCGTCATTGGGGATATTCGGTATACGGAGCATTGCTTCGTATATTTTATCGTCAACCTCTCTGAGCTGATCGTCAAGCTCCTTGACCTTTTCGGACATCGCCTTCATTTCCGCGAAAACGGGAGCAACGTCCTCGCCGTTTTTTTTCATTGCCGGAATTTTTTTCGACGTTTCGTTCCGGCTTGCCTTGAGCTTTTCCGCTTCATAGAGAATTTCACGGCGGCGGTTGTCGAGAGCTATAACGCCGTCGATGTCAATATCCTCCTTGCGGCGGGCGAGAGCCGCCTTGACCCGTTCGGTTTCGCCGCGGATTACTTTCATGTCCAACATTGCAATTACCTCCAACATAATAAATTACAAATTCATAATATCTATGATACGGATAAGATCCTCCATGCTGTAAAAGTCGATTTCTATTTTTCCCTTATCGCTGCCGTTAATCCTTACCTTTGTGCCGAATTTTTCCGCCAAATCCTTCTCTACGTCGGGATATTGCGGGTCGGTTTTCTTCGGAGGGGATTTTTTGCGCGCGGATTTTTCCTTCGCAAGCAGCTCCGCCTGACGGACGGTAAGTCCCTCGTCAACGATACGGTTTGCGGCGGCAAGCCGCTTTTCGCGCTCCGAAATCGAGAGCAGCGCCCTCGCGTGACCGGCGGAAAGCTTTCCGCTGCGCAGCATTGTCTGAATTTCAGGGTCAAGCTTCAGAAGCCGAAGCATATTTGCAACATTGCTTCTGCTTTTGCCGACCCTTTCGCTTATACTATCCTGAGTCAGGCCGAAGCGCTCCATAAGGCTTTTATAGCCCTGCGCCTCTTCGATGGGGTTTAAATCCTCACGCTGAAGATTTTCTATAAGCGCGATTTCCGCCGCCTGAACATCGCTGTAGCTGCGGACTATGGCGGGAATCTCCGAAAGCCCCGCCAGCTTTGCCGCTCTCCAGCGGCGTTCGCCGGCAATGATTCTGTAGTATCCGTTTTCGCCGTCGACCACAATTATCGGCTGAATCACGCCGTGACGGGCGATGGAATCCGCCAGCTCCTGAAGCTGTTCCTTGTCGAAATTCTTGCGCGGCTGATTCGGATGCGGCTCAATCAGTGAAAGCTTGATTTTTTGCGCGCTCTCGTTTTCGGCCGTAAGATCGGCGATATCCGCGCTGTCCGTTGATTCAAAGAGGGCGTCGAAGCCTCTTCCGAGCTGTTTTTTCATCAAACCTCACCTCCGAGAAATTCCTTTGCGAGACTCATATAGCCCTCGGCCCCCTTAGAGCCGCCGTCGTAGTATATTATGGGCTGTCCGAAGCCGGGAGCCTCGCTGAGGCGGACGTTTCGCGGTATTACGGTTTTATAAACCTTGTTCGGGAAGAATTTTTTTACTTCGTCCGCGACCTGTATCGCCAAATTTGTGCGGCTGTCATACATGGTGAGCAGTACGCCTTCGACGGTTATCGACGGATTCAACGCGTTTTTCACTTTTTTTACCGTACTTATGAGCTGGCTCACGCCCTCAAGCGCATAAAATTCGCACTGTATCGGTATAAGCACACTGTCCGCCGCCGTAAGCGTATTTACGGTTATAAGCCCAAGCGACGGGGGAGTGTCGATAAAAATAAAATCGAAGTCGTCCTTTACGGGCTTTATCGCGTTTTTAAGCTGATTTTCGCGTCCTATCACGCTTATCAAGTCTAACTCCGCCCCGCTCAGGTCTATGTTTGACGGACAGACGTACAGATTTTCGTATGCGGTGGGAAGAATTGTCTCCTCCATGGGAGCATTGTCCACAAGACAATCGTACACAGTTTTTTCGCAGCGTCGCTTATCAATGCCGAGTCCGCCGGTGGAGTTGCCCTGCGGATCGACGTCCACAACAAGGATTCTTTTCCCCAGCTTCGCCAAACACGCCGCGAGATTAACCGAGGTTGTGGTTTTTCCGACGCCGCCCTTCTGATTCGCAATTGCTATAACCCTTGACATTTTGCTCTTCCCTTTCATTCGCAGACGATAAAAGCTTCCGTTACGTTACATTATAGCACACAAAATTTATTTAAGCAATAGCTTTTTTGTCTTTTTTTGTTTCACGTGAAACCTTTCTCCGAAGGGCGGCGGCTGTTTTTTCGGTTTTTAAATTATTTGGCTATTTTTATTATGTACTCTATGCAGTCGTCATACTCTATTTCCTTGGTGGTTGCAACCGCGCCGTTCTTTTTTATGACGTCCACGGTTTTCATGAGGGTATTTATAAAGCTGCGCGTACTCTTTGCCGACGTGCGCGGCACAATTCTGCGGCTTGCGCGCACATTTTCCTCTATCATGCGCTGCACGAGCTTTTCCGACATGGCAACATTCATGCTTCCTTTGCCCATTTTTTCCGCGGCTTCAAGCTGCTGCGCTTCGCTGTCAAGCCGGAGAAGGGCGCGCCCGTGGCGCTCCGTCAGTCCGTATTCAAGCATTTTTGCGCGCACGTTTTTGCCGAGCTTCAGAAGGCGGAGCTTATTCGCCACGGCGCTCTGGCTCTTGGAAAGCATTTTCGCGACCTCCTCCTGCGTCATTTTGTGGTAGCTTATCAGGCGGCTTATGCTTTCCGCTTCCTCGAAGCAATTAAGATTCCGCCGCTGGATATTTTCCACAATCGACACAACGGCGCTGCCGGCGTCGCTCATTTCCCGCACAACGGCGGGTATTGTTTTCAGCCCCGCGTTTTTCGCCGCGCGCAGTCTGCGTTCGCCGGCTATCAGCTCATAGCCCCGCGCCGCGCGCCGCACGAGAATCGGACTTATCACGCCGAAGGATTTTATGGAGTCGCTGAGTTCGTTAATGCTTGCGGGGTCATAGTACCTTCTCGGCTGAAACGGATTCGGATAAATGAGATTAATGTCAATTTCTTCTGATTTCATGCTTAATTCTCCTTTTTCTGATTTTCTTAAGAAAATTATAGCACAAAATATGTATAAATGAAACAAAAACATTTCGCCTTATAACGACGAAAAAGCCTTATTTAACAGGCTCTTTCGCGGGTTTTCCGGCTTTTCTCGGATATTTCGAGGGAGTTCTCTGCGTTTTTTTTATTACCACAAGCGAATGCTTAATTCCGCTTTCGGGAATTTCTATAATTTTTACATCATCAACAATGCCGCCCATTGTCCGTATTGCCGCCGCCGCATCGTCAATTTCATCATAGGGCGAGCCGCCCTTCATCGCGATAAAAAATCCGCCGGGCTTGACAAACGGAATCGCGTACTCCGCCAAAACCGACAAATTCGCCACCGCGCGCGCCGCCGCTATGTCGAAGCCTTCGCGCAGCTTTCCTCTTGCGGCGTCCTCCGCGCGGGCGTGTACGGCAGACGCCTCCTTGAGTCCCAGCTCATAAATTACGCCGTTCAGAAAATCGACACGCTTGCTTAAGCTGTCCAGCATGGTTATTTTAAGATCCGGACGGGCAATTTTCAACGGCAGCGACGGAAAGCCCGCTCCCGCTCCCACGTCGATGAGCGACGCTCCGTAAGCCGCTTTTTCCGAACAAAGCAAGGTTAGACTGTCTATAAAATGCTTTAAAATTATTTCGTTTTTGTCGGTTATCGCCGTAAGGTTTACTTTTTTGTTATGCTCCAAAAGCAATTCCGTATACACATGAAACTGAAAGAGCTTGTCGTCCGTCAGCTCTATTCCAAGCTTTGAAGCGCCTTTTTTCAGCAGCTCCGTATATGAAGCCATCGGGCTTCACTCTCCTTCACGCATAAAATCATTTCGTTTCTCCGACGCCGGCAAGATAAATAAGAAGCACGCCTATGTCCGCCGGACTGACTCCGCTTATGCGGCTTGCGCGACCGACGTTTTCCGGCCGCATTTTTTTCAGCTTCTGCCGCGCCTCCGTCCGAAGTCCGTAGACGTTGTCATAATTTATATCGTCAGGGATAAGCCGTTTCTCATTTTTACGGAACTTTTCAACCTGTTCAAACTGGCGTTTTATATATCCCTCGTACTTTATTGCCGTTTCAACCTGTTCCCGCTCCGCTTTGTCCAGCTCGGGACGGGCGCAATCGAAGGGCGCGAGCTCGTCGTAGGAAATTTCCGGACGGCGGATAAGCTCGGTAATTTTTACACCGTCGGAAACCGTACTGCTGCTCTTTTCCCGAAGCAAAGCGTTAAGCTCGGCGGAAGGCGGAAGGTTCACTCCCCTCAGCCGTTCGATTTCCTCTTCTATACGCGCGCGCTTTTTAAGAAATTCCGCATATCGCTCCTCGCTTATAAGCCCTATTTCATGACCCGTCGGCGTAAGACGGAGATCGGCATTGTCCTGTCGCAGCAGCAAACGGTATTCCGCGCGGCTTGTAAGCATCCTGTACGGCTCGTTCGTTCCCTTGGTTACCAAATCGTCAATCAAAACCCCGATATACGCTTCGCTGCGATCAAAAACAATCGGCGGTTTGTTTTGAAGCTTCCGCGCCGCGTTTATTCCCGCCATCAGTCCCTGCGCGGCGGCCTCCTCGTAGCCGCTTGTACCGTTAAACTGTCCCGCGCCGAAAAGCCCGTCTATATCCTTAAACTCCAACGACGGCTTAAGCTGGAGAGGGTTGCAGCAATCATACTCAATCGCGTAAGCGCAGCGCATAATTTCGACGTTTTCCAAGCCCTTCATGCTTTTGAGCATACGAAGCTGAACGTCCTCGGGAAGAGAGCTGCTCATTCCCTGAACGTACATTTCGCTTGTATCCATGCCCATCGGTTCTATAAAAACCTGATGACGTTCCTTATCTGCGAAGCGCACAACCTTGTCCTCAATAGAGGGGCAATAACGCGGCCCCACTCCGTTTATCAGACCGTTAAAAAGCGGGCTTCGGCTGAGATTTTCCCTTATTATGCTATGCGTTTCGGCATTGGTGTAGGTGAGGTAGCACTTTACTTTATTTTGTTGTTTTTCTTTTGTTTCAAACGAAAAAGGAGTTATATCTTCGTCGCCCTCCTGAACCTCCATTTTGGAATAGTCCAGACTGCGGCTGTGGACACGGGCGGGAGTGCCTGTTTTGAAGCGCATAAGCTCGATTCCCATTTTTTGGAGACTTTCACTCAGTCCCAGCGAAGGAAACAGTCCGTCCGGCCCTCCGCTGTAAGAGGTTTCGCCGACAATTATTCTTCCATCGAGGTATGTTCCGGTTGCGATAATTACACATTTTGCGGTAAATTCAACACCGGTATGTATGGTAAGGCGAAAAATTTCACTGTCTTTTTTGATGTCTTTGACCTCCGCCTGACGCACATAGAGATTTTTTTGATTTTCTATACGCTTCTTCATATCAATCTGATACATACGCCTGTCCTCCTGCGCGCGCAGGGAGTGGACGGCAGGGCCTTTACGCATATTAAGCATACGCGACTGAAGCATATTTTTATCGGCGCACTTACCCATTTCGCCGCCGAGCGCGTCGATTTCGCGCACAAGATGCCCTTTAGCGGTGCCGCCGATATTCGGATTGCACGGCATATTGGCGACCGAATCGAGATTAATTGTGAAAATTACGGTTTTAAAGCCCATCCGCGCGGCGGCAAGACCGGCCTCGCAGCCCGCGTGACCCGCTCCCACAACCGCAACGTCGAAAGCCATTCGGAAAGCCATTCGCCTTCGCCTCCTTCATATACAATAAAACATATAATATACGCCGAAGCCCAAACGGAAACTGCCCGCGCTATTTGCCGAGACAAAATTCTTCGAATATTTTGTCCACCGTTTCCTGATTTACGCTTATGCCCTCCGCTTCGCCAAGGGAGGCAACCGCTTCGGCGATGTCTATCGCGGCAAGGTCGCCGTAATAACCGTCGGCAAGCGATTTAATCGCGCGGGAAACCGCCTCCGACGCCCTTGTGACGGCTTCAAGCTGACGGCGGTTGGCTATTACGGCTCCGCCGCTGTCCTTTATGCTCAGCCTTTCCGCAATTTCGGCGCGGAGCCTGTTTATTCCCTCTCCGGTTTTTGCGCTTATATGAATAAAATCGCTTCTGTCGTCGGAGTTTACATCGCATTTGTTCGCCGTTTTTATCACCGGACAGGCAATAACATTCAAAATTTCGTTTTCTTCTTTATAAAGCCCTCGTCCCGCTTCGGTTACAAAAATGCATATGTCGGCTTTTTTTATATAATTCCGGCTCATGCGAACTCCCATTTGCTCAACCTCATCGTCGCTTTCCCGTATTCCGGCGGTGTCGCCGAGCTTTACGGGCACACCTTCAACGTCAATCCACGCTTCAACCGTATCGCGGGTTGTTCCGGCGGTTTGACTTACTATGGCGCGCTCGCTTTCGCAAAGAGCGTTAAGCAGAGAGCTTTTTCCCGTATTGGGAAGCCCGCATATTACGCATGATATTCCGTTTCTCAGGGCTTCGCCGCGCCTCGCCGTCGCTTTCAGCTTATCGAGCGCCGTAAGCGCTTCGCCGAGAATTTCGGTTATTTCTCCTCCGCTGAAGTAGTCAATATCCTCCTCCGGAAAATCGGCGGACGCCTGAATCGCGGCAAGCAGCCGCAGCAGCTTCTCCCTGATTTCGCATATCGGCGCGGTTATGCCGCCCTCAAGCCGATTTACCGCAGCCCAAAGCGCGCCGTCGGTGCCGGCGTCGATTATATCCTTTACCGCTTCAGCCTGTGTCAGGCTCATTTTTCCGTTCATAAACGCGCGTTTCGTAAATTCGCCCGGTTGAGCCATCGAGCAGCCGTTTTCCATAAGCGCGTCAATGATTTTATTTACGCCGACAATTCCGCCGTGGCAGCTTATTTCGCACACGTTTTCGCCCGTAAACGATTTCGGCGCGCGAAAAACAGTAACCAAGCCCTCGTCAATCACACCGTTTTTATCAAAAACTTTTCCGAAGGTGACCGTATGGGACGGAGCGTCGCTTATCGGCCGCGCGGAGCGGAATATTTTTTCCGTGTTAAGTATGGCGTCTTCGCCGCTGACGCGAATAACGGCAATTCCTCCGCGACCGTAAGGGGTGGAAAGAGCGCATATTGTGGAAGACATTCTGATTCACCGCCAATAAAAATATATAAAAAATTATATGGAATAAAATCCAAGGAAGTTATCCTTGGATTTTATTTTACTCTTCGGCCGGCTCCTCATTGGAAGAGGAAAAAGCGTATGTGTCGGAGTCGCTTCCCGTTACACATTCGTTTTCGCGGCGGTTGTAACGGTATTTCGAGCGGTAATCGCTGCCGTATTCTCTTTTTTTGGGAGCTATGACAATTCTTCTGTTCGGCTCGTCGCCGGTGGAATAGGTATAGATATTTCTAAATTCCTGAAGAGTCGAATGAATTATTCTGCGTTCGTTGGGATTCATCGGCTCAAGAGTTATGCTTTTGTGAGTTTTCGCGACATAGGACGCCTTGCTCTTCGCGAGACGAATCAGCGTTTCCTCTCTTTTTTCTCTATATCCCTCAATGTCAAGGGAAACGCGGATATAATTTTCTTCGCCGCGGTTCACGACAAGACTTGTAAGATACTGAAGCGCGTCAAGATTGTCGCCCCTTCTTCCGATTATCGTTCCCGCGTCATTTTCATCGCTGCTCACGGAAATGCTGACACGCTCGTCCTCATATGAGGAGGAAAGGGAGGCGTTTATTTTCATTTCCGAAAGAACCGCGTTAAGATAATCCTCCGCTTTGGAAACCGGTGTTTCCTCCATTGTAACCCTGACGGAGGCTTCTATGCTTCCTATTCCGAGGAAGCCCTTTTTTCCTTCGTTTATAACCTCGATTTCAACCCTGTCGCGCGGTACGTTAAGCTCTTTTAAAGCAAGCTCGACCGCCTCATCTATTGTTTTTGCACTTTTTTCAACAACCTTCATTTTTCAAGCGCTCAATCCTTTGGATTGGCGAACCCTTCCTTTCATTTCATTTGATTCTCATTTGATTCACTTTGCCGACGATTTGCCTTTTCCGAGCCTTTTGCTGTCGCTGGGCGTAAGAGAAATTTTATGCCTTTGCACAATTTTATTGACAGCAATTTGCTGAATTACGTTTACTATTGTGCTTGTAAGCCAATAAAGCGACATTCCTATGGGCATAATAAAAGTAAAATAAGCTGTCATGATCGGCATAATGAACAGCATTGAATTGTTCATCGACGCGGCCTGCTCATTCCCCGCGGAAGCCGAAACCGTGAGCTTCTTTGTTATAAGAGAGGAGCCCACCGTCGCAAGAACCGCCAAAGCCGGAATTATCCACACTTTTATTATTCCCATATTCTGGCGAAGCATCATTGTTAGATCAATTCCGAGGAAATTGAAGTTTATCGGAGTTTTTCCGAAGGAAATTATGGCTTCGTTCGCTCCCGCCATGCCGCAGAGCTGAACCTCGTAGCTGCCGACCGTTCCTCCGGCGGCCTCAACCGCCGCCTTAACCGCGGTTATCTGGTCGGTCGAAAGCTTCAGCAAATATTTCAGAGGATTGTAAATTACCCCGATAAAGCCGAAGATGATGAACATTCTTACCAAAAGCGGCAGACAGCCCGCCATCGGATTTACTCCGTATTTCGTGTACAGCTTTTGCTGTTCGGCGGCAAGCTTTTCTTTATCGTTTTTATACTTGTTTTGCAGCTCCGCCATAAGAGGCTGGAGCTGCTGAGTTTTCGCGTTGCTTTTCTGACTTATGACGGTCAAAGGAATCGTAAGAAGATTTATCAGGATTGTTACGATAACAAGAGTCCAGCCGTAATTCTGGGTGTATTCGTAAATCGGTCTGATAAGCAGGGACAGCGGCTCGGACAGAATGTAGAACATATAACTTCCTCCTTAAGTTCGTTACGGAAGCGGGTCATATCCGCCCTTGCAGAAGGGATTGCACCTTAAAATTCTGCGGACAGACAAATACAGCCCTTTAAAGGCTCCGTATTTTCGGAACGCCTCAAGAGCATATTCGGAACAAGTGGGAGTAAACCGACAGCACGGCCTTTTGAGCGGGGAAATATATTTCCGATACAGCTTTATAACAAAAATAAAAAATTTTGAAATCATTCTTTTTTCATCGCCAAAATTCCGCTCTTTTCAAGCGCCTTTTCCAAGGCCCTGTTCACAGCGTGAAAATCCGCCGAAGCCGCCTTTACGCGCGCGACAACGACAATATCCATGCTTTTACGGATACGATCCTCCATCAGGCGGTAGCTTTCCTTTATAAGGCGGCGCACACGATTGCGGACGACCGCCTTGCCCACTTTTCCCGAAACCGTGAGCCCCAAACGACAATAGGGATAAGGATTCTGGCGGAAATAAACCACCAAAATGTCATTTGCCACACTTTTCCCACGGTAATAAAGCTTTTTGAAATCCTTGTTTTCCTTAATTGAGACTGTTTTTTTCATGATAAAAGAGCATAGCTCTTCCCGCTTAACGCTGTTGTCTAAGCGGAAAGAACCTTTCTGCCTCTCTGACGGCGGCGACGGAGAACCTTTCTTCCGTCAGACGTACTCATTCTCTTCCTGAAGCCGTGATCCTTTTTTCTCTTTCTCACGTTCGGCTGATAAGTTCTGAGCATTGCTGAAACACCTCCTTGTTGTTTTTAACGATACCACATTAGTATATAATAATCCGCGGCGGTTTGTCAATATTTTTTTTGCAAAATTTTTTGTTTATTCTCAAATATTTTAAAAATGAAGAAAAAACATCTTGAAATTTTCCTTCGATTTTGGTATAATGGATTGTGGGACTTTGCCGTTAAATAAAAAATTCGCCGGAGTTTTCAACAGCTTTTTTGACCGAAAACGGGTTTTTAACAAGAAAATCCCTTATTTTAAAGCCTTTCACGGCAGTTTTTAACAGCTTTTTTCAACAGCCTTGTTAATTTTTTAAGTTTTTCCACAATCGCTGCGAGGAGAATATTTATGGATACCAAAGAACTAAACTCAACATGGGAGGCTTGCCTTAACATCATCAGGGACGAATGTACGCCGCTTGCTTTCAATACATGGATAAAAACGCTTTCGCCGATAAAGCTCGACAACGGCGTTCTCGTTGTCGCGACCGACAACGAAGTGAGCAAAAGCTTCATTTTAAAGCGCTACGAAAGCCTTATAAGAGAATCGTTCAATGTAATAACCGGAACTTATCCGGAGCTTGAGATAAGAATAAAATCCCGCATTGAAGATGAAAAGGAGCTTAAACAGGAGCATCAGAGCAAGTACGACAAATATACCTTCGACAATTTTGTCGTAGGCGGCAGCAACAGAATGGCGCACGCGGTCTGCGCCGCGGTCGCCGAAGCGCCGGTTTCCGTTCCGATGTACAATCCCCTCTTTATTTACGGGGGAGTGGGACTTGGCAAAACCCATTTGATTCACGCGATAAAAAATTACATAAACGAAAATAATCCGGAAGTAAAAATCGCGCTTGTAACCTCGGAAAACTTTACGAACGAGCTTGTGGAGGCGATAAGAGAGAACAAGCCTTCCGAATTTCGAGAAAAATACCGCAAAATGGATATTTTGCTGATAGACGATATACAGTTTATCGCGGGAAAAAAGAGTATCGAAGAGGAATTTTTCAACACATTCAATGTGCTTCATGAGGCAAACAAGCAAATTGTCATCACAAGCGACCGTCCGCCCGAAGAAATAAAAACCCTTGAGGAAAGGCTTATTTCCCGATTCAAATGGGGACTGCAGTGCGACATACAGCCGCCGGATTTCGACACCAAGCTGGCAATTCTGAAAAACAAGGCTAAGGAAATCGACCTGAATTTGAGCGACAATATTTTTTACAGCATATGCGAGAAGGTAAATTCCAATATACGCGAGCTGGAGGGCGCGCTCAACAGAATTGCCGCCTACAGCAAGCTTATAAACAAGGAAATCACGCCCGAGCTTGCCGAAGAGGCTCTTAAGGAATACGGTCAGAAGGATAAATCGGAGATTACGCCGGAATTTATAATCGGACATTGCGCGAAGGCGTTCGGAGTTTCCGAGGAGGATTTGTATTCTGATAACCGTAAAAAAGAAATATCGAACGCGAGAAAAAATACAATATTCATCATAAGAGAAATTTTGGGACTTTCCTTTCCGAAGATAGGCGCGCTGTTCGGAAAGGATCATTCCACAGCCATGTACGCCGTAAAAAGCGTCGAAGCGCAAATTTCCAAAGATTTGGTATTTAAAATGAATATTAACGATATAATAAAAGATATAGAAAACGACAACACGGGAGTTTGAACATTTTTTCTGTTAAATTAATAGCCTGTTGAAAAACGAACATAACAATAAGCGGACAGGTTTTCGATAGGCTGTTGAATCGCGCGGGGCTTGCGTAATAAAGAAAAATCGGACAGCGTAGGGGAAACTTAACAGTATTCACAGCCCCTAATACTACTAAAATAAATTATAATATTTATTGTTATTAAATAAACCAAACCTTTTCGGAGGGTAATCGAAAGGACCGAAGAAAAAATGAAATTTTACTGTGACGCCGAGAAGCTTAATTCTGCTCTTGCTCTCGTTGCCAAGGCAGTCGAGACAAACGCCGTCGTTCCGCAGATGCAGGGAGTGCTGCTTTCGGCCTGCGGCGATGAGCTTACCCTTAAGGGAAACAACATGGAAACCGGAATCGAAACGACGATACCGGCAAACACCGCGGAGGAGGGCAGCGTGGTTATTAACTGCCGTATGCTCTGCGACATAGCGAGAAGACTCCCCAACGATGTTGTTGAGGTTGCCGTAAACAGCAAATTCAGCGCTTCCATAAGCTGTGTAAATTCCGACTATACGGTAATCGGTCTTCCCGCGGACGAATATCCCGATATTCCGCAAATTTCGTCGGACTGTCTTCTTTCCGTAGAGTCGTCCGTGCTGAAGGATATGATAAATAAGACGATTTTCGCCGTAAACACCAATCCCGACGAGGTTAGGAAGCCTCTCAAGGGCTCTCTGTTTGAAGCCGAGGGAAACGAGCTTACGGTTGTCGCGATGGATTTGGTTCGTATGGCGACGGTAAAAAAGCAAATCGAAAATTCAACCGGCGACACTCTGAAGTTCATAGTTCCGGGCAAAGCTCTTAACGACCTGAAGTCAATGCTTAAGGACAGCGATGAAATAAAAGTTACAATTGTTGTCGGGGAAAATCAGGTTATGTTTGACTGCGGCGAATTTAAGCTCACGACAAGGCTGATCGACGGGGAATATTTCGCGTATAAGCAGATAATTCCCAAACAGTTCAAGGCTGTAGTAACCGCCGAGGGAAGATCGCTTGTAAAGTCAATCGAGAGAGTTGAGCCTATAATTGACGACGTAAGCAAAAATCCGATAAAATTGACGTTCAGCAATGAAAAAATCAAAATAAAATGCGAAACTCAGCTCGGACGTGTAAACGATATTGTTGACTGCGACTATGAGGACGACGAAATGACGATAGGCTTTAACTACAGATACCTTCATGACGCGCTTGTCCGCTGCGAGGACGAAAACGTGGAGCTGAAAATAAACTCTCCCCTCAGTCCGATAATTTTGGAATGCCCCGAAGATGAGTCGTATATGTTTATGGTATTGCCGGTAAGACTGTGAGGCGGTAATATGAATACGGTGGCGGTTTCAACGGAATTTATAAAGCTTGATTCGGCAATGAAGCTTGCGGGAGCCGTTGTAATGGGCAGTGAAGCGAAGACAGCGGTTCAGAGCGGAAAAGTCAAGGTAAACGGAGAAACGGAAATCAGGCGCGGAAAAAAGCTGTATGAGGGCGATACCTTTGCCTATAACGGGCGGGAATATAAAATAGTGCGGGGATAATTGATGAATGTAAAAAGGCTCCTTCTTAAAAATTTTCGAAATTATGAAAACGAAGCCCTTGAGTTTGCCGAAGGAACGAATATAATATACGGAAAAAACGGTATGGGAAAAACAAACGCTCTTGAAGCGATTTATTATTTTTCCCAAGGGAGGGGCTTTCGCGGAAGGAGCGGCGACGCAGTAAGAAACGGCTGCGACAGCGGAGAAATAACCCTGTGTTTCGATTCCGACAACAGAAATTTTGAAGGATTTATACGTTTTGACGGAAAACAGAAAAAAATTATGCTCAATGACATCGAGCTGAGAAGAACAAGCCAGCTTGTGGGTCATTTTGTCTGCGTGCTTTTTACTCCCGACGAAATGAATCTTATAAAGGGCGCTCCGGAGGTGCGGCGCAGATTTATGGACAGCTCCATCATACCGATGAAGCCTTCGTATCTTGCGTCTCTGATGACATACAATTTAATTCTGAAGCAAAAAAGCAGCTTGTTAAGACAGGAAAAATATGATATGCTTCCTGTTTTTAACAGTCAGCTCGCGGAGATAGGTTCAAAAATAATTGTCATGCGCCACAGCTACATTGAAAAAATAAAAGGAGCGGCAAAGGAAGCCCAAAAGGATATTTCTCTCGGCAAGGAAAGCTTGGAGATTGCCTATAACGCAAGCGTTCGTTTTGAAAATAACCGTGCCGACACAAAAAAAGCTTTTTTGGAAAAGCTTGAGGCTATGGAGGAAAGCGAAAAGGAAAACAAAATTTGCTTTGTCGGCCCGCATCGCGATGATTTATCGTTTAAAATAAACGATAAAAGCGCGCGCGGCTTTGCGAGTCAGGGGCAACAACGCAGCGCGGTGCTGTGCATGAAGACGGCTCAAATGGAGCTTTTGCGCGAAGAAACGGGAGAATATCCCGTGCTTCTTCTGGACGATATAATGAGCGAGCTTGACAAGGAAAGACGCGGCTTCCTCATCGAAAGGATTAAGGGAAAGCAGGTTATCATTACCTGTACCGATATGGAAAATTCGGATATAATTAAATTCGATAATAAAATTCGGATTGAAAACGGAAGGGTTGTTTGAATGTATCTTCATTTGGGCGGACAAACCATGGTTAAAACCGAGAGCATTGTGGCAATACTTGACTTGGAAACAACCTCCGTAAGCAAAAAAACAAAGGAATTTTTGAGAGCTAACGAAAAAAACGGAGTAATAAAGAATATTTCCGAGGATATACCGAAATCATACGTCATTTGCGAGGATAACGGAACGGCGAAAATTTATATCACTCAGATGTCGTCCGCGACTTTACTTAAAAGAATAGAATAACATAAGCGCGGATGTCCTCCGCCTTTAAGGCGGGGTTACGTTCAAAGCAAGCTTGACGGAGCGTTGCTCCGATTTGAAACAATATACAGCATTTCAGGAAAGGATGAGTTAATTGGAGGAAAAAACAACCAAAGTTTATGACGAAAGCCAGATACAGGTGCTTGAAGGACTTGAAGCGGTTCGCAAGCGCCCCGGTATGTATATCGGTTCTACCGGAGAAAACGGCCTCCACCATCTTGTATATGAAATTGTGGATAACAGCATTGATGAAGCTCTTGCCGGCTATTGCACTCATATTGAGGTTGAAATAGGAGAGGGAAACATTATAACCGTAACGGACAACGGTCGCGGTATACCTACCGGAATCCATCCGCAGCAGGGAATTTCCACGGTTGAGGTTATCCATACCGTGCTGCACGCGGGCGGAAAATTCGGCGGCAGCGGCTATAAGGTCAGCGGCGGACTTCACGGTGTTGGTGCGAGCGTTGTAAACGCGTTGAGCGAGGAATTTGAGGTTTGGGTTCACGACGGAAAAAACCTTCATTATCAAAAATATGAACGCGGAAAACCCCTCGAACCGCTTAAAATTGTCGGTAAAACCGACCATACGGGCACAACGACAAGATTCAAGCCCGACAGTGAAATTTTTGATACCCTTGTTTTCGACTATGAGGTTTTGCTCAGAAGAATGAGGGAGCAGGCATTTCTTAATAAAGGAGTGAGAATAACCCTTACAGACAGGCGCGAAGATGAGGAACGCTCGGAAAGCATGATGTATGAGGGCGGGATCGTATCCTTTGTCGAGTACATCAACCGCAACAAGGAGCCTTTGCATCCCGACGTTATATACCTTGACGCGGAGCGCGACGATATGAACATTGAAATCGCAATGCAGTACAACAATGATTACAACGAGGTCATTGTGTCCTTCGCCAACAATATACATACGACGGAGGGCGGCTATCACGAGACGGGCTTCAAAAACGCTCTGACGAAGATTATAAATGATTACGGAAAAAAATACAATTTAATAAAAGAAAATGACAAAAAGCTCAGCGGCGAAGATGTGCGCGAGGGCTTGACGGCGGTTATCTCGGTCAAGCTTGCGGAAGCTCAGTTTGAGGGGCAGACAAAAACAAAGCTCGGAAACATTGAAATCCGTTCCCTTGTCGAAAACAGCATGAACGAAACGCTGACGGCTTATCTTGAAGAAAATCCCGCGGCGGCGAGAATGATAATAGACAAGGCAATGACAGCCAACCGCGCCCGCGAAGCCGCGAGAAGGGCAAGGGAAATGACCCGCAGGAAAAATTCTCTGGAAAACACCACATTGCCGGGAAAGCTTGCCGACTGTATTGAAAACGGGATTGAACGGACGGAAATTTATATCGTCGAGGGAGATTCCGCCGGCGGCAGCGCGAAGCAGGGGCGCGACCGAAATTTCCAAGCCATTCTTCCTCTTTGGGGAAAGATGCTCAATGTTGAAAAGGCGCGGGCGGATAAGGTTTACGGCAACGATAAGCTTACGCCCGTGATAACCGCTCTCGGAGCCGGTATAGGCGACGAATTCGATATATCGAAGCTGAGATACGGAAAAATAATAATTATGGCGGATGCCGATGTTGACGGCAGCCATATAAGAACGCTTCTTTTGACCTTCTTTTTCCGGTTTATGAAACCGCTTATCGAATATGGACACGTTTATCTTGCCCAGCCGCCTCTTTTCAAAAACAAAAGAGGTAAGGAGGAAAGCTATACCTATACCGAGGAGGAACAGGAAAAGGCGCTTCGCGAAATCAAGGATAAATACGGCGAAAATGTCAAAATTGACATTCAGCGCTACAAGGGTCTTGGCGAGATGGATCCCGAGCAGCTTTGGGAAACAACAATGAATCCCGCAACCAGAAATATGCTGCGGGTAACGATGGACGACGCCGTCGCCGCGGACGAAATTTTCACGATTCTTATGGGAGATAAGGTTGAGCCGAGACGTGAATTTATCGAAGTAAACTCAAAATATGTTACGAATCTGGATATTTGACGGATTTAAATTTTAGATGAGAGGAGAAAAGCTCAATGGCTTTGGATACAAACGGACAGCAAAGCGAATTTAACGCCGGAAACATAACCGACGTTGAACTCGTTAACGAGATGAAAACCTCATATATTCAGTACGCGATGAGTGTCATCGTCAGTCGCGCTCTTCCGGATGTTCGCGACGGCTTAAAGCCTGTTCACAGAAGAATACTTTATACGATGTATCAGGCGGGATATACGCCCGACAAGCCCTATAAAAAATGCGCCGCCACCGTCGGCGATGTACTCGGTAAATATCATCCCCACGGCGACGCGTCGGTTTATGACGCAATGGTTCGTATGGCGCAGGATTTCTCTTTGCGCTATCCGCTGATAGACGGTCACGGAAACTTCGGCAGCGTGGACGGAGATCCGCCTGCCGCATATCGTTATACGGAATCGAGAATGAGCAAAATATCGCTTGAAATTCTCAGCGATATAGATAAAGAAACCGTCGATTTCATGCCTAACTATGACGGCAGTCTCGAAGAACCCACGGTGCTTCCCTCAAAGCTGCCTCAGCTCCTTATCAACGGCAGCTCCGGCATTGCCGTGGGAATGGCGACGAATATTCCTCCGCACAATTTGACGGAGGTTATCGACGGAACGATTGCTTACATCAACAACCGCGACATTACCGTCGATGAGCTTATAAATTATATAAAGGGCCCCGACTTCCCGACGGCAGGCATAATAATGGGCAGAAGCGGAATCCGCGACGCTTATCAGACGGGCAGAGGAAAGATTATTATACGCTCAAGAACCGAAATTGAGGGTGAGCACGGAGGAAAGCAGCGAATTATCGTAACCGAGATTCCATATCAGGTGAATAAGGCGCGGCTGATTGAAAAAATCGCCGAGCTTGTGCGCGACAAGCGCCTTGAGGGAATAAGCGGTCTGCGCGACGAGTCGGACAGGGACGGCATGAGAATCGTCATTGAGATAAAGCGCGACGCGAACGCCAATGTCGTACTTAACAATCTTTTCAAAAACACACAGCTTCAGGACAGCTTCGGCGTTATAATGCTTGCCATTGCGGACGGTCAGCCGAAAATTCTGAATCTCAAGGAAATTATTGAAAATTATGTCGCTTTCCAAGAGGACGTTATTACACGCAGAACAAAATATGACCTTGCGAAGGCAAAGGCGAGAGCGCATATTTTGGAGGGCTTGCTGGTTGCGATTGACAATATCGACGAGGTTATAAAAACCATCCGCAGCAGCTATGACGACGCAAAGGAGAGATTGATGGAAAAATTCAATCTGTCCGAGGAACAGTCCAAGGCCATTCTCGATATGCGTCTTGTCAGATTGCAGGGCTTGGAAAAGGAAAAAATCGACAAAGAATACAGCGAGCTTTTGGGAAAAATAAAATATTATAACGACGTTTTGCAAAATGAGAGCATGGTGCTTGACATAATAAAGCAGGAGCTTACGGTTATCAAGGAAAAATACGGCGACGAACGCAAAACGGAAATAACAAACATGGTTGACGAAATCGACAATGAAGATTTAATCGAGGAAGAAGAAAGCATTGTCACGCTCACCCGTTTCGGGTATGTTAAGCGTATGCCGACGTCTATTTACAGAAGCCAGCGGCGCGGCGGACGCGGAATCAGCGGACTTCAAACCCGTGAGGAGGACTGTGTTGTCAATATTTTCTCCACGTCCACACATAATAATGTCATGCTGTTCACAAACAAGGGAAGAGTGTATCATCTGAAGGCTTATCAAATTCCCGAGGCGGGACGGCAGGCAAAGGGAACGGCGATTGTGAATCTTATACCGATTGAAAACGATGAAAAGATTACCGCCGCAATTCCGATAAGCTCCGCCGAAGCCGGAAAATATCTTGTTATGTGTACGAAAAACGGCGTAATAAAAAAGACGGAAATTACGCAATACAATTTGGCGCGCAAGGGCGGACTTATCGCGATTTCTCTCGACGAGGGCGACGAGCTTATCCGCGTTGAGCTGACCGACGGGGAAAGCGAGCTTGTACTCGCGACGCACAACGGCATTGCCATTCGCTTCAACGAAACGGATGTGCGCCCCATGGGACGCGGCGCGCGCGGCGTAAAGGCGATAGCTCTGAGGGACGGAGACTTTGTCGTCGGAATGTGCGTGCCGGAAAACGGCGCGGATTTGCTTCTTGTAACGGAAAAGGGCTTCGGAAAACGTACCGGTTCGGATGAGTACCGCGTTCAGTCGCGCGGCGGCATGGGAATAAAAACGTATAAAATTACCGAGCAAACGGGAAAGCTTGTCGCGATTCACAGCGTAACGGACAATGACGATATAATGATGATAACCAGCGAAGGCGTTGTGATTCGTATTTGTGCCGCCGAAATCAGCAAAATCGGACGAAACACCAAGGGAGTCCGTCTTATGCGGCTCGGCGAAGGCGTGAGCGTGGTTTCCGCCGCAAAAGCGGAGCATGAAGAGGAAGATACAACGGAGGAATAAATTCGGCTGAGCGGGGTGCGGGGTTAAAGCCCTGCGCCCTGTTTGCTCAGCGCGATTTTTAAGGCGCGGTTAGCCGTCCGCAAGCCGCCGAAAACGGGAAAAAGCCCGCTTTTTAAATCAGCAGCTTCATTGCCGAGCCGCGGGATTTTTCAACATCAATTTCCGAAATTTTTTTCCTTATTTTCAGGATATTCGGCGGAGAAACCGAAAGCTCATCTACGCCGATTGAGAGAAACAGCGCGGTAAGCTCGGGATCGCCCGCCAATTCTCCGCAGATTCCGACCCATTTGCCGAAGCGGTGTGCATTGTCAACCGTGGTTTTTATCATGCGCAGCACGGAGGTGTGGCGAGGGTCGAAAAACTCGGCGGCGCGTTGATTCTGGCGGTCAACGGCGAGACAGTATTGCGAAAGGTCGTTGGTTCCGATGCTGAAAAAATCGACGTGCGGCGCGAGAATGTCGCTTATAATTGCCGCGGCGGGTGTTTCAATCATAATCCCCTGCTCCGGCTCGCCGAAGGGAAGCCCCGCGTCGCGCAGTTCGTCGCGCGCCTCGTCCGAGACGGCTTTTATGCGGAGCAGCTCTTCTGCCGAGGTTATCATGGGATACATTATCGCAAGGCGACCGTAGCGCGAAGCCCTCAACAGAGCGCGGAGCTGGGTTTTGAAAAGCTCCGGTCTGCTAAGACACAGCCGTATTGCCCGAACTCCCATAGCGGGATTTTCCTCGGGTTCAAGGTGAAAATATGCCGCCTGCTTGTCTGCGCCGATGTCAAGCGTACGAATTATTGCGCGTTTGTTTCCCATTGTTTCGGCAACGGTTTTATAAATCACAAACTGCTCCTCCTCGGAGGGGTAGCTTTTTCTTTCCAGATAAATAAATTCGCTGCGGAACAGACCGATTCCTCCAGCGTCGTTTTTCATAACCGAGGAGAGGTCTTTAATGTTGCCGATGTTGGCGTAAAGCATAATTCTTTTTCCGTCGGAGCTTATGTTATCCCGCCCGCGCATAGCCTGAAGAGCCGCGTCCTCCTTGCGGTCGGCTTCAAGCCGCGCCGCCGCGCGGCTCAGAGTTTCCTCGTCGGGGTCAAGGTAGATTTTCCCGCCGTATCCGTCAACGACGACGGTTTTTCCGTTCAGAGCGTCGGAAATTTCAATGTTTGCCGATACGATTGCCGGAATGCCTATCGTTCTCGCGAGAATTGCCGTGTGGGAATTTGTGCTGCCGAGCGAGGTTACGAAGGCAAGAATTTTATCCTTGTCCATTTGCAGGGTTTCGCTCGGAGCCAAATCCTCGGCAAAGATGACGGCGGCTTCGCTTTCCTTTGCGGATAGGGCTTCCCGTCCCGCCAGAACCTCCGTCAAGCGTCGGGAAACATCCTCGACGTCGGCGGCGCGCGCTTTCATGTATTCGTCGTCCATTGAGGAAAATATCCGCGCAAAATCCTCGGCGGCGCTTTCGGCGGCATACTCCGCGATGACCGACTGATCCTTTATGCGGCTTTCAACCGCCGAAATATAGTCGGGGTCGCAGAGCATCATGCGGTGTATTTCAAAAATTGCGGCATTTTCCTCACCGACCTCGGCCGCTGCCTTGGCATACAGATTTTTAAGCTGTTCCTCGGCTTTGTTTTTTGCCGTGCGGAAACGGCGGATTTCGGCTTCCGCGTCGTCGGCGCGCTGCGGCGCGGTTTTTTTGAGTCCCTTTTCCGAAACGAGTATTTTTCCGACGGCAATACCGCCGCATACGCTTTTGCCGCTGTATTCCTTCATTTTTGAAGCCATGCGGCTTCATCTCCTTTTATCAGATATTTATTTAAAGGTTAGCGAAACGATTTTCCGACAATTCGGCGCTTCGCTATATATTTTCGTTCAGAAATCGCAGCATGGCGTCTGCCGCGCTGTCCTCGTCCGGGCCTTCCGTTTCGACGGTTATGGTCTGCCCTTTTTTCGCGCCCAGGCTCATAACCGAAAAAATACGCTTTGCGTCGGCCTTTTTACTTGCCGTCGAAAGTCTTATGTCGGAGCGAAACTCCGAAGCCTTTTTGACAAGCGCGCCGGCCGGACGGGCGTGTATTCCGTTTTCATCCTTTATGATATAATCGAAGGTTTTCATTTTTGCAGGTTCCTTTCCGAGTTGGATTTTCTGTTTTTCATTTTAACCTGCGGCAGGGATAATTATACATAAAAAACGGCTTCCTTCCGCTTTTGACGAAGGAAGCCGCGGGGCGTCGGATTATTTGTTAAAAAACCATTTCCCTACATTTCCGAAGGGAGACATAAACAACGGAGAGGTTCCGCCGGCGATATTTTTTGACAAAATCAAGCTGTCGTCGATGAAAACAAGCCCGATAATCGGCTGCTCGCGCGAAAAAACCTCCTGGACAATGGAGCAGGCGTTGACAAAGCTTTCGTCATCGGATGCCGCCGCCAGCGTATCCAGAGCCAAATCCATATATTCGCTCGAATAGCCGCCGTAATTTTGCTCTCCGTCGGAGCGGAGCAAAAATTCCAAATCGTAGAGATTTCCTATGTCCGTGCCGCCGATATAGGCGTCAAAATCGCCGGCCTTGATTCGCGAGACATAAGTATCAAAATCCGCCGTTTCGACAGCGACCGAAAAGCCGCTCTCGGCAAGGCGTGAGGCGATGATGTTTGCCGCCTTGACGCGGCGGGAATTTTCTTTGTTTACAAGAATTGAAAATTCGAGCGATATGGTTTCGGCTGTTTCTCGCGGGCTGCCGTCGTCGTCGCCGAACTGCGAGGTTACCGTTTTTGAAAGCGTTCCGCCGCCGTTGTCTGTCCATCCGTCGAAAAACAGAGTTTCCTCCGCTCCGGCGGCGTTATAGTCCACAAGCGAAAGCGAGGGTGTATAGCGCAGAGAATTTGGGTGCATGGGCAGATTTGCCGCCACGGAAAGAGAGCCGTAGCCGTCGGCGACGATTTCTTCGCGGTCTATCGCGCCGCTCATGGCTTCACGGACGGAAAGCGATGAAAATACGGGATTGCGGTAATTAAGACCTATATATTCGAATGCCGCGCCGCATACGCGCTTGATTTCACAGTTGTCGCGCACGGCAAATTCGTCGGTATCATATACGCCGCTTTGGATTGCGTCGGTAACTCCGGTCGAAAAGGCGGACGCCATGGTTATGTTTTCCTTGACGATGCTGAAAATTATTTTGTCGAAGCCGGCGTTCCCGTCGCGGTAGCCCTCGAATCGGGTGAGTATCAGGCTTTGACCCGCGTTCAGGCTTTCAAACATAAAGGGGCCCGTGCCGACCGCGGCGGAGTCGAGATTGCCGGCGGCAAGCGGAATTATCGGAAAATATAGGGAATAAAGAAGCTGACCGTAGCTTCGGCTGAGATTTATTGTCACAAGGTAAATTCCCGTTTCGGTCGCGGCGGAAACGTATCGCAGCAGATGTGAGTAAGGACTGTCGGGATTACCTTTGATTGTGTTGACGGTGTAGACGACGTCCTTTGCCGTAAGCTCGCCGCCGTCGTGCCAGAGTACGCCCTCCTTCAGCTTTATTGTGAGCGAGGTCGCGTCGGAATTGAAGCTCCAGCTTTCCGCAAGAACAGGCTTCAGCTCCTGATCGGCGGTTACGGCGATAAGCGGCTCATAGACCGCGAAAAGCGCGTCGCGCACGGTTTTTGACGTCGCCAGCAGAGGATTGAGAGTGTCGCTTGCTCCCATTGAAGCATTCAGAACGCCGCCGTAGACCACCGAGGTTTCCGAGGCGACAATGTCGTCGCCGTCATCGCCCTTGCAGGAGCAAAGCAGTACGCAGACAGCCAGAAGCAGCGCAAACAGTTTTCTCAAGATTTAAACCTCCCAATCGTTTGTCCGCCGAGTCATTTCAATCACGGCTCCCATAGCGCCGCTTTTGCCGTTTTGGGCGCGGTGGGAGAAGAAAAGATCGCTGCAGCATTTTGTGCAGGGCGCGGAATTGTCGATTCGCGCTATGCCGAGAGCGCGCAGACTCAGCTCTATTGCGGCGCGCAGATCGAGCATATATTTTCCGTTTTTCGTTTCTGCGCGGCAGCTTTCCGGAAATCGCTCCGCGACGTCGGCGGAGGTTTCATAGCAGCATATTCCTATCGCGGGGCCGATTGCGGCGAGTATGCTTTTCGGTTCGGCGCCCAAACGGATAAGCCTTTCGGCGGTCTTTCCGGCAATGTTCAGCGCCGTGCCGCGCCATCCGCTGTGTATCGCGGCAACCGCCCGTATGTCGGGCGCGTACAGCAAAATGGGAACGCAGTCCGCCGCATACGCAATCAAAGGAGCTTCGGGAAGAAGGGTTATCAGCGCGTCAACCGCGTGATCCCACGCAAAAGAAACCCCTGCTCCGAGGTTGGTTTTGTCTATTACGGCAATTTCGTCCGTATGCTCCTGCCGTCCCGAAGATAGGCTTTCGTGCCTGAAGCCCAAGGCCTTGCAGAGAATTTTCTCGTTTTGACGGACATGGTCGGGGTCGTCGCCGCGTCGGGGACTTAACGACAGGGACGCGTACTCGCCCTCGCTGACGCCGCCGCTTCTGCAGGTGAAGCCGTGGACTATGCCGCTTTGACTCAAAAGCAGCTCGGATTGCCAAAGCTCTACGCCGTTTATTTTCCGTATTGGCATATTCGTATAATCTCCTTTGCTCTGCCGGTCTCCTCGTCAATATTTACAACGGCTCCGCAGAGCATAAATTCCCCTTCCGCCACGCGGAAGCGGGACTTTTTTTCATTCCCCTCAATAAGACGGGAAAAGGCGGATTCGACCGTCATGCCCAGAACGCTGTGAACCGCGCCCGTGCGTCCCGCGTCGGTCATATAGGCGGTTCCCTTCGGCAGAATCCGCTCGTCGGCGGTCTGGACATGGGTATGGGTTCCTATGACTGCCGAAGCAAGCCCGTCCATATAGTAGCCCATTGCTTCCTTTTCGCTTGTGGCTTCGGCGTGGAAGTCGATGAAAACAACAGGCGTGCGCTCGCGCGCCTTTTCGGTAAGCTCACGGGCGGCGGCGTATGGGTCAAGTGGAGAGCCGTGCATGAAGGCCCTGCCGATAAGATTTATTATCGCTATTTTGCAGCCGTTTTTCGTCGGCACAATCGCCATTCCCTCACCCGAACAAGGCTCCGGAAGATTGGCGGGGCGCACAATGCTTTCGCCTTCGGCAAGGAGCTGATATATCTCTTTTTTTGAAAAGGTATGATTTCCCATCGTAAAATAGTCCACGCCGGCACGGCGAAGTTCGTCGTAGCCGCTGCGGGTCAGTCCGCTTCCGCCCGAAGCGTTTTCTCCGTTCGCGACGCAGAAATCCACACTGTATTTTTCTTTTATTTCGGGCAGCAGCTCGAAAACCGCGTTTCTGCCGGTTCGTCCCATAACGTCGCCGACAAATAATAATCTGAAAGCCATTTTGTTTTATCCTTTGCTCAGAGCTTGCTTGAATATTTGTTTACATACGCCGCCCGCTGGGAAGCTTTTTCGTTACGGTAAGCGGTACGAAGCGTGGAAACAACGGAGGTATCGGCTCCGATTGCGTTGAGATTTGCGGTAAGCTCGCTTAAAACGGCTTCCACCTTGGAGTCGCAGGAGCTTTCCATGGAAGCGACCTCGCCCGAAAACTTTGCGAGAGTGCTGCTTTTTGCGGCGGTAGAGCCGGACTGCGTTTTTTGCTCGTTGTAGTAGGCTTTCGCGCGGGAGACAAGACCTTCGATTTGAGATGTATATTGGGACTGAAGCACATAAAGCTGAGAAACGGCGTCGGCAATCAACAAATCGGCTGAGGAGGAGGCGGATTCGGCTGAGGAAGAGCCGCT
>CAZICW010000005.1:0-52808 GCA_964537995.1 uncultured Oscillospiraceae bacterium
ACGATTGTCATACCCTCATCCTCGGCGGCGGGAGCAGCTTCATCGGGAGCGTACATAACCTACACAACCTACACCGTCAAATCCGGCGACACATATTGGAGCATAGCCATTGACTGCGGCATCCCAATGAGCGAGCTGCTCGAAGCAAACAGCCTCACCGAAAGCAGCGCCATCAAGGTCGGTCAGGTGCTGACCGTACCCGTTCACAATGTTCCCGTAAAGGAAACCGTATCCTCAAAATACGGAGAGCTGCTCGACTGGTGGACGGAGGCGCAATACGTTATACCGATAAACGCCGTATTTACGGTTCAGGATCTTGCCACGGGGAAATCCTTTACAGCCAAGCGCACAATCGGCTCAAATCACGCCGACTGCGAGCCTCTGACCGCCGAGGATACCGCCGTAATGAAGGAAATTTGGGGCGGAAGCTGGAGCTGGGACAAGCGTCCTGTACTCATAATACACAACGGACGCAAAATCGCCGCAAGCGCCGCCGGTATGCCCCACGCCGGCAATGAATGGGCGGACGGCGGTGTATGGACGGACTGGCGCAGCGACGACTACGGCGCGGGAATAAATTACGACTACATAAAGGGCAACGATTTCAGCGGTCATTTCGACATACATTTCTATAATTCCACAACTCACAGCGGCGGCACGACCTCCGCCGCGCATCAGGCAAACGTGCTTGCCGCCGCAGGCATGGCGTAAATCAGGGCAATATCCTGACTACGGTTCCGACGGGCGCAATATCGAAAAGCGCCTCAACATCTTCGTTAAACATACGCACGCAGCCGTTGGAAGCATTTTTGCCGATTGAGGACGGGTCATTTGTTCCATGAATTCCGTATCCTCTCAGGCTCAGTCCCAGCCAGCGCGTCCCGTAAGGGCCGCCGGGATTGACCTGCTTGTTTACCACAGTGAAAACTCCTGTGGGCGTGGGCGTATCCTCCTTGCCCGTGGCAACAGCATATTGGCGGAAAATTCTTCCTTTTTTATACACGGTCAAACGCTTTGCGTCAATGTTTATAATTATTTCAACAGGCGAGGGAGCCAGCGGTATACATATAACCTGCCCTATGCGCAGATTATTCGCCGTGAGTGACGGATTGACCGTCATAAGCTCTCTTGCGCCAACCTCAAAGGCGGCGGCGATGCTTTCAACGGTGTCGCCCCGTCTTATTACATAAAAATTCTCATACGGACACTTCGGAAGCGGGCTTATGCTCTGGGCGACGCAAAGCCTATCTCCTATCCGAAGCTCATAAGGATTAATATCGGGGTTCGCTTCCTTCAGAGCCTGCACAGTCGTAGCGAAGCGCATTGCAATCGAAGCAAGTGTGTCGCCCTCGGAAACGGTGTACGGAACCGAGCCGAACGGACAGCCTCCGCCCACGGACTCTGACGAGCGCACGCATATTATCTGTCCTATACGCAGGCTTTCGGGGTCCTCAATATCGTTAAGCGCCATCAGTCTTTCCGGCGACGTACCAAGTCTCTCGGCAACGGAGAAAAGCGTATCGCCGCTTTTTATTGTATAATATTCCAGGCATTCCATGTTAAAAATCTCCATTCCGCCGCTCCGCCGGCACAAATATCGACCAAAGGAACGCCGGCCGAGGGGTAATTTCTCCACTCGGCAAGGCAAAAGCACGGAAAACGCTTGGCGTATTTCAAGCGTTTACGCCAGAGCCTCGGACGTAAATAAGCGTTCCCTTAAATTTCTCTCTTATCCCGCGGAGCAATAAAGGAATAAGGGCTTTTGCGTTTGCAAACCGAGGGCGGGAAAAATTCCCGTACGCTTGAATACGCCGTTATTTTTACATAAGCTTCCGTATGCAAAAGCGCACATAAAAACACCTCTGTCGCATAATATGCGCAGAGGCGCCTCCATGTGCGCAGGTTAACGCAAAATTAAGAGCGCGTACTTTTATTCCGCTCCCTTTGCCGTCAGTACCGCGGGTATGGTTTTAAAAATAAGCTTCCAGTCATAGAGATAGCCTCTATTTTTTATGTATGTTATATCCATGTCCATCCATTCGTCGAAGCCAACTTCGCTTCTGCCGCTGCACTGCCATATACACGTCAGCCCCGGCTTAACCAAAAGGCGCTGCCTTTGATAATCGCTGTAGTGCTTAACCTCGTTTTCAAGAGCCGGACGCGGGCCGACCAGGGACATTTCTCCTTTAAAAACATTCATAAGCTGCGGCAGCTCGTCAATGCTCATTTTACGGATAATACGCCCGACCTTGGTAATTCTGGGGTCGTCCTTTATTTTAAAAACAAGCCCGTCCGCCTCATTTTGCTCCTTCAATTCGCCGAGCTTTTTTTCGGCGTCAACGCACATTGAGCGAAATTTGTACATATTAAAGTACTCGCCGTTTTTTCCGGCTCTTTTCTGAACAAATATTGCCGGACCGCCGTCACTTTTGACGGCGACTGCCGTAGCCAGAAAAACCGGAGAAAGCACAATCAAAGCAAGCCCCGAAATTACAATATCCGTTGCTCGCTTAAAAAATTCGTATACGGGTTTTTTGTTTACTTCACATTTATAGTCCGCGCCGTTTTCCGTCATGGCAAGACTGTATTCACATTCCATGGGTAATGCTCTCCTCTTTGTAGTCCCTTTGTTTCTGCGATTACAGCAACCTCTCCCCCTGTCACTGTATATTAACAGTATATTAATATTATATCATCTTTTTTTCGACTGTCAATACCCTGCATATAAAAATATTACTGATTTATATCATAAAATTTTAGTTAAAATTACAAATTATCACTGTATTTCTCATCATTTGCAAGTGTATCGGAGTTATATGCCGCGACCGCCATACGGTCGCATCGCTCATTCTCGGGGTTGCCGGAGTGTCCCTTCACCCATACGAAATGCACCTTGTGAACATTCATAAGCCGAAGCAGCCGCTCCCATAAATCCACGTTCAGCGCGGGCTTTCCGTCCGATTTTTTCCAGCCGCGTTTTTTCCAGCCGATAACCCAGCCCTTTGTCACCGCGTCCACAAGATATTTCGAATCGCTGTAAACCTCCGCCTCGCACGGCTCCTTTAAGACCTCCAGTCCCGCTATCGCCGCCATAAGCTCCATACGGTTGTTGGTCGTCAGCCGAAAGCCCTTTGAGAGCGCCTTTTCGGTTTCGTTATACTTTATTATCGCGGCGTAGCCTCCCTTGCCCGGATTTCCGCTGCACGCCCCGTCCGTGTATATAAGCACCTTTTTCAAATCAACTCCACCTTTCCCCTTTTCGGCGGACAAAACAGTCGGCAGCAAAATGCTGCCGACCGATATTTTTTTTGATACGTTTTTCTTGCAGGTACAGGTTATTCCGCGCCGTAAACCTCAACCTCGGCAATTTTTCCCTCGGAAGCAAGGGTTACCATAACGTACTTGCCCTTAGCCTGACAGGTATAATAAGCTTCGGTTCCTCCAACGGCATTGCCTGTGTAAACGGTCGTCCACGCGGAGCCGTCCGCAGACACGGAAAGCGTTATTCCAACGTCGTCTGCCGCACGAACGCCGATAGAGGTAATGGTTCTTATGTCCTTGGTGATTTCAACAACAAGGCTGTGGTTTGCGTTGCCCTTCCAGTATGTGGACGTGTTGTTGTCGATTGCCGCAGACGCGGGATACTTCTCATCAATCAGGATTGCCGAGCCGGCAGTCTTAAGCGCTTCTTTGGTGCCGACAGGCTTGCTGGAAACGGACGCTACGGACGACGTTGTAACCGCCGCTGCCGCACCCGCGCCGCTGTAAACCTCGATTTCGGCTACGGAAGCCCAATCATTGGTCGTCGAACCGTTTGTGCCTATGCGTACATATCTCGCTCCGGCGCCGACCGTATGATATTCCATAACGCCGCCGTTTGCGGCACAGGCGCCGCTGAATACGGAAGTATAGCTGCTTCCGTCGCCGGAAACCTCGATTGAATAGTTTACGGTGCGTCCGTCGTCATACTGCTTCATCTGAACGCCGACACACGCAATATTCATTGCGGAGCCAAGGTCGATAACCGCGTTCTGCGTACCCTGAGTTGCCCATACCGTGCCGGCGTTGCCGTCCAGAGAGTTGCTGCCGGGATTTGCCGATTCGGGTTCGGACGAGAACTTAACCATCGAGCTTGTAACGTTAATCTTTGTACCCGTTGACGTATTGGACTGAGTGGAATTAATGGTTGTGGGGGTAGACGTCGTCGTCACGGTTGTCACCGCCGTAGCCGTACCGCCCGTATAAACCTCTACTTCGGCAACGGAAGCCCAGTCGCTTACGCTGTTGCCGTTTGTGATAATCTTAACATATCTTGCGTTCGCGCCCACGGAAACATATTCCATCGTGCCGCCGCCCGCAGCGCAGGCGCCGCTGAATATCTGGCTGTAGCTGCTGCCGTCCGCGGATACCGCTACGCCGTAATTTACCGTTCTGCTGTCGTCGTATTTTCTCATTTGAACGCCGACCGTGCTTACAACCGCGGAGCTGCCGAGGTCGATTACCATTTCGTGTCCCTTCGACGCGGCCCAGAATGTGCTTGCGTTGCCGTCAACCGCGTTTGCGGGAGGATTCGCCGCCTCATCTGTAGGTGCCGTCAGCATCGCCGCCGTAAGCGTAACCTTCGATCCGCTCGCCGTGCTTCCCGTTGTGGAGGTCACGGTTGTGCCGGAGGTCGTACCCGTCGTGCCGGAAAGTGTAACCGTAGCCGTTCCGCCCGTGTAAACCTCTACTTCGGCAACGGAAGCCCAGTCGCTTACGCTGTTGCCGTTTGTGATAATCTTAACATATCTTGCGTTCGCGCCCACGGAAACATATTCCATCGTGCCGCCGCCCGCAGCGCAGGCGCCGCTGAATATCTGGCTGTAGCTGCTGCCGTCCGCGGATACCGCTACGCCGTAATTTACCGTTCTGCTGTCGTCGTATTTTCTCATTTGAACGCCGACCGTGCTTACAACCGCGGAGCTGCCGAGGTCGATTACCATTTCGTGTCCCTTCGACGCGGCCCAGAATGTGCTTGCGTTGCCGTCAACCGCGTTTGCGGGAGGATTCGCCGCCTCATCTGTAGGTGCCGACAGCATCGCCGCCGTAAGCGTAACCTTCGAGCCGCTCGCCGTGCTTCCCGTTACGGAGGTCACGGTTGTGCCGGAGGTTGTACCCGTCGCGCCGGAAATTGTTGTTTCGGCGGAATTTTCGTCGCCCTCAAATACCGCAACGTCGGCAAGCGACGCCCAGTCATTTGTTGTGGAGCCGTTGAGATTTATGCGGATGTAACGGGCTGTCGCGCCGTTAAGTCTCGGAAATTCCCATGTTCCGCCGTTCACAACGCTGGAGCCGCTGAACGCGGAGGTATAGCTCGTGCCGTCGGCGCTGTAGGAAACACCGTAATTTACGGTTCTGCCGTCGGAATACTGCATCATTCTTACGCCGACGCAGGCAATCTGCTTCGCCGAGCCGAGATCAATCTGCAAATACTGGCTGCCCTGAGCCGCGTAACGGGTGCTTACGTTATTGTCAACGGTCTGCGCCGCATTGTTCTGAGATTCGGGAGTAGCGGACGCGGAAACCATGCTCGCGTTAAGAGTAAGCTGTGTGCCTATGGGTTTTGAAGGCGCGCTCTGAGCCGGCTCAACCGTATAGCCTCTGTCGGTCTGAGAGGGACGTGTGGGATAATGCTCGCTGGGGCCGATCATCCAACGAAGCATTTCAACCGCGTTTGAGTCGCAGCCGAAGAAAGGATCCGCTTTCTCGGAAATAACAATCAAATCGCCGAGAGCGTCTGTCGTATATGTGCTTAAACCGCTGTACGCACTGTACCAAATATGGTAGCCCAAGCCCTCCATAAGTGCGCGCAGAGGAACGCAGGTGTAGCCCAAATCCGAGGTTTCGGCGGCAGCGGACGCTGTTTTTATAACGCCGTTAACTGTATAGCTTGTGCTGCCCTTTGTGAACACAACCGTGTAGGTGCTGCCGTTAGTTACGGAGCGGCTTGCCGTCACCGTGTCGCCGGCTTCGGTAACCGTACCGCCCATGTATGCCTGAACAACGCGAACGGGAATCATAGCCGTGCCATCCTTGGTGTAAAGCTTCTGATTGTGGTTGCTGTTGTCCATATGGTTAATCATGCCTTCTACATAGAAGTGGGGAGAGGCAATTTCAACGGCATAATTGCTTACCATTTTTCTCATAAGGTAAGGATAAACGTCGCCGTTGTTGGTCTGGTCGCCGTATACGCCGCCGGCAAGCTTGGAAATTTCGGAGGCGGCGAGCAGGAACGCGCCGACGCCGAAGTTTTGGGTATCTCTCGCGCCAACATTAAGACTTTGCTTGGCGTTTTCGCCGATGGGCTGCACATATCCGAGACAGCCGTCGCTCTGGAGCGAAGTGTTGTAAAGGAAGTACCAGCCCTTCAGGCAGGTTTCCAGATAGGTTGCGCTGTCAAGATAGCCGCTGTTGATTCCCCACGCAAGACCGTATGTAAAGAACGCCGTGCCGCTGGTTTCAAAGCCGTCGGCGTGCGCGCGATCCGCCATGGAGCGTGACCAGAAGCCCTCAATTTGCTGAGTATTCTTTACGCCCTCAGCCATCTGGGTATACTTATCAAGGAAGTAATCTCTGTGCTCGTAATCCGTAGGCATATCGGAAAGCACTCTCGCAAGACCCGCGAATACCCAGCCGGAGCCTCTTGCCCAGAAGTCTTTCTTGCCGTTATCAGTCTTATGGTCGGGATAGATATATTTGCCGTCGCGGTGGAACAGCTTGTATTCCTCGTCCCACATACCGTCCTTTGTGCCGCCTTCAACCTCTTCCGCGGCATAAACGAACCATTCGTACTGCTTATCAAGATATTTTTGATTGCCCGTAAGGACATACATCTTGGACATTATGGGCATCGCCATAAACAGCGAGTCGGCCCACCACCACCAGTCCTTCTCGGAGCGGGACATCTGATATTCCATAACCTCTTTCGCGCGGGAAACCTTTCCCTCGTCCTTGGTCGCGCCCTTAGATTCCATAACCTCAATGTTATAGAGATCTATGTATGTCTGGAAGCAAATCTGCCAGTCGCCGAAAAGAACGTATTCCATTCCTTCGCCGTAGCCGCCGGTCGACGCGCCGCCCTTCCACGCGGACTTATTGTCGCTTGTGGCGCCCTTCCAGCTATTCTTTACCGCCCAGTTCTCGGAATAGTTGCGGTAAGCTTCTATACCGGTTGTGAAATACGCTTCCATATTGCCCACATGGTAAGCCGCATTGTCCCAAAACGCTCTTCCGTGGGTTGTATGATTTGTAATCCAATAATCATTTGCTCTTTCCAACGCTTCAAGAGCCTGTGTTCTCGTGGGCATCACTGCCTGAGCCGCTTCGCCGACGCTCTGCGCAGCCGCACCGGCGGTTATTCCGCTGAGGCAGGTCATTGCTACAGTCGCGGCAAGACCGGCAGCCAATGTGCGAAGTTTTGCCTTTTTCATGTTAAATCCTCCTTGAAATCTTAAAATAGAAAAGAGACACACTTTCCCCTTCCCAAGTCGTTAAGTATATTTTAACATTTTATTTAAAAATAATCAATAAAAAAAATGAAATTTCTTTTCGCCAAGTTGTGCAATTTTTTATATTTTTTTTGTGCAATTTGCTAAAATTTTCAGTGCGTTGGCGGAAATATGTTCATACCTTTCTTTTTTGTTCTTAATTTTGATATGTTCCCATTCTATGATTCCGAAGTTGGCGTTCATAGGCTGGAAATTTTTAAGCGACGGCTCTGTGATATATGCCGCAAGCGCACCCGTACAGGTGGACGGAGGAAGCACGAGGGGCGCTTCTCCGAGGACGCGGCGCGCGGCATTTATTCCCGCCATAAGTCCCGACGAAGCCGACTCCACATAGCCCTCGACTCCGGTTATCTGTCCGGCAAAAAATATATCGGGCTTCGCGCGCAGGCTGTAGTCGGGCGAAAGCAGCTTCGGAGAATTTATATAGGTATTGCGGTGCATAACTCCGTAACGCGCAAATTCCGCGTTTTCAAGCCCCGGAATCATGGAAAACACTCTTTTCTGCTCTCCGAATTTCAGATTTGTCTGAAAGCCCACCAAATTGTACAGCGTTCCCGCGCTGTTGTCGCGCCGAAGCTGCAGCACCGCCCACGGGGTCAGCCCCGTTCGGGGATTTCGCAGGCCCTTCGGTTTGAGAGGGCCGAAGCGGAGCGTATCCTCTCCCCGTGCCGCCATGATTTCCACGGGCATACAGCCCTCGAACACGTTCGGCTTTTCCACATCGTCGCGGAGAGGCGCGCGCTCGGCGGAAACAAGGGCGTTCCAAAAGGCGGAATATTCCTCCCTGTTCATCGGGCAGTTGATATAGTCCGCGGTTCCCTTGCCGTATCGCGCGGCAAAATATGTCTTTTCCGTATCAATGCTTTCCGCTGTCACCACGGGAGCGGCCGCGTCAAAAAAATGCAGTCCTTCGCTTCCCGTCAGCGCGGCAATGCTGTCGTTCAGTCCGCCGTATGTCAAGGGCCCCGTCGCAATTACGGTTACGGCGTCCGACGGAATTTCCTCCGCCTGTTCGTTCACTATTTCAATGTTCGGCTCCGCTTTGATTTTTTCCGTAACAAGCGCGGCAAAGGCGTCGCGGTCAACGGCAAGCGCGCCGCCGGCGGGAACGCGCGTTTCGTCGGCGCAGCGAATCACAAGACTGCCCATGCGGCGCATTTCTTCCTTTAATAAACCGCAGGCGTTATCGAGTCCGTTCCCTTTCAGCGAATTGGAGCATACAAGCTCGCAGAGATTTTCGTTTGTGTGCGCCGGAGAAAATACGAGCGGCTTCATCTCGACAAGCCTAACCCTTATTCCGCGCCTGGCAATCTGCCACGCGGCTTCGCAGCCCGCAAGCCCGCCGCCGATTACGTTTATATACATATCAGTCCGTCCTTTGCGAAAGGGGCTGCTTTTTCACAGCCCCTTCAATGTATCAAAAAATTGCCCGCGCTCAGGTTATATTCTTGCGATGACCGCGTCACCCATTTCCTTTGTTCCGACGGGAGCAAGACCGCCCGCGATGTCCGCCGTGCGCAGACCGTCGTCAAGAGCCTTGTTTACGGCATTTTCAATTGCGTCCGCCTCGGCCGCCATATTGAAGGAATAGCGCAGCATCATGGCGACGGAAAGAATCGTCGCAAGCGGGTTGGCTATATTTTTCCCCGCAATATCGGGAGCGGAGCCGTGTACCGGTTCGTACATTCCAAAGCTGCCCACGCCGAGCGACGCCGACGGCAGCATACCTATCGAGCCTGTAATCTGGCTCGCTTCATCGGAGAGGATGTCGCCGAAGATATTGCTTGTGGCAATAACGTCAAACTGGCGCGGATTGCGCACAAGCTGCATCGAGGCGTTGTCCACATAGAGATAATCAACCTTTATTTCCGGATAATCCGCAAAAACCTTTGCCGCACATTCGCGCCACATACGCGAGGTTTCAAGAATATTCGCCTTGTCAACCACGGTTATGTGCTTTTTGCGCTTCATGGCCGTTTCAGCGGCTTGGACGAGCAAACGCTCGATTTCCGCCCACGAATAGGATTCGACGTCATACGCGCTCTTTCCGTCCTCGCTTCTGCCGCTGTCGCCGAAATAGATTCCGCCCGTAAGCTCGCGCACAATCATTATGTCAAGTCCGCCCTCGATTATGCTCTCCTTAAGGGGGCAAGCCTCCTTAAGCTGATCGTACATAACGGCGGGACGGAGATTCGCGAACAGCCCCAGTCCTCCGCGCAAACCGAGCAGCGCCTGCTCGGGGCGTATTCCCGGAATATGCTCCCACTTTGGCCCTCCGACGGCTCCGAGAAGCACGCTGTCGCTCCTTTTGCAGGCTTCAAGCGTTGCTTCGGGCAGGGGCTGACCGCAGCTGTCAATAGCGCAGCCGCCCGCTTCAAGATAAGTATAATTGAATGTATGGCCGAACTTCGCTCCCACGGCGTCAAGCACGCGAATCGCCTGCGCCACAACCTCCTCGCCTATCCCGTCGCCGGGTATCACGGCAATATTCTTCTCCATTTCTGTTTCCTCCTTAATATATAATCACATTTCGGGGGCGTAAGCCGTAAGCCCGCCCGCGCTGATAATTTTTTGGATAAATTCGGGGAAGGGAGTGGTCTTATACTCCTTGCCCTTCGTCAAATTCCTGATAATTCCCGCCGAAAGATCGGCTTCGATAACATCGCCCTTTTCCGCGTCATCGACACATTCGCCGCATTCGAGAATCGGCAGACCGATGTTAATGGAATTGCGGTAAAATATTCTCGCGAAGCTCTTCGCGATAACGACCGCAATTCCGCTCGCCTTTATCGCCAGGGGAGCGTGTTCGCGGCTCGAGCCGCAGCCGAAATTGTAACCGCCTATCATAACGTCTCCATCGCTGACTTCCTTTACGAAGTCAGCGTCAATGTCCTCCATGCAATGCTCGCTGAGCAGTCTCGCGTCGCTGACATTGAGGTAACGCGCGGGAATGATAACGTCCGTGTCAACGTTGTCGCCGTATTTGAAAGCCTTTCCTTTTATGTTCATTGCCTAATCCTTCCTTTCCCTGAAATCAATCCGCTTTTGCCGCTATATAGCCCTTGACCGCGCTTGCCGCCGCGACCGCCGGAGAAACCAGATATACCTCGCTCTTCACATGACCCATTCTGCCCACAAAATTGCGGTTTGTCGTTGACGCGGCTCTCTCGCCGTCGGCAAGGATTCCCATGTGTCCGCCGAGGCACGGCCCGCAGGTCGGAGGCGAAATTATGCAGCCGGCGTCCATGAATATTTTGAAATATCCTCTCTCCATGCACTCCGTCCATATCTTGGGAGTGGCGGGAATAACGATGCAGCGCACTCCTTCGGCAATATGTCTGCCCTCAAGCACCCTTGCGGCAATTTCCATGTCGCTTATTCTTCCGTTGGTGCAGCTTCCGATAACGACCTGATCCAGCATTATCTTCATTGCTTCCGTTTCGGCGACGGTTTTGCCGTTTTCGGGAAGATGCGGGAACGCCACCATTTGCGGCACCTCGCCGAGATCGATTTCCATAGTCGTTTCATATTCGGCGTCGGCGTCCGGTTCAACGAAGGAAAAATCCTCGCAGCCGGCGGCTCTGAGATACGCCTCCGTTTTGTCGTCGCCGGGGAATATTCCGTTTTTGGCGCCGGCTTCAATCGCCATGTTCGCAATTGTAAAGCGTTCGTCCATTGTCAGCTCGCCCACGCCCTCGCCGGTAAACTCCATCGAGGAGTAAAGCGCGCCGTCAACGCCTATTTTTGAAATTATATATAAAATCAAATCCTTGCCGCACACGTCGCCCTTGAATTTGCCCGTAAGATTGAAGCGATGAGCGCGCGGAACCTTCATCCATGCCTTGCCCGTAGCCATGCCAACGGCGACGTCCGTCGAGCCCACGCCCGTACTGAACGCATTGAGCGCGCCGTATGTGCAGGTGTGAGAATCCGCGCCGATAACGGCGTAACCCGCGCGCACTATGCCCTTTTCGGGAAGGATGGCGTGCTCGACTCCGGCGCAGCCGCCCTCAAAATATTTCTTTACTCCCCACTTTTTGGCAAATTCACGCACCTGCTTGCACTGCTGCGCGCTCTTGATGTCCTTGTTCGGTGTGAAGTGATCCAGCACAAAACACACCTTGTCGGGGCATTTCATTGTGAAGCCCGCCTTTTCAAACACATTCACGGCAACCGGGCCGGTTACGTCGTTCGCCATACAGAGGTCAAGCTGTATCAGTATGAGCTGATCGGCCTTAACCTCGTTCAGTCCCGCCTTTTTGGCAAGGATTTTTTGCGTCATTGTCATTCCCATTATTATCACCTTTTCTGTTTATATATTATATGTTAGATTTTTTTATTCCCGCGGCGGTGGCTTTCCTCGTCCTTTATCAGCTTATACTCTATCGAATCCTCCAACGCCTTTTTCGACGCCATGATAACGTCGGTGCTGACCCCGACCGTAGTCCAGCTGTCCACTCCGTCGGTCGATTCCACAAGCACGCGCACCTTCGCGCCGGTCGCGGCGGCGCTGTCAAGTACGCGCACCTTATAGTCCACAAGCCGCAGCCGTCCTATCGAAGGATAAAAGCGCTCAAGCGCCTTTCTCAACGCAATATCGGTCGCGTTGACGGGGCCCTCGCTGCTTTCGGCAGCCGTAACCTCCGACCTTTTTCCAACGCGCACCTTTGTAAACGCCGTGGAATAGCCCGTCGTCGAATCCGCCGAAACCGTGTCCTGTTCAAGCATTATTCGGAACCGCTCGATGTCGAACAGGTGCTGGTTTTCGCCGAGCAAGCGGCGAATTTCAAGCTCAAGGCTGGCTTCGGCGGCTTCAAATTGATAGCCGTTGTACTCCAGCTCCTTCATACGCGCCAGGATTGTTTTTATTTTGGGCGAATCTCTGTCAATCGTCGGGTCGATTTTTTTCAGCAGCGGCATAAGCGCGCTCTTGCCCGAAACCTCGCTGACAAGAAGCGTGCGTTCGTTTCCGACTACGGCAGGATCGATATGCTCGAAGGTCTGCGGCATTTTCATGACCGCGTCGATGTGCATTCCGCCCTTGTGGGAAAACGCGCCCTTGCTTATGTAAGGCATTCCGTTTATGTTTATATTGGTTATTTCGGCAACCTCGCGGCATATCGGAGAGAGACGTTCCATTTGCTCGGCGCTGATTATGTCATAGCCGCGTTTAAGCTGAAGATTTGCAATTATAGTGCTGAGATTGGCGTTTCCGCACCTTTCGCCTATACCGTTAAGCGTTCCCTGAACGTGTACCGCCCCCGCCGCCGCGCTCATAACCGCATTGCCGACAGCCATTCCGCCGTCGTTGTGCGTATGTATACCGACCGCGCAGCTCACAGCCTCAACCGCCGCTTTTGTGATGTCGAAAATCTCGTCGGGAAAGGTCCCGCCGTTCGTGTCGCACAGGCAGACAACCTCGGCTCCCGCTTTATCGGCTGTACGGATAACCTCAAGCGCGTATTCGGGATTGCGCCTATAGCCGTCAAAAAAATGCTCCGCGTCGAAAATTACCTTTTTCCCCCGGCTCACGGCGTAGGCGACGGTATCCTTTATCATGGCGAGATTTTCTTCAAGCGTCGTGTTCAGCACCTCGGAGACATGAAGATCCCATGCCTTGCCGAAAACGGAAATATACTCGGTTCCCGCGTCGAGCAGAGCTTTCAGCGCCGGGTCATCCTCGGCGCGGCTGTTCACCCTGCGGGTACTGCCGAAGGCAACCAGCTTCGCGTTCACGGGAGGATTTTCGGCAATTTCGCGAAAGAACTCCCTGTCCTTAACATTCGAAAACGGATTTCCCGCCTCAATCAAATCCACTCCCAATTCGTCGAGCAGATGTACAATTTTAATTTTATCCGGTATCGAAAACGAAACCGCCTCCGACTGAGCGCCGTCGCGCAGCGTCGTATCAAGAACCGTAATTTTATTGGAAGCCAATGCGCCGTCCTCCTTTGAACCGACAATATATTTTTGATATTTGCCTCGCATTTTATATTTTACTACCGATAAATTTTATAGTCAACACTGTTTTTTATCTCTGTTCGGCGCTTTTTTAAATTTTTTTTGACAAATATTAAAAAAACACTTGCATTCGGCAAAAAAATCTGTTACAATACATAGTGCTTGATTTTTATTTGTATGAATTTCCCCATCGAAGGAGGTAACGGCTATGGCAAAGTGCGATATTTGCGGAAAGGGAGTAACCTTCGGAATAAAGGTTTCTCACTCCCACAGACGCTCCAACCGCGCGTGGAAGCCCAACATCAGAACCGTCAAGGCTCTTGTTAACGGCACGCCCAAGACAATTCATGTCTGCTCCCGCTGTCTTCGCAGCGATAAGGTTGTCAGAGCTATCTGAAACTGAAAGTTTCCCCTGCATTGTAGGCGCTTTTCGGGCGCCTTTTTGCGTTGCAAAAAATGCTTGACAGCGAACAAAAGTTCTGCTATTATATAAAATATATTATAGACAGAGCTATTTACAAGGATTGAGGAAATATGGATTTTCAGCTTGTTTCGGACTATAAGCCCACCGGCGACCAGCCGCAGGCAATCGACAGCCTTGTCCAAGGCATAAAAAGCGGCTTGCCCGCCCAAGTGCTGCTCGGCGTCACGGGCAGCGGCAAAACCTTTACGGTGGCGAACGTGATCGAAAAGGTCAACAAGCCGACGCTTGTACTGGCTCACAACAAAACCCTTGCCGCTCAGCTTTGCAGCGAATTTAAGGAATTTTTCCCGAACAACGCCGTGGAATATTTTGTCAGCTTTTACGATTACTACCAGCCCGAGGCATATATTGCCGCCAGCGACACCTATATCGAAAAGGACGCCCAGACCAACGACGACATAGACAAGCTCCGCCACAGCGCCACAAGCGCGCTGTTTGAGAGGCGCGACGTGATTGTGGTTGCGTCGGTGAGCTGTATTTACGGTCTGGGCGACCCGAACGACTACCGCTCAATGGTGCTGTCGCTGCGCCCCGGTATGGTCAAGGACAGGGATTCCGTAATTTCCAAGCTCATCGAAATGCAGTATCAGCGCAACGACATAAACTTCGTGCGCGGAAAATTCCGCGTACACGGCGACATTTTGGAAGTAATTCCCGCCAGCAGCGCGGAAAATGCCGTAAGGATAGAATTTTTCGGCGACGAGATTGACCGTATCAGCGAAATTGATACTCTTACGGGCGAGGTTTTGGGCGTAAGGAACCACATTGCCATCTTCCCCGCCTCCCACTATGCGACGACAAAAGAAAAGCTCGAAGCCGCGGTTGACGGAATAAAGGAAGAGCTGGAGCAGCGGCTTGCCGAGCTGAAGGCGGCGAACAGGCTTGTGGAGGCTCAACGGCTTGAGGAACGGACAAACTATGACATAGAAATGATGCGCGAGGTCGGCTATTGCAGCGGAATCGAAAACTATTCCCGCCACATCAGCGGTCGTGCCGCCGGAAGTCCGCCTTATACACTGCTGGACTATTTCCCCGACGATTTTCTTTTGGTGGTGGATGAAAGCCACGTCACAATTCCGCAGCTCCGCGCCATGTACGCCGGCGACAGAAGCCGCAAGCTCAATCTTGTGGAGTACGGCTTCCGTCTCCCTTCCGCGCTGGATAACCGCCCTCTCTCCTTCGAGGAATTCGAAAAGCATATCAATCAGGCAATATATGTCAGCGCCACCCCCGCGGAATACGAACGCGGGCTTGCGAAAAACACCGCCGAGCAGATAATCCGCCCGACCGGTCTGCTCGATCCCGAAGTCATCGTGCGCCCCGTCAAGGGTCAAATTGACGATTTGCTGAACGAAATAAATATTCGCGCCGAAAAAAAAGAGAGAGTTCTTGTTACGACGCTCACAAAAAAAATGGCGGAGGATTTGACGGACTATCTCCGCACAATGGGCGTGAACGTGAAATATATGCACTCCGACGTGGAAACTCTGGAGCGCATGGAAATTGTGCGCGACCTGAGATTGGGAGTTTTCGATGTGCTTGTCGGAATAAATCTGCTGCGCGAAGGGCTTGATCTTCCGGAGGTATCGCTTGTTGCAATTCTCGACGCCGACAAGGAGGGCTTTCTCAGAAGCGAAACCTCCCTTGTCCAGACCATAGGCAGAGCGGCAAGGAACGTCAACGGCAAGGTCATAATGTACGCCGACGCCGAAACCGATTCGATGAGACGCGCCATAAGCGAAACAAACCGCCGCCGCGAAATACAGAATCGCTACAATATTGACCACGGCATAACGCCGAAGGGAATAAAAAAGGCGGTCAGCGACGTTATTGCCGCCGTAAAGCCCGACGGGGACGAAAAGTCCGAAAACGCCGACATGACGGCCCTGATTGCGAAGCTGACCGACGAAATGCGGCTTGCCGCGCAGGAGCTGCGCTTCGAGGACGCGGCGAAGCTGAGGGACAGGATAAAGAGACTGAAAAAAGACAATCGGGAGTGAAAAATCGGGAATGAAGGAAAATAAAATAATAATACGCGGCGCAAGGAAAAACAATCTCAAAAACGTCAGTCTGGAGCTTCCGCGCGACAAGCTGATTGTATTTACGGGTGTTTCCGGCAGCGGCAAAACCTCGCTCGCCTTTGACACCATATACGCCGAGGGGCAGCGGCGCTACGTCGAATCGCTTTCCGCTTATGCCCGTATGTTTCTCGGTCAGATGGAAAAGCCCGACGTTGACTGTATCGAGGGTCTTAGTCCGGCAATAAGCATTGACCAGAAAACCACAAGCAAAAATCCGCGTTCAACCGTCGGAACGGCAACCGAAATCTACGACTATCTCCGTCTTCTTTTCGCGCGTATAGGCGTTCCTCACTGCCCGAACTGCGGAAAGGAAATAAGAAAGCAATCGCTGGATCAGATAATCGACCGCATACTGACGCTTCCCGACGGCAGCCGTCTCCATGTTATGGCTCCCGTTGTTCGCGCAAAGAAGGGCGAACATTCCAAAATTTTCGAGAACGCCAAAAAGAGCGGCTTTGCCCGCGTCCGTGTTGACGGAAGCCTTTATGAGCTTACCGAGGAAATTTCGCTTGAAAAAAACAAAAAGCACAATATAGAAATAGTAATCGACCGCCTTGTCATCCGCGACGGCATAAGAAAACGCCTTGCCGACTCGCTTGAGCTTGCCTTGCACCTCGGCGGAGGAGTTGTAAAAATCTTAAACGGCGACGAGGAGCTGACCTTTTCGCAAAATTACGCTTGCGACGACTGCGGCATAAGCATAGAGGAGCTTTCTCCGCGAAGCTTTTCCTTCAACAGCCCGTTCGGAGCCTGCCCTTCGTGCGGCGGTCTGGGAGTTATAAAGCAAATCGACCCCGAGCTGGTGCTTGTCAGCGACGAGCTTTCGATTCTGGAGGGCGCTTTTTCCGTCAGCGGCTGGCGTGCGCCCGACAAGGAAGACAGCATGGCGAACGGCTACTATAAGGCGTTGGCGAAAAAATACAATTTCAGCCTGAACACCCCCGTAAAAAAGCTGCCGAAGGAAATAGTTGACATAATTCTTTACGGTACAAAGGGCGAAAAGCTGGATGTGGAATTTAAACGAAGCGGCGGGGTCGTGCGCTACAATCTCCCCTTCGAGGGGCTTGTTCATAACCTTCAGCGCCGCTACAGCAGCACCGACAGCGACTGGGCAAAGGCGGACATCGAATCGCTCATGCGTGAAATTCCCTGCAACGCCTGCAAGGGGAAGCGGCTGCGCAAGGAAATGCTTGCGGTGACCGTCGGCGGAAAAAACATCGACGAGGTCTGCTCAATGCCCATCACGGACGAAATTGAATTTTTCCGCAATTTAAAGCTCGAAGGAAAGGATGCGGCGATTGCCGCGCAAATTCTTAAGGAAATAGACGCAAGGCTGTTGTTTTTGAAAAATGTCGGGCTGGAATATCTCACGCTTTCACGCTCCGCGGGTACGCTTTCGGGCGGCGAAGCGCAGAGGATACGCCTTGCTACTCAAATAGGCTCGGGACTTGTCGGAGTTTTGTATATTTTGGACGAGCCGAGCATAGGGCTGCACCAGCGCGACAACGAAAAGCTGCTGGCGTCGCTGAAGCGGCTGCGCGACCTTGGAAACACTCTTATAGTCGTTGAACACGACGAGGACACAATGTATGCCGCCGATTATATTGTGGATGTCGGGCCCGGAGCAGGAGTACACGGCGGAGAAATCATTGCCGTCGGCACGCCGGAGGATATAAAGAACTGCCCACGCTCCGTGACGGGCGATTATCTCAGCGGCAGGAAACGAATTTCCGTTCCCGAAAAGCGCCGCAAGCCCGACGGCCGGTTTCTCCGTGTCATCGGCGCGGCGGAAAACAATCTTAAATCCATAAATGTGGATATTCCGCTCGGTCAGTTTGTTTGCGTAACGGGTGTTTCCGGCAGCGGCAAAAGCTCGCTTGTGAACGAAATCATAAATAAGCGGCTCAGCTATGAGCTTAACCACAGTCACGCCATTCCCGGAAAGCACAAAGGAATTGAGGGAATCGAGCTGCTTGACAAGGTGATAAACATCGACCAGTCGCCGATAGGACGCACTCCGCGTTCAAATCCCGCGACATACACCGGGGTTTTCAACGAGATTCGGGAGCTTTTTTCCGCCACGGCGGAAGCGAAGGCGCGCGGCTACGGCGCGGGGAGGTTCAGCTTCAACGTCCGCGGCGGACGCTGCGAAGCCTGCTCCGGCGACGGAATAATAAAAATAGAAATGAACTTTCTCCCCGACGTTTACGTTCCCTGTGAGGTATGCAAGGGCAAACGCTACAACCGCGAAACGCTGGAAGTGAAATTCAAGGACAAGAACATCGCCGACGTGCTTGACATGACGGTTGACGAGGCATTGGAGTTTTTTGACAGCATTCCCAAGATAAAGCGGAAAATACAAACGCTTTACGATGTCGGACTGGGCTATATCAAGCTCGGTCAGTCCTCAACGACGCTTTCGGGCGGCGAGGCGCAGCGCGTCAAGCTTGCGACCGAATTGAGCCGCCGCAGCACGGGACGGACAATCTATATTCTCGACGAACCGACGACCGGACTGCACACCGCCGACGTACACAAGCTCATTGACGTGCTTCAGAGCCTTGTGGATATGGGGAACACCGTCCTCGTCATAGAACACAATCTTGACGTAATCAAAACCGCCGACTATATAATCGACCTCGGTCCCGAAGGCGGAAACGCGGGCGGAGAGGTTGTCGCCGTCGGCACGCCGGAGGAAGTCGCCCGCTGCGAACGCTCGTATACCGGCCGGTTTTTAAAGCCCATACTGGAAGCTTCCGCTTCCGTTTCATAAAAATAAAGCTCCGCCGCAAGAGCTATCGGAGCTTATGCCGCCGACAAGCCGCACTCCGGCTTTGTCGGTGTACAGGGAGCCGCTTCCGCGGCTCCCTTATTTTATCCGCACGGTTACGCTTATCCTATCCGTATCCTCGCGGCGAAGCGCTATCACCGCTCCGCGAATGCTGTATGCGCGAGGATTTCCGAATATGCCTTCAAAAAGAGGCGAAACCTCCGTTCCCTCGACCAAGCCGAGATCCATGAGCCGCCGTTTCATCGCGGCGCGTCCGTCCGAACGGACTACCGTACAGCGGGAGCCTATCGGAGCGTCGGACAGAAATATTTCCTTCATCGGCAACATTCCTTATGCTTCATTCCGATAACATAGTATGAAGCCGAAAGGAATTGCGTTACTCAGACGTTAAACCTAAACAGCACAATGTCTCCGTCCTTCATAACGTATTCCTTTCCCTCGCTGCGCACAAGACCCTTTTCCTTCGCCGCCGTCATGGAGCCGCAGGCAATGAGATCGTCATATGATACAACCTCGGCGCGGATAAAGCCGCGCTCAAAGTCGCTGTGAATTTTCCCCGCCGCCTGGGGAGCCTTTGTTCCGGCGGTTATCGTCCACGCGCGAACCTCAGGCTCGCCCGCGGTAAGATAGCTTATAAGTCCGAGAAGCTTGTAGCTCTTTTTAACAAGCCTGTCAAGCCCCGATTCCTCAAGCCCCATTTCCGCCAGAAAAAGCTGCTTTTCTTCGGCTTCAAGACCGCTTATTTCTTCCTCTATTTTAGCCGAAATCGGCAAAACCTCCGCTCCCTCGGCGGCGGCAATTTCCTCCACTACGCGAACATAGGGGTTGTTTTCGACGCCCTTGGCGAAATCGTCCTCGGCAACGTTCGCGGCGTAAAGCACGGGCTTCATCGTCAGCAGCGAAAGCTCGCGGACAACGGCTTCCTCCTCTTCGGTATATGCAAGGCTTCGCGCGGGCTTTCCCGCCTCGAGAGCTTCCTTTACCCGCTTCCAAAGCTCCGCCTCGGCGATATATTTTTTATCGCCCGACTTCATTGCCTTCCCGACGCGCTCGATGCGCTTTTCGACGCTCTCCAAATCGGCGAAAATAAGCTCCAGCTCAATGGTTTCGATGTCGCGGGCGGGGTCAACGCTGCCGTCAACATGGACTATGTTGCTGTCGTCAAAGCAGCGGACGACGTGTACAATCGCGTCCACCTCGCGTATGTGGGAGAGAAATTTATTCCCCAGTCCCTCTCCTCGGCTCGCGCCCTTCACAAGCCCCGCAATATCCACAAATTCCACAATTGCGGGAGTTACCTTCGCGGGATTATACATTTTTGTCAGAACGTCCAGCCTTTCGTCGGGGACGGATACCACTCCGACATTCGGCTCGATTGTGCAGAACGGATAGTTTGCGCTTTCCGCTCCGGCTTGGGTTATCGCGTTGAACAATGTGCTTTTGCCCACGTTGGGCAGCCCTACAATTCCCAATTTCATCTGTGAAGCCTCCAAAATTAAACAAATGTTTACAAAATATTAACAAGGTAAATATTATATTAAGCTAATATGATAATGCATTATATCATAAATTTTAGATTTACACAAGAGTTTTTTTGTGTTATAATAATCATGTACAACAAATTTCGCCGCAAAAAACAACTTGTAAAGGAGAGAGTCAAATTGAAAAAGGCACAAAAAATTCTCATAGTTGACGACGACGCCAACATCTGCGAGCTTGTGCGCCTGTATTTAAAAAAGGAGGGCTACGAAACGGTTGTCTGCAACAACGGAGAGGCGGCTCTCGAGGCGTTTGAAAAGGAAGCGCCCGACATGGCGATTCTGGACATCATGATGCCGAAAATCGACGGCATGACGGTTTGCCGCGAAATACGCAAAACAAGCGATATTCCCATAATAATGCTTACGGCGAAGGGCGAAACCTTCGACAAGGTTCTGGGACTGGAGCTTGGCGCGGACGATTACATTGTCAAGCCATTCGAGGGCAAGGAGCTTGTGGCGCGCGTGAAGGCGGTTCTGCGCAGAAGCGAACCCAAGACCGATGACAGCGAGGAAAAAATCATCCGCTATCCGAACATCGTTATAAATCTCACAAACTATGAGCTTACCCTCGGCGACAAATCCTACGACATTCCCCCCAAGGAGCTGGAGCTGCTGTACTTCCTTGCCAGTCACCCAAACCGCGTATTCACTCGCGAACAGCTTCTGGAGGACGTATGGGGCTTCGATTACTACGGCGATTCGCGCACGGTTGACGTCCACGTCAAGCGTCTTCGCGAAAAAATGGAAGGCTACAGCGACAGTTGGAGCCTCAAGACCGTCTGGGGAGTGGGCTATAAGTTCGAGGTTAAAACTCCAGAGGTGAACTCCGTTGGCTAAAACCCTGTTCGGGAAAATTTTCCTCATGACCGTAGCGATAATTTTCGTATCCTTTATTCTCACAACCGTGCTGATGTACAGCCAGCTTGCGGAATATATCGACGAAAACCAGCTCAGCGAGCTTACCACTATTGCGGAGCATATTTCCGAGTTTACACAGCAGCTTGTATACGAAGAAAACGACACCATACAGAATATATTTCAAAAATACATTTACAATCAGAGCCGGTATACGGGCTGTTCGATTATCATCATGGATTCCGATTCCGAGGTTGTCGCGACGGCGGCGGACGGGGGTTCCTCCTATAACGACGGCAGCACGCCGGCAATAGATGAAAAATACGTCAAAAGAGCGCTTAAGGGCGAAAGCGTAAGCGAGGCTGTTTACGGCAAAAGCGGCAGCGAGTATATGACCGATTCCCTTCTCGCGGTGGTTCCCGTGGTCATCGAAACGGACGGCAAGGAGGTTATATGGGGCGCGGTTGCCGTAAGTAAGCCAATGCCGCAGATACGCAGATTACGCAACAACCTTATGAGCATATTTGTGCTTGCGCAGCTCGCGGCAATCCTGGTTGCGTTCCTGTTCTGCTATGTAATATCAAGGCGGATTTCCCGTCCGATAAGCCGCTTGAACGCTGCCGCGAAAGCAGTTGCGGCGGGCGATTTTACAAAAAAGGTCGCTCCGTCGTCGGGCGAGCTGGGCGAGCTTATCGCCAGCTTCAACTCCATGACGGATTCGCTTCGGGAAATTGACGAAACGCGCAGCAGCTTTATAAGCAACGTCTCTCATGAGCTGAGAACGCCGATGACAATAATCAGCGGCTTTGTCGAGGGTATAATGGACGGCACCATTGCCGAGGAGGACAGAACAAAATATCTCGGCATAGTTTTAAGCGAAACCCAGCGTCTGAGCCGCCTTGTAACCGAGCTTCTTGAAACAAGCCGTCTTGAGAGCGGCAAAATCAAGCTTGTAATGAAGCCCTTGGACATCAACGAGCTTATACGGAAGGGAATCATAAGCTACGAACAGGCGATAACCGACAAAAAAGTCAATGTGGAAGCGGAATTTATGTATGAGCAGACCTACGCCTACGGCGACGAAGACTCAATTTACCGCGTGATTGTGAATCTTATGGACAACGCGATAAAATTCGTTCCCGAAAACGGCACGATAAAAATAAAAAGCGCCGTCAAAGGGCAGAAGGTCGAGGTTTCAATCGAAAATTCCGGCGACGGAATAAGCGAAAAGGATCTCGCCCATATATGGGATCGCTTTTATAAAACCGACAAAAGCCGCAGCATGGACAAGCGCGGTGTCGGGCTGGGTCTTTATCTTGTAAAAACCATAATGAATCAGCACGGCAACCGCATCTGGGCGGAAAGCAAGGAGGGCGAATTTACGCGCTTCACCTTTACGCTCGACAAGGTAAACGTCAAAACAAATTCCAAGAACAGTTCTTTAAAGGAAGCTTAAAATCCAGTTCATATTCATGTCACAATTGCGTTTTATAATAATCCCAGATAAACAGAAAGGAATGGTTTTTATGACAGATTATAATGAGTTCAACTGGAACGAAGACGATCAGCAGGACTTTGACCGACAGACACGTCCCGTCTATACGGAAAGCGTCCTCAAGCCGAAAAGCGAAAAAAAGAAAAGCGGAAAAAGCCGTACGGTAATCGGCGTAATCTGCGGAGCGATCATCGGAAGCATGATTTCCACAGCCGCCGTTATGGGCTTTTCCTATATTTTCCCAAAGAATAACAATGTTACGATATACGAATCCGGCAGGAAGCCCTCCTCCGACGCCAACGCGACAACGGTCAGCACCGTCGTTGCCGATTCCTCCCGCGAACTGAGCGTTGAGGAAATTGCTCAGACCGTCGGTCCGGCGGTTGTCGGAATTTCCTGCACCGTTTCATACCAGAGCATTTTCGGTACACAGCAGGGAACCTCAAGCGGAAGCGGAATTGTGATAAGCGACGAGGGTTATATCGTGACGAATTATCATGTCATTGAAAGCGCGTCGGCAATAACCGTCAAATTCAACGACGGCGACCAATGCGCCGCCGTGCTTGTGGGCGGCGACGAGCAGGCGGACATTGCCGTAATCAAAATCGAACCCACCGACACCCTGAAGGTTGCGGTTCTCGGCGACAGCGACAGCGTTGAGGTCGGCGAGCTTGCGGTCGCGATCGGCAATCCCCTCGGCGACGAGCTTTTCGGTACGGTAACCTCCGGCATTATCAGCGGCAAGAACAGAACCGTCAAGGTTGATAACCGCGACATGATTCTTCTCCAGACAGACGCGGCGATCAACAGCGGCAACAGCGGCGGCGCGCTCATTAACAAATACGGAGAGGTTATCGGAATAAACAGCGTCAAGATTGCCTCCGGCTCAACCGAGGGACTCGGCTTCGCGATTCCCATAAACGAGGTTAAGCCCATAGTAAGCGACCTTATAACCTACGGCTATGTTACGGGACGTCCGCTCATCGGCGTAACCGTTCAGCAAATAACCGAAAGCATTGCTTACTACAACAATCTTCCCGTTGACCACGGTCTGTATGTTATGGGCGTAACAAGCGGCAGCGCCGCGGAAGCGGCCGGAATCCAGCGCGGCGACATAATTCTCTCCATTGACGGGCAGGAGGTAACAACCTCGTCCGAGCTGAATGAAATCCGCGACCGTCATTCCGCCGGAGACGTTATAGTCCTAACCTTTGACCGCAACGGCGAAACCATGTCCGTAAACCTGACGCTCGGAGAGGACACCTCTTCAAAGATTAACTGAGCATAAAAAATCGGCGCCTCGCCGCAAATCGGGATTCGGGCGATTCCCAAAGCATGAGCCGTCGATCAAAAGGTGCGAACCCTCGGATTCGCACCTTTTTTATTTTTATATGTCATGACACCTCTGTCAAATCTATATATCGGCTTCCGTTTTCGGCGATAAATTCCTTCCTTCCCGCAAGATTGTCGCCGAGCAGCAGCTCCAGCATATCGGCGGTCGCCTTTGCGTCCTCGGGCATAACCTGAATAAGGCGGCGCGTTTCGGGATTCATTGTGGTGCGGCTCATCATCTCCGGTTCATTTTCGCCCAAGCCCTTGCTGCGCTGTATGTCAACGCCCTTGTCTGGGAGCTTTGCCAGAATTTCCGCCTTTTCGCGTTCGTTGTAGGCGAAATAGGTGTCTTTTTTATGGTTTATTTCAAACAGCGGCGACTCCGCGATGAAAACCTTCCCCTCGTTTATGAGCGTGGGCGTCAAGGTATAAAGCATCGTAAGAACAAGGGTGCGGATATGATACCCGTCAACATCCGCGTCGGTACAGATTATAATCTTATTCCAGCGCAGAGCGGAAAGATCAAAATCGGCAAATTCCTTGTTGTACTTCGTTTTTGTTTCAACGCCGCAGCCGAGAACCTTCAGCAGATCCGTTATAATCGGGCTGGCGAAGATTTTGTCGAAATCCGCTTTATAGCAATTCAGAATTTTTCCGCGTATCGGCATGACCGCCTGAAACGCGGCGTTGCGCCCCATGATTACGCTTCCTTTCGCGCTGTCGCCCTCAACAATATAAAGCTCGCGCTCATTTACATCCTTGCTGCGGCAGTCCACAAATTTTTTGACACGGTTTGTGGCGTCCACATTTACGCTGAGCTTCTTTTTCGCGTTTGTACGGGCTTTTTCGGCGGTTTCACGGCTGCGCTTGTTCAGCAAAACCTGTTCGCAGATACGCGCCGCTTCGGGAATGTTTTCAATGAAATAGGCCTCAAGCTGATGGCGGATAAATTCCGTCATAGCCTCCTGAATGAATTTGTTGGTTATGCTTTTCTTCGTCTGGTTCTCGTAGCTCACAACGGTGGAAAAGCAGTTTGTGACAAGGATAAGACTGTCGGTCACATCGTTCCATGTTATCTTGCTTTCGTTTTTCGAGTATTTTCCGTTTTGCTTCAGATAGCCGTCAATCGCGGCGACAAACGCGCTTTTTGCCGCTCTTTCGGGCGCGCCGCCGTATTCGAGATAGCTGCTGTTGTGATAATATTCGATTTGGTGAAAGTCATTGGAAAACGCGAACGCAAAGCTGATTTTCACCTTGTAGTCGTTCATATCGGCTCTGTCGCGTCCCGTGCGCTCCCCGCTGAAAAAGGTCGGCTCATTAAGTCTTTTTTCGGGGCAAAGCTCGTTTATGTAATCCACAATCCCGCCCTCGTAGCAGTATTCAAAGCGCTGCACCCCCTCGTCGCTGTGGTATGCGAGCTTGAAGGTAAGTCCCGCGTTTATTACCGCCTGCCTTTTCAGACTTTCGCGGAAAAAGTCGAGCGGAATGTCGATGTCGGTGAAAACATCAAGATCGGGACGCCATTTTATGGTCGTTCCCGTGCGGCGGTATTTTTTTTCTTCTTTATAAAGTCCGCCGACGTTTTCTCCCTTCTCGAAATAAAGCTTATATTCGTAACCGTCACGGCAAACCGTCACGTCCATATACTCCGACGCGTACTGGGTTGCGCAAAGCCCCAGCCCGTTCAGTCCGAGAGAATAAAGGTAGCTTTCGTCTTCCCCCTTGTCGTACTTCCCGCCGGCATACATTTCGCAAAAAACCAGCTCCCAATTATATCTATTTTCACGAGGATTCCATTCCACGGGGCAACCGCGCCCGTAGTCCCTGACCTCAATCGAGCAATCGGCATATCGCGTGACCTCAATCACGCTGCCGTGACCCTCCTTTGCTTCGTCGATGGAGTTGCTTATAATTTCAAAAACGCTGTGTTCGCAGCCCTCAAGTCCGTCGCTGCCGAAGATTACTCCGGGGCGCTTACGCACCTTTTCGGGCCCTTTGAGCATGGTTATGCTTTCGTTGCCGTAGGTTTTTTTAGCCATTTCATGTGTTCCTTTCGTATGTTTATTGTGTAATAAACACTATCATATACTTATTATATCACAGCTTTTTTGATAAGTAAAGCGTAAAATTGAGTTCAAAATCACGCTTATAAATGCCGCGGCATAAATTTCCGGAGCCACATTCAGGCGCAGCATAAGCCATGCCGCCGCAAACAGTATTACGCAGCGCGGCAGACTGACAAGCGACAGCGCGACTCCGGCCGTCAGCAGCAGCGTCCAGAACACGGCGGGACTTTCTCCCGTAAGCATGGCGCATATGTCGGCGGCAAGAGCGCCGAGTACGACAACATACCACCCGCACGGAGGAAGCTTCGGAAGCGACACAAAAGCCGCCGCGGCCGCAAACGCGGCGCCCGCAACGGGTACGCCCGTCACAAGGCATAATAAACCCGCCGCGCAAAAAAGTAAAGTCCGCTTTGTCATTGCGATTCTCCTTCCTTTTTTATTTTTCCCCAATATGCACTTGATATTCCGCGCGGCTTCTGGTAAAATAAAATTATGATTGGAGGAATCGCTATGACAGTCGAAAAGGAAACCGAGCGCGCGATACTCTGCGGCGTACACACGGGCAGCCTCGATATTTTGTCGGACACGACGGAGGAAACCATGAACGAGCTTTGCGAGCTGGCGCAGACAGCGGGAGCGGCCGTTGTCGCGGTAATGGTGCAGAACCGCGAAAAACCCGACGGCGCGGCATATTTCGGCGAGGGCAAGCTTCAGGAGCTGAAGACCGCCGCGGCAAGTCTCGACGCCACGCTGCTGATATTTGACGACGAGCTGACCGGCAGCCAGATAAGGAATATAGAGGAAGCCGTCGGTATAAGAGCAATTGACAGAAGCACATTGATTTTGGATATATTCGCGGGTCGGGCGAGGTCACGAGAGGGCAAGCTGCAGGTTGAGTTAGCGCAGCTTCGGTATAATCTGCCGAGACTTTCCGGAATCGGAAATCAGCTCAGCCGTCTCGGCGGCGGCATCGGAACGAGAGGCCCCGGCGAAACCAAGCTGGAAAGCGACCGCCGCCACATTTACCGACGAATAGCGTCACTTGAGAATGAGCTTGGCGAGGTTGAAAAGCACCGCGGTCTTCTGCGTTCGCGCCGCAGCAAGGACGGCGTCGCGACGGCGGCGCTGGTCGGTTATACCAATGCCGGAAAAAGCAGCCTTATGAATCGTATCACAAGCAGCGATATTTTTGCCGAAAATATGCTTTTCGCGACCCTTGACCCGACTGTACGCTCTCTTGAGCTGCCGGACGGGCGGAATGCGGTCATGATTGACACCGTCGGCTTCATACGCAAGCTTCCCCATCATCTTATAAAGGCGTTTCGTTCCACTCTCGAGGAGGCGTGCGAAGCGGATGTTCTGCTTCACGTCATCGACTCGGCGGATCCGGAAATGCAAACTCACATCCGCGTGACGGACGAGCTTTTGAAGGAGCTTAACTGCAAGGCGCGGCGCATTATCGCGGTGTTCAACAAGTGCGATATTGCGCCGCCGCTTTCGCCGCGTCCGAACGGGGAATATACGGACTACGCCGTTGTCAGCGCGGAAACAGGCGAAGGAATTGATGAGCTTATGTCGATTCTGGAGGACGCTTTGCCGGGGAAAAAGCGAAAAATGACCGTGCTTGTCCCGTACTCCGACAGCGGTACGGCGGCAAGGCTGCACGACAGCGAGGTCATTCTTTCCGAGAGCTACGGCGCGGACGGCATAAAAATCACGCTTACAGCCGACGAAGCGCTGTATTCAAGGCTTAAAAGGTATGAGGCGGACATATGAACGAAAGCTATAAAACCGTAAAAAAATACGCCTTCGCGGAAACGACCGAAAAGCGAAGCCGCTTTATCGGTCACTGCCGTCCCGTAAAAACCGAGGACGAGGCGATAGGCTTTATAAATGCCGTGCGCGCGGAGCACCGCGAAGCGACGCACAATGTCTATGCGTATATTCTCCGCGAAAACAACATCATGCGCTACAGCGACGACGGCGAACCCGCAGGCACGGCAGGTCTTCCCGTTTTGGAGGCTCTGCGCGGAGAGGAACTGACCGACGCGGCTGTCGTGGTTACGAGATATTTCGGCGGGACGCTTCTCGGTACGGGCGGGCTTGTCCGCGCCTACGGCAAAAGCGCGCGGCTCGGCATTGACGCGGCGGAGCGCGTGGAAAAGCTGCTCTGCGACGTTTATTCCGTTAAAACCGACTACTCCTCATACGGGAAGCTGCAATACGCCGTCGTAAACGGCGGATATATATTGCGCGGCACTGTTTTTTCCGACTCGGTTGAGCTTACGGTCTGCGTCGAAAAGGCTAAATGCGGCGAATTTGAAAAGCTCGTTACCGAAATAAGCTTCGGAAAATGCCGCGCCGAGCGTACAGCAACGGAGTATGTCGATAAGGAATTGTAACGGAGAACAAAAAATTTGCCGCAATTTCCGCGGCTGCTGCGGAAATTGCGGCAAAGAGGGACGGCGACAGTCCTTTCCCGTCCGCCTGTATTATTGCTTCATTGCTTTGAGGGTAGCCATGATTCCCCTGTAAATTCCCTCCGCCATAGCTTCCCTGCCTTCGGAACTCATAAGGTATCCGCGGTCGGATTCATTGCTCAAAAAGCCGGTTTCGACAAGGGCGGCGGGCTGAGCCGTTTTGCTCACGACATAAAGAAGCGAGCCGTCATGAATCTGCGCCGCGCCGAGGTCGGTTGAGGAAACCGTCGAATTATAGATATTCTGCGCCAAAATCGTTCCGTATTTTGAATCGGGGTCATAATAAACCTGCGTTCCGTTCGTTTCGGGATTTTCAAACGAATTACAATGTATGCTTACAAATATTGCCGGTATTCCGTTATCGGTTTTTCGGCTTGCGATATCCACTCTTTCCTGATTCGAGAGAGTGGTTTTATTGTCGCTGCGGGTCATTATCACGTTTATTCCGTCCGCCTCAAGCTTGCTTTTGACCAAAAGAGCTATAGCAAGGTTGATTTCGCTCTCATCGGCTTTGCCGCTGACGTTGCCGGAATCGGTTCCGCCGTGTCCGGAGTCAAGCACAACCGCGGCATAATCAAAATTCTTTGTCAGTGTTGTATCCACGGTTCCTACGGTGTCAAGCGACACATAGCCGCTGTCCGCGGCTTCGGAAGCCGTACTCCCGTTCTCGGCAATGCCCTCCGTGCTTTCGTAAAGCGAAACCACGCGCCTGTCATTGTCCCAGTCAACCTCAAAGCCGAGAAGATTCGCCGCAACGCGTACAGGCACCATCGTTTTGTCATTGATAATCATCGGCGCGGGGTCGGTTGAGGGAATGGTTATTTTCGCTCTTCCCATGTAAATTACGCGGCTTCCCGCCGTAAAAATTATCTCCGTTCCCTTATAGGAAATGGAAGTCTGAGCCGTTTCGTTTATCCATTTGACCTGCGCTCCGACGGCTTCAAAAACCTCGCGAACGGGTACAAGAGTTCTGTCCATAAGTATTATCGGGGGCATTTCCTTCGTTTTGATTCGTTCTCCGTTTACTTCAACGTAAATATCGTCTTCGTTATAGTAATGGTATATTTCGTCGTAAATCAGATTCATTTCGACGCCGTATGCCGTCGCCTGAATAAACAACATCGCGGCAAGCAAAACCGCCGATGCTTTGATTGTTTTCATATTATCACCCTTTGCCCACCCTTTGCCGAGCAATACTTCCTTAAATGCCCTTGTCCGCCTTCATTGTTTTAATTGTAGCCACAATTCCTTCGTATATTCCCTGCGCAAGAGCCTCCTGACCGGCGGAGCTTGTGAGGTATGCGCGGTCGCTGCTGTTGCTGATAAACGCCGTTTCCACAAGGGCAGCGGGCTGGATTGTTTTGCGGATTACGTAAAGATGAGAGCCGTCATGAATCTGCCCGGGCTTAAGCGGAGTGAGAGAAATATTTGAATTGTATATATTCTGCGCCAAAATCGTTCCGTATTTTGAGTCCGGATGATAGTAAACCTGCGTGCCGTTCGATTCTGTATTTTCAAACGAATTGCAGTGTATGCTGACGAACACCGCCGGCATACCGCCGTTGGTTTCGCGGCTTGCGATGTCAACTCTGTCCTGCAGCGTCGGATAGGTGTTGTCGTCCGTACGCGTCATAACAACGGTTATGCCGTCCGCCTCAAGCTTGTCCCTCACAAGAAGGGATATTGCGAGGGTTACGGCGCTTTCCCTTACTCCTTCGCCGAGAGCGCCGGGATCGCTTCCGCCGTGGCCGGGATCGATTACAACCGCGTTATAGTCAAAATTTTTCGACACGGTTGTGTCCACGGTGCCGCTTGTGTCAAGCGACACGGAGCCGTTGTCCGTTCCGTTTGATGTGTTTTCGGCGGTTTCTTCTTCGTCACCGTCCGAGGGAACATAAACCGCCCCGTTCACGAGGTCGCCGATTTTTGTCGTATATTTTCCCGACGCGGCGGTTGCCGCAATTACAATTCCGTCCTCGCTTCTGTATATTTCAATGTTCGGCTGACTGCTTACGTCCAAAACTATGCGCGCCATATCCGTATGGTTTGCGCCGCGCACGTCGCTTACAACCCTTCCGTTTACCGTCAAATTCATGGCCGCGCTTGTGAGCTGAGAGCCGTCGAAATCCAACACAACGCGTTCGGGAGTGTCATAGCGCGCAATGTCGGGCTCAACGGGTTTGCTGTATGTCAGATATATGAGGTCGGTTTTCCCCGACGATTCATATGTTATTTTGCTTATAACGCTGTCGGAAGCGGGCGTCTGCGCTCCGCCTTCGCCGTTATCCTCCTCCGCTTTATCCTCGGAGTCATTTCCGACAATGCCCTCCGCGCTTTCGTAAAGCGAAACCACGCGCCGGTCGTTGTCCCAGTCCACCTCAAAGCCGAGGAGATTTGCCACAATGCGCACCGGCACCATAGTTTTGTCGTTGATAATCATCGGAGCGGGGTCGGTTGAGGGAATGGTTATCTTCGCCCTTCCCATATAAACGGTGCGGCTGCCGATTGTAAAAAGCACCTCTGTTCCCTTATAGGAAATCGAGGTCTGCCCCGTTTCGTTTATCCATTTGACCTGCGCGCCTATAGCTTCAAAAACCTCCCGAACGGGTACAAGCGTCCTGTCCATAAGTATTACGGGGGGCATTTCTTTCGTTGCGATTTGTTCCCCGTTGATTTCGATGTAAATGTCGTCCTCGTTATAATAGTGATATATTTCATCGTATATCAAATTCATTTCAACGCCGTATGCCGTCGTCTGAAAAAGCAACAGCGCGGAAATCAAAAACGCCGTAAGTCTGAATTTTTTCATAAGACCACCTCTGTACCCTCAATTCGACACTTTATTATTTTATCCCTTTTTTTATTTCAATTTGTTAAACAATTGTAACATTTTTGTAAAATCTACCACCTGAGCTGTCCGTTATCGCCGTCGTCAAACGGAAGCTTATAGTGTTCATACGCCGCTTTCGTGGCGCAGCGTCCGCGCGGAGTACGGCTGAGAAAGCCGAGCTGCATAAGATACGGCTCGTACACATCTTCGATTGTGGACGCGTCCTCGCCGATTGTGGCGGCAAGGGTATCCAGTCCGACCGGACCTCCGCCGAAGGTGCGGATTATGGAAAGAATCATATTTTTGTCAACGGCGTCAAGCCCCAGCTCATCAATTTCAAGCATTTTCAGAGCTTTGTCGGCGGCTTCCTTTGTTATCCGTCCGTCGGCCATAATCTGGGCGAAGTCGCGCACCCTGCGCAGCAGCCTGTTGGCGATTCGGGGCGTGCCTCGCGAACGGGACGCGATTTCCGCCGCGCCGCCCGCGTCAATTTCTATGCCCAATATTCCCGCGCTTCTGCGCACTATAGTCACCAAATCCTCTGTGTTGTAAAGCTCCAGTCTCGAAATAACTCCGAAGCGGTCGCGAAGCGGAGCGGAAAGCAGCCCCGCCCTCGTCGTCGCGCCCACAAGAGTGAACGGCGAAAGGCTGAGCCGCACCGACTGTGCGCTCGGCCCTTTTCCGATTATTATATCCAACGAAAAATCCTCCATCGCGGGATATAAAATTTCCTCAACGCTTCTTGAAAGGCGGTGAATTTCATCTATAAAAAGCACGTCATGCGGGGCAAGATTCGTAAGTATTGCCGCCAAATCCATGGGCTTTTCGATTGCGGGGCCGCTGGTTACGCGAATATTCACTCCCAGCTCGTTGGCTATTATGCCGGCAAGCGTGGTTTTGCCCAGCCCGGGAGGCCCGTAAAGCAGACAGTGGTCAAGAGCTTCATTTCTTTCAAGGGCGGCGCTGATATAAATTTTCAGTCCTTCCTTGACCTTGTCCTGCCCGATATAATCGTCCATCGTTTTTGGACGTATGCTGAACTCCAGCTCATCGTCGCCGCCGAGCTGCCGTCCGGAAATGATTCGGTCGTCAAATTCCATTGCTCATTCTCCTTAAAGCTTCCTTAATTATTTCCTCCGTCGCAAGGGTCTTGCCCTCGGAGCTTATACCAACCACGGTTTTTTGAGCCTCGCTCGGAGAGCAGCCGAGAGCTATCAGCGCGTTTATCGCCTTAACGTCCTCCGACGCCGCGGCGGCGGCCGGAGTCTTTGCCGCCCCGAACGCTTCCGCGTCGGGAATGCCGACCTTTTCCCTGAGTTCGAGGATAATTCTCTGCGCAATCTTCCCTCCGACGCCCTGCGCCCGCGAAATTGCCTTTGCGTCGCCGCTCACAATCGCCGCCGCCAACTCGGACGGAGGCAGCGCGCTGAGTATCGCCAGCGCCGCCTTGCAGCCCACGCCGTTGACGGAGAGGAGCTTGTTGAAATACTCAATTCCTTTTTTGTCCGAAAAGCCGTAAAGCTCCATCGCGTCCTCGCGGACATGAAAATAAGTATATATTTTCGCTTCGCGTCCCTCCTCGGGGACGAGAGCCAAATCTATCGTCGGCATAAACACGCGGAAGCCCACGCCGCCCACGTCAATTATAAGGCTGCCTGTCTCCTTGTGCGCGATTTTTCCGCTCAAATACGAAATCATATCGACATCCCTCCACCGTAAGCATCAGAAATACTGTTGAAGCGCACGCTGTTGCCGTGGCATACGGCAATCGCAAGAGCGTCGGCAACATCGTCGGGCTTGGGAATATCCTCAAGTCCGAGCAGGATCTTCATCATATGCTGAATCTGTTTTTTGTCCGCCCTGCCGTAGCCTGTCAGCGCTTGCTTGACCTGTATCGGCGTATATTCGAAAATCGGCACACCGGCCTTGACCGCGGCAAGCAGAATAATTCCCCTCGCCTGTCCGACGGCAAAGGCGGTTTTCGCGTTGTTGTTAAAAAACAGCTCCTCAACGCTGACCGCGTCCGGTTTGTATTTGTCAATAATCCCGACTATGGCGTCATATATGTCCATGAGCCTCAGCTCAAGCCGCGTATGCGCCGGAGTTGTTACGGCATCGTAAAACACCGGAGTATAAGAATTTGCGTTCTTGTCCACTATCCCAACCCCGACAATCGCTATTCCGGGGTCAATTCCCATAATCCGCAGCCTCTTCATCAGCTTCAATCCTTTTCAAATAATGTCCTAATTTATATTGTAATGTAAAACGACAAAAAAATCAAGTGTAAAAAAATGAAATTTGCAAGCGCCGCGGCTTTTAAGCCCCATCCTGAGCCGCAATCGGCGCCGACGCGGGGAATCGGCGCTTCCTTTACGGACTTTTTACAAAAAATTTTCCGAAAATGTTTCACGCGGGCTTATTTTTCCGCTCGAAATTGTTAAAAATAATTACAGCTCCGTAATAAAAATTTTCAGGACGCATATTCTGATAACGAACGTGGTTTTGGGCAGAAATACACATTATTTTTCTTTTTTCGACGGAATATATGTTCAAATTCAACAAAGGCAGTGGCAGAAATTAAGTAATTGTTACAAAAGTTTGACAAATTTGCTGAAAAGTCTTGACAAATGCAATAAAGTTGTATATAATGCTTATTGTTATCAAAAAAAGTCCCATTTCGTTTTGAAATGTGAAAGGAATGTGATTCTATGAATTTCAGAAAATATGTAAAAAAAATATTGTCTAACCGCCGCTGGGCCGCTGTGATTTCCGCCGCCGCCATGCTTACAAGCTCGTCCGCTTTTGCGGTTGACGGCTCAATGGAGGTTCAGCTCAGCAATATGTCCTACATTTCAACCGTAACCGAAACGGAAATAATTCCTCAGGATATAATCCGCATCGCCAACGCGGATCTTGCGAAGGGCGAAACCGTAACGGTTCAGGAAGGCTACGACGGCATAAAGGCGTTAAAATACTCCGTTCTCTACGAAAACGGCGTCGAAGTTGACAAGACCGTCATCTCCAGCGAGGTTGTGGTTGACCCGCAGGATAAGATAATCGAGTACGGAACCGAGGAAGGCTCCGACGCAAGAGATTTTGAATATCAGTATGTGGTTGAGTGCATCGCCACCGCATATGACCCCTCTCCCGAGGAAAACGGCGGCTACGGCGGTCAGAGCGCGACGGGCGTTCCGCTTCAAAAGGGCGTAATTGCGGTTGACCCCAAGGTTATCCCGCTCGGCTCCCGCGTCTATGTTGAGGCTTCGGACGGAAGCTGGAGCTACGGCTACGCGGTTGCCGCCGATACCGGCGGAGCCATCAAGGGCAACAGAGTCGATCTCCTGTTCAATACTAAAGGAGAGTGCTATGAATTTGGCAGAAGAAGCTGCAAGGTGTATGTTCTGTAAATATAAATCAAATATGTAAAAAGCTCCGGCTATAACCGAATCGGCCCCGAAAAGTCAGACCAAAAATCTGACGCGGGAGGCCGGTTCGGTTTTTACGTTTTTTCATCTTTCATCGTTACAAAATATATTTTCGAGCGTCTGATACGCGGTCACGGAAAAGAGCTGCGGAAAACGTCTCCGTTTTCCGCAGCTCCTTGCGATTGATATTTTTTATTTTTTCCGCCATGTATTCGGCGAAAAGCAGAGCAGTAGCGGGAAAATTTCCAGTCTGCCGGCGAGCATATCAAAAATAAACACAAGCTTTGACAGCGGCGAAAAGCCTGCAAAATTGCCCGTCGGGCCGACGGCGTTCAATCCGGGGCCGATATTGTTCAGTGTGGCGGCAACGGCGGAAAACGACGTCGTAAGGTCAAAATTGTCCAGCAAAATCAACGCCAGAGAGCCCGCGAAAACGAAAATAAACGCGCACAGATAGACGTTTACAATGCGTATGACGTCATGGTCGATGGGTTTTCCGTCGGATTTTAACACCTTTACGTTTCTGGGATGCGAGAGCAGACGTATTTCCTTGGCGACGGTCTTTGCGTAAATCACAAACCTTGAAACCTTCATTCCGCCGCCCGTGCTGCCCGCGCAGGCTCCGGTAAACATAAGCATGACGAGCAGCGCCTTGGAAAAATTGGGCCAAAGATTGAAATCCGCCGAAGCGAAGCCTGTGCTTGTCATGATGGACGAGGTCTGGAACAGCACCTCGCGCAGTCCGCCGAAATCGGTTTTCGTAAGAATCAGATTAAGATACACCGCCGCGCTTGCGACGATATAAATTCTGAAATACCAGCGAACCTCCTCCATTGAGAAGGCTTCCTTAAAACGTCGGGTTATAAGGTAAAAATAAAAATTGAAATTCACTCCGAAAAGGAGCATGAAAATCGCGGTCGCGTTCTGGGCGAAGGCGGAATAGCTCGCGAAGCTGTCGTTAAGGACGCCGAAGCCGCCCGTGCCGGCAGTGCCGACGGAAAGGCAGATTGCGTCGAACAGCGGAACGCGGCCTATCAGCAGCAGAATAAGATGTATAAGCGTGAGTACGGCGTAAATTATATAGAGCATGGCGGCGGTTTTGCGCATTTTCGGAGCCAGCTTGCCCACCGACGGCCCGGTGCTTTCGGCTCTCATAATGTAGATGTTCTGCCCGCCCGCCATGGGAAGTATCGCAAGCATGAACACCAGCACTCCCATGCCGCCTATCCAGTGCGAAAAGCTGCGCCAGAAAAGCATACAGTGCGACAGGGCCTCAACATCGGTCAATATGCTTGAACCCGTGGTTGTGAAGCCGGATACTATTTCAAACAGAGCGTCGATTACATTCGGAATTTCTCCGCTGGCAACAAAGGGGACGGCTCCGATAACGCTGACCGTCAGCCAGCACAGCGAAACCACAACAAAGCCCTCTCTGGCAAAAAAGGTTGTGCTTTTCGGCTTTCTGCGTGTCAGCGCAATGCCGACGCAGCCGAATACCGCGGCGCACAGCAAAAAAATCGTGCCGGATGCTTCCCCGTAAAACAGCGATACAATCCACGGCAGCAGCATTGCCGCGCTTTCGATTGTCACCACGCATCCTATTATATAGCCGATTATTCCGAAATTCATACCGTATGCTCACTCCCCGCTCTAAGCGAAAATGTCGTTTAAATCCTTAAAGCCCGTGTCGGTCGTAACCACAATGACTGTATCGCCGTTCTTTATGAAGTCGCGTCCGCGCGGAGCGATTATTTTTTTGCCGCGGATTATCGTACAGATGAGGATATTGGGCTTCAGCCGCAGCTCCGCAAGCGGAACGTTGAGGAAGGAGCCCTTTGCCGCGTCGGAGACCTTGAATTGAATTGCCTCGACCCTGTCGTCCATCATTTTATAGAGCATCTCCACGTTGCTTCCCATTGAATTTTGCATTGAGCGGACGTAGCTTATTATCATCTGAGAGGTTATAATCTTGGGGCAGATTACCACGCCTATGGGAAGCTCGCGCACAACCTCCTCAAAGGAAATTTTGCTTATTTTTGTTATGCACTTCGCCGAGGAAACCTTGTTCGCATACATCGAGAGCAAAATATTTTCCTCGTCTATGCCCGTCAGGGAAGCGAGCGCGTCGGCATCCTTCAGCCCTTCCTCGATAAGAAGCTGCTGGTCGGTGGCGTCGCCGTTGATAATTATCGCTTCCGGCAGCAGCACGCTCAGCTCCTCGCAGCGCGCGCGATTCAATTCGAGGATTTTCACGCTTATGCCGGAGCGCAGGAGCATTTCCGCAAGATAATAAGAAATATTTCCGCCGCCGGCTATTATGACGCTTTTTATCGGCTTTGCCTTTATGCCTATCTTGTTCAGCGTCATGTGCAGCTCTCTTATCGGAATTATCACGGAAATTTTGTCGCCCGCCTTAAGGCGGGTGTCGCCGTTGGGAATCAATATATCCTCTCCGCTTTCGAGGACGCAGACCAAAAGCCTGACCTTCACCTTTTGCTCAACCTCGTTAAGCTTCAGTCCGTCAAGCGCCGAACCCTCGGGGATTTCAAGGCGCAGAAGATTCACCCTGCCCTTGGCAAAGTTGTCGGCGTCAAGGGCGGACGGAATCTGGATAAGACGGTAAATATTGGCCGCCGCCGCAATTTCGGGATTTATCGCCATCGAAAGTCCCAATTCTTCCTTGATGAAATCTATCTCGTTGTAGTGTACGGGATCCCTCACTCTGGCTATAGTACAGCAGTTTCCCGCCTTTTTTGCGACAAGACAGCTTAGAAGGCTTGTCTCGTCCGAATCGGTTACGGCAATCAGCAAATCGGCGTTTTCGATTCCGGCGTCAAGCTGAGTCGCGTAGCTTGTTCCGTTGCCGACAACGCCGCGTATGTCCAACGTTGAAACGGCGGCGTCAACGTGACGGCTGTCGGTGTCGATAAGCGTTATTTCATGATTTTCGCGATTAAGCTGTGCGGCAAGCGTCATGCCGACCTTGCCGCCGCCGACTATAATTATGTTCATGCGGCGTACCTCCCGTGCGGAAAAAATTGTGCGGAAAGCTTGTAAAGAATTGTTTCCGAGGGTTATTTTACCACAGTTGCAAAAGAAATTCAATACATAACGGCAAAATTTTTTTAAACAGGAGCGGCGCTCCGTCATATCCGCCCGAGACAGAGCTTGCGGCGGCGGAATTTTATCGGGAATGAAATTTTTTGTGGAAAAACAATAAAAACGCTTGCAATATAAGCGAGAATTATGTATAATATTTATATGGATACTTATTTTTTAAGGAGGAGTTCACAATGAAGCTGAGCAAAATAAGGGAAGTTCTTGACGCAAAGGTCCTTGCCGGAGAGGACGAGCTGGAGCGCGAGGTGTTTTCCGCCTGCGGAAGCGACCTTATGAGTGACGTTCTTGCCTTTGTGAAGGATCAGGCGCTGCTGCTTACGGGACTTGTAAACGGACAGGTTATCCGCACCGCCGAAATGATGGATATTCACGCGGTTATTTTCATCCGCGGCAAGGAGCCCGCTTCCGACGTAATCAGCCTTGCCGAAAGCCGCGATATGGTGATAATGACAACGGAGCTGCCTATGTATCTCGCCTGCGGAAAGCTGTACAGCTCCGGCCTTGTCGGAGGAAGCGTAAAAGCATGAGCGATGTGTTGATGAAGCTGCACTACGATGTTGACGGAACGGATTTCACCGTAGCCGGCGAAGCCAGCGGCGCGGTCAAAAAGGTTCTTAAGCAGCTCGGAATGAGTCCCGACGTAATCCGCAAGGTCGCAATCGCAATGTACGAATGTGAAATAAATATGGTTATTCACGCCAACGGCGGGACTATTGACGTTGAAATATCCCCCGAAAAAATAAGAATGATACATACCGACGTCGGCCCCGGCATACCCGACATAGACAAGGCTATGCAGGCGGGCTTTTCTACGGCAAGTCATCAGGTGCGCGAGCTCGGCTTCGGCGCGGGAATGGGGCTGCCTAACATGAAAAAATACACCGACGAAATGAAAATAACCACTGAAATAGGAAAGGGAACGACCGTCGATATGGTCGTTTATGTAACATAGTCAGCCCTTCGGGAGGTCTATGCAATGGGAGAGCTTGCAATGGGAGAGGAAGAAAAGAGATTTCACAGTGTGACCCTTAACAAAGCGATGTGCAAGGGCTGCACCACCTGTATACGCCACTGTCCGACTCAGGCGATACGGGTTCAGCAGGGGAAAGCCAAAATAATAAGCGAGCGCTGTATCGACTGCGGAGAATGTATCCGCCGCTGTCAGTACCACGCGAAACAGGCTATAACCGACGGCTTTGAGCTGTTGGGGAATTACAAATATAACATAGCTTTGCCGGCTCCGGCATTCTGCGGTCAGTTTTCCAAGGCGGACGATTTTGACATAGTGCTGACAGGGCTTAAAATGCTTGGCTTCGACCATGTTTTCGAGGTTGCGCGCGGCGCTGAGGTCATAACCGCCAAAATGAGGGAGCTTATAGATAACGGGAAGCTGAAAAAGCCGGTCATTTCTTCGGCCTGTCCCGCAACGGTGCGGCTGATAGCCGTGAAATATCACGACCTTACGGATCATGTGGCTCCGCTGACCTCCCCGATGGAGGCGGCGGCGGAAATGGCGCGGAAGGAAGCCCGCGAAAAAACCGGACTTCCCGACGAGGATATAGGCGTGTTTTTCATAACGCCCTGTCCCGCGAAGGTCACGGCAATAAAGCGCCCGATTGCGCTGGAGCGCTCCAACATCAACGGCGCGATTTCCATAAAGGACGTATATATGCGGCTGGCGCACAGTATAGACAAAATAACAAAGGTCGAGCATTTGTGCGAGGCGGGAATGAGCGGCGTCCGCTGGGCGAATCACGGCGGAGAAGCCAACGCTCTCGGGCTGGAACGCTACATTGCCGTTGACGGAATCGCAAATGTAATCGAAGTGCTTGAGCAGCTTGAGGACGAAAAAATAAAGGGCATAGATTTCATCGAAACTCTTGCCTGCACCGGCGGCTGCGTCGGCGGCTGTCTTACGGTCGAAAACAATTTTGTGGCAAATTCGCGCATAAGGCGAATTTCAAGCGGTCTTGAGGATAAAAAGGGCAAGGTCGAGGACTATATGCATCTGTTCTGGAACAAAAAAATCGACTATAAGCCCTTTACGCCTCTGGACGATAATCTCAGCATAGCCATGCAGAAGGCTATACGAATGAATGAAATTTTCGAGGGGCTGCCTCAGCTTGACTGCGGCTCCTGCGGCGCGCCGACCTGCCGCGAGCTGGCGGAGGACATTGTGCGCGGCAAAGCAAACGAAACCGACTGCATATTCAAGCTGCGGGAAAGAGTGAGCGAGCTTGCCCGCGAAATGGCGGATTTGGAAAGCAAGCTTCCTCCGTCCATGAACAATTAGGAATCGGAAATGAGGAATGAAAAATTATGACGGTAAACGATATAGCCGAGAAGCTCTGTTTGGTTTTAAAATGCGGTAAGGACGGAATTGACCGCGAAGTGACGGGCGGCTACGTCGGAGATTTGCTCAGCCTGGTTATGGGGAAGGCTCAGAGCGGGAACGCATGGGTCACAATCCAGACAAACATAAACATTGTTGCCGTCGCCAGTCTGACGGACGCGGCGATGATAATTCTCGCCGAGGGGCTTTCTCCCGACGGAAATACCGCGAAAAGAGCCGACATGGAGGGGATTCCGATATACAGCAGCGAAAAAACGGCCTTTGAGCTTGTGTGCGGTTTGAAGGATTTGGTGTAATATGGAAAGGCTCGCTTATGACCTGCATATGCACTCCTGCCTTTCCCCCTGCGGAGATGACGACATGACGCCTCACAGCATTGCGGCAATGGCAATGCTTAACGGTCTTGACATAATCGCGCTTTCCGACCATAACACGGCGAAAAACGTCCCCGCCGTGGTTGAGGCGGCAAAGGAATGGGGGCTGACGGTGGTGCCGGCAATTGAAGCCGAAAGCGCCGAGGAGGTGCATTTGCTCTGCCTTTTCCCCGACGTCGCGGCGGCGCTGGATATGGGCGAAATTTTGGAGGCCCATCTTCCGCCGATAAAAAACCGCCCCGAAATTTTCGGCGAACAGAGGATTATGAACAGCGTTGACGAGCAAATCGGGACAATCGAGAAGCTTCTGATAAACGCGACCGACCTTCCGATAGAAAAAATAAAGCTGCTGACGGAGGAGCGCGGCGGCGTCTGCATCCCCGCGCACATTGACCGTTCGAGCAACAGTATTCTCTCCAATTTGGGCTTTATTCCCGAGGAGCTGGAATTTTCCACGCTGGAGCTTTCAAAGCGGGCTTCTCCCGATATGGCGGCCGACGAAAGGTACCGATACATATATAACAGCGACGCTCACTATTTGACGGATATTTCCGAAGCCGTGCGCCGTCTGACATTAAACGACAAAAGCGTAAGCTCCGTTCTGGAGCTTCTGAAACGGAAAAAAATATAAAAATTTTAATGCAAATTGTAAATTTTTCGGAAAATTGATTGTTAGTATAGACAAACCGAATAAAAATTGATATAATTAAAAATGTTGTAAACGAGCTTATTGGAGTTTCCAATAAAATATAAGGAGGTAATAGAATGGGCAAACAGTCAACCGTACCGTTCAAGGGTACCGCCGAGCAGGAGGCTCAGCTTCTTGAGGTAATCGAGAAGCACAAGAATACCCGCGGCGCATTAATTTCCGTTCTGCATGAGGCGCAGGACATCTACGGCTATCTTCCGATTGAGGTTCAGTCAATTATAGCAAAGGGGCTTGATGTAACCCTTGCCGAGGTGTACGGCGTTGTTACGTTTTACACGCAGTTTTCGCTTAACCCCAAGGGAGAATACAAAATTTCCGTTTGTCTGGGAACGGCGTGCTATGTTAAGGGCAGCGGCGATATTATAAACAAGATTAAGGATATAATCGGGATTGACGTTGACGAATGTACTCCCGACGGGAAGTATTCTCTCACGGCAACGCGCTGCATCGGCGCCTGCGGTCTTGCCCCCGTTATGACGGTCAATGACGACGTATACGGCCGTCTTGTTCCGGACGATGTCGCCGGAATACTTGCAAAATACTGATTATGCAGGAAATCAGTCTGAATATTTTGGATATTGTTCAAAATTCGGTTCGTGCCGGAGCGAAAAACATCACAGTCGAGGTATACGAAAATACGGACGAGGATGTTTTGTGGTTTTCCGTAAAGGACGACGGCTGCGGAATGGACAAGGAAATGGTCGAAAGGGTTATGGATCCTTTTGTGACTACCCGCACCACAAGAAAAGTGGGTATGGGGATTTCCCTTTTGCGCAGCGCGGCGCAGGCGGCGGGCGGAGATGCGGAGCTTTGCTCCGAGGTCGGAAAGGGAACCTTTATAAAAGCCTCCTTTGTCCACAGTCATATTGACCGCCAGCCGCTCGGAAACATGGCGGATACAATGACGGCGCTCATATCCATGAATGAAGCTATTGACTTTGAATATATTCATTCATTCAATAATAACAGATTTGAACTCAAAACAAAAGAGCTAAAGGAAATTCTCGGCGAGGTGCCGTTGAGCGACCCAACAGTCGCGGCATGGCTGAGAGAATATATCGGCGAAGGTATTTCTAATATTTACGGAGGTGCAGAATAATAATGAAAAGCTTAGCGGAGCTTCAGGCTTTGAAGGCAAAGGCGATTGAAAACGTCAATCTCAGGAAGGAGCGCGAAAACGGCACGAGAATCGTTGTCGGCATGGCAACCTGCGGTATTGCGGCGGGAGCTCGTCCCGTTATGACGGCTTTTCTTGAGGAAATCGGAAAAAGAAAGCTCAGCGATGTGGTTGTCGAACAGACCGGCTGCATAGGACTTTGCCGTCTTGAACCCATTGTTGAGGTATACGCTCCCGGACAGGATAAGGTCACCTACATAAAGATGACCCCCGAAAAGGTTGCGAGGGTTGTTTCCGAGCATATCGTAAACGGTCAGGTTGTTTCCGAGTATACAATCGGCTCGGCAGGAATGTGAGAGGAGGTAAATTAAATGGAGCTGGTAAGGTCCCATGTGCTTATCTGCGGAGGTACGGGCTGTACCTCGTCGGGCAGCGCGGATTTGATGAAGGAATTTGAGGAAAAGCTTGAGGAAAACGGGCTTTCCAAAGAAGTCAAGGTTATAAAAACGGGCTGCTTCGGTCTTTGCGCTCTCGGTCCCATTGTCGTTGTTTATCCCGAGGGCTCCTTTTACAGCCGTGTGAAAAAGGAGGACGTTGAGGAAATTGTCAAAGAGCATCTCCTCAAGGGAAGAATCGTTAAAAGGCTCGTCTACAACGAAACCGTTGAAGACGACAAAATAAAATCTCTCAACGACGTCAATTTCTATAAAAAGCAGCAGCGTGTGGCGCTTCGCAACTGCGGCGTTATAAATCCCGAAAACATTGATGAATACATAGCCGTTGACGGCTATCAGGCTCTCGGCAAGGTTCTTACGGAAATGACTCCCGCCGAGGTTATCGACACGGTTAAACGCTCCGGTCTGCGCGGACGCGGCGGCGCCGGCTTCCCCACGGGTACGAAGTGGGATTTTGCGTCAAAAAGCGTGGACGACCAAAAATATGTCTGCTGCAACGCCGACGAGGGCGACCCCGGCGCGTTCATGGACAGAAGCGTGCTTGAAGGCGACCCCCACAGCGTGCTTGAGGCAATGGCAATCGCCGGATACGCAATCGGCGCGAATCAGGGTTATATCTATATCCGCGCGGAATATCCCATCGCTGTAAAAAGGCTTCAGATTGCTATCGGACAGGCGAAGGAATACGGTCTGCTCGGCAAAAATATATTTGACACGGGCTTCGATTTCGACATTGATATACGTCTTGGCGCGGGCGCGTTTGTCTGCGGCGAGGAAACCGCTCTCATGACATCTATCGAGGGTCACAGAGGCGAACCCCGTCCCCGTCCTCCGTTCCCCGCGGTAAAGGGACTTTGGGAAAAGCCCACAATTCTCAATAATGTTGAAACATACGCCAACATTCCCGTAATCTTCAATAAAGGCGCGGACTGGTTCTCTTCGATCGGAACCGAAAAGAGCAAGGGTACGAAGGTATTCGCTCTCGGCGGAAAAATCAATAATACCGGTCTTGTCGAAATTCCCATGGGTACAACCTTGCGCGAAATTGTCGAAGAAATCGGCGGCGGCGTTCCCAACGGAAAGAAATTCAAGGCCGCTCAGACGGGCGGTCCCAGCGGCGGCTGCATTCCCGCGTCGCTTATCGACACCCCCATCGACTACGAGTCCCTTATTTCCATCGGCTCAATGATGGGCAGCGGCGGACTTATCGTTATGGACGAGGATAACTGCATGGTTGACATCGCGAAGTTCTTCCTTGAATTTACGGTTGACGAATCCTGCGGAAAATGCACTCCCTGCCGCATAGGAACAAAGCGTTTGCTTGAAATGCTCACAAAAATCACAAAGGGACAGGGTACGCTTGAGGATCTCGATAAAATGGAGGCTCTTTGCTACAACATAAAGAACGCGTCGCTCTGCGGTCTTGGACAGTCGGCTCCCAATCCCGTGCTTTCCACGCTCCGCTACTTCCGTGACGAATATGTTGCCCACGTTGTGGACAAAAGATGTCCCGCCGGTGTGTGCAAGGCGCTCACCAGCTTCTATATCGAACCCGAAAAGTGCCGCGGCTGCTCCGCCTGCTCGCGCAAGTGTCCCGCGGGCGCAATTTCCGGCGAAATCAAGAAGCCCTTTGTTATTGATACCACCAAGTGCATTAAGTGCGGAGTTTGCATGGAAACCTGCAAATTCGGCGCAGTCGTAAAAAAATAAGAAAGGAGCTGCTTGAAATGGATATGGTTAATTTAAAGATAAACGGACAGGACGTTTCCGTCCCCGCAGGAACCACGGTGCTTGAAGCCGCAAGGTCTGTCGGAATCGAGATTCCCTCCCTTTGCTACCTTAAAGACGTAAGTCAAACCGGCTCGTGCAGAATGTGTCTGGTTGAAATCAAGGGCGCTCGCGCTCTTCAGGCGGCGTGCGTATACCCCGTTGCCGAGGGCATTGAGGTCAGAACCAACACTCCCGCGGTGCGCGCGGCGCGCAAGTCTGTGCTGGAGCTTATGCTCAGCAACCACGACCGCAAATGCCTTACCTGCATCCGCAACCGCAACTGCGAGCTTCAGGCTCTTTCCGAAGAGCTTGGCGTATCCGACATCCCCTATGAGGGCGTCAGAAACGAGTATGAAATTGACGATATTTCTCCCTCGATTGTGCGCGACAATAACAAGTGCGTGCTTTGCCGCCGCTGTGTAAATATGTGCAAAAAAATTCAAACCGTAGGCGTAATCGACACGATGGAGCGCGGCTTTAAGACAAAGGTCGGCTGCGCGTTTGACGCGAGCCTCGGTGAGGTTGACTGCGTAAACTGCGGTCAGTGTATTGCCGTATGTCCCGTCGGCGCGCTGCGTGAAAAGGATTCAACGAAGATTGTATGGGACGCTATAGCGTCCGACAAGCACGTTGTGGTTCAGACAGCTCCCGCCGTCCGCGCCGCTCTGGGCGAGGAATTCGGTATGGTAGGCGAATGCACAACGGGCAAAATGGCCGCCGCTCTGCGCAGAATGGGCTTCGACAAGGTTTTTGACACCGATTTCGGCGCCGACCTCACAATAATGGAGGAAGGAACCGAGCTTCTTGACAGAATCCAAAACGGCGGCGTTCTGCCGATGATAACTTCGTGCAGTCCCGGCTGGGTCAAATTCTGCGAACACAACTTCCCCGATTTCATTGATAATCTCAGCTCCTGCAAATCGCCCCACGAAATGTTCGGCGCGATAATCAAGAGCTATTACGCGAAGCATTCCGGCATAGATCCCAAGGATATTTTCGTTGTTTCCGTAATGCCCTGCACAGCCAAGAAGTTTGAAGCCAAGCGCGACGAGCTTGCCGCTACGGGCTATCCCGACGTTGACGCGGTTATAACAACCCGCGAGCTTGCAAAAATGATAAAGCAGAGCGGCATACAGTATGATAAGCTGCCGGATGAGGTATTTGATTCTCCCTTCGGCGACGAAGCTTCCGGCGCGGGCGTAATTTTCGGTGTAACCGGCGGCGTTATGGAAGCGGCGCTGCGTACCGTTGCGGAGAAAATCAGCGGCAAACCGCTTGAAAAGGTCGAGTTTGAAGCCGTTCGCGGTCTTGAAGGGGTCAAGTTTGCTTCAGTGCCTGCGGGCGACAAGGTCATTCGGGCGGCCATTGCCCATGGGCTTGGCAATGCAAGGAAGCTGCTTAACAGCGTAAGAGAAGGCAAAACGCAGGTTGACTTCATTGAGATCATGGCTTGCCCCGGCGGCTGCGTAACCGGCGGCGGACAGCCCATCGTTCCCTCAAGAGTTAAGATGGACGTCAATGTTTCGAGTATGCGCGCGAAGGCCATCTACGCCGAGGACGAAAGCCTTATCGTTCGCAAGAGCCACGAAAACCCCTATATTCAGAAGGTTTATTCCGAATATATCGGCGAGCCCGGCGGTCACAGAGCGCACGAGCTGCTTCATACGCACTATATCGCAAGACCAAAATACGAGTGCTGAACTAAATAAACGGACAGGGCTGCGGCAAAACGGTTTCTCAACCGATTGCCGCAGCCCTTTATACTCTTGCGTTATTAAGCCGGCTCCTTCTTCCGTTTGCGATTTTGATTTCTCAGCAGCGCGGCTTTATCAAATCCTTTACAACCTCACCGGCGATTATCAGCCCCGCGACAGAAGGAACGAAAGCGACGCTTCCCGGAAGAGCGCGTTTGCCCGCGGGCGGCTGTTCACCGCACGGAAAAGGGGTCAGCGGCGGTTCCTTTGAGTAAACCACCTTTAATTTCTTTATTCCGCGTTTTTTCAATTCGCGCCGCATGACCTTAGCCAACGGGCAGACGGAGGTTTCATATATGTCAGCGACCTCAAAATCCGCCGGATTCAGCTTGTTTCCCGCGCCCATAGCGCTTATTATCGGTATCCCCTCCGCGGCGGCTCTTTCAACAAGAGTTAGCTTTGCCGTCACAGTGTCAACCGCGTCGATTATGTAGTCAATTCCGTCGAAATCAAAGCCGCAATCGGCGGAAAAGAACAGTCTGCGGGCGTGAATTTCCGCGTCGGGATTTATTTCCGCCGCGCGAAGCGCCGCAACGTCCGCCTTATATTGTCCGACGGTTTTCTGTGTGGCGTAAATCTGACGGTTTATATTCGTAAGCGAAATTCTGTCATCGTCAATAAGCTCCAGCGCGCCCACTCCGCTGCGCGCAAGGGCTTCCGCCGCATAGCCGCCGACTCCGCCAAGTCCGAAAACAGCGACACGCGAATTTTTAAGCCGCAGCATGGCTTCCGCGCCGAGCAGCATTTCCGTGCGGGAAAATCGGTCTGGCATGGCAACCTCCTAAAAGCTCTCACATTCGGCTTCGCAGCTTCTCATGGCGAGAATTGTCCGGCTGATAAGCTCGTCAAGCTCCCAGCCAAGCATTTGTGCGCCGCGCGAAATTACCTCGCGGGAGCAGCCTGCCGCAAAGTTTGCGGATTTATATTTTTTCTTCACGGATTTCAGCTCCAAATCGGATACGCTTTTCGACGGACGCATAATTGCGACCGCGCCGATAAGCCCCGTAAGCTCGTCCGTGGCGTAAAGCACCTTTTCCATTTCATGCTCGGGCGCAATGTCCACCGTCAGCATATAGCCGTGGCTCGCGACGGCATGGATAAGCTCCTCGGAGGCTCCTCGCTCGCGCAGGATTTCCTGTTCCTTTATGCAATGCTCGTTCGGATAAAGCTCAAAATCAAGGTCGTGCAGCAGTCCGACTATCCCCCAGAACTCCCCGTCGGCTTCATAGCCGAGTTCCTTCGCGAAATATCGCATAACCCCCTCAACCGTCAACGCGTGCTTCAGATGAAAGTGATCCTTGTTAAATTCGTTCAGAAGCTCCCATGCTTGCTCCCGCGTGAAATTTGCGTTCATATTTCTCATACCCTTCAATTTTATTGCTTTATTACGGCGTTTGTCTTAATTATATACTTTACGGCAAGGCTTGTCAACCGAAAAAATTTAAATTTTGGCTTGATTTTCCGCCGCCGCTGTGCTACAATAAAAACGACGGTATACTTAGGAGGAAATATTTATGTTCGTATCGGAAGCGCTCGGCGTCAACGAAAAGAATCATCTCACAATCGGCGGCTGCGACGCCGTTGAACTGGCGAAAAGGTACGCTACTCCGCTCTATGTGCTTGACGAGACGGCCGTGCGCCGTAATTGCGGAACATATAAAAATTCCATTGACAAATTTTACGGCGGGAACGGGCTGGTGTTTTATGCGTCCAAGGCTCTGTGCAGCCTCGAAATGATAAGAATCGTAAACAGCGAGGGTCTGGGCGCGGACGTGGTCTCCGGCGGCGAGCTTTACACCGCTCTCAAGGCGGGTATGCCCGCGGAAAAGCTCTGTATGCACGGGAACAACAAAACTCATGACGAGCTTGTTTACGCGATTGAAAGCGGCGTGGGAAGAATTGCTGTTGACAACAAAGCCGAGCTTGACGCAATAGACGCAATCTGCCGCGCGAAGAACGTCAAACAAAAGGTTTTATTCAGAATAAAGCCGGGTATTGACGCTCATACTCATAATTTCATAAGAACAGGTCAGATTGACTCAAAATTCGGTTTTGCTCTTGAGACGGGCGAAGCTCATGAAATAATCCGCCGTGCGCTGAAGCTCCCGAATATAGAGGTCGGCGGACTGCATTGCCACATCGGCTCCCAGATTCACGAGCTTGAGCCGTTCAAGGAAGCGGCAAGGCTCCTCGTGGGATTGATTGCGGACATAAAGAACGAAACGGGCTGCGAAATGAAGGAAATCAATCTCGGCGGCGGCTACGGCGTTATGTATACCGAGGATGACGATCCTATAGAATTTGACAAATATATCGAAGCTGTGAGCGCGGTACTCCGCTCCGCCTGCGAAGAAAAGGGAGTAGCTCTTCCGTTTGTTATGATGGAGCCGGGCAGAAGCATTGTCGCCGAAGCCGGAATAACGCTTTACACCGTCGGCGGAATCAAGGATATACCGAATGTCCGCCGCTATGTCAGCATTGACGGCGGAATGTGCGATAATCCGCGCTATATCCTTTATCGGTCGGCATATAAGGCTCTGATTGCCAACAAAGCGGGCGACGAGCCGACGAAGCCCGTCACCTTGGCGGGGAAATGCTGCGAAAGCGGCGACCTGATCGGCGAGAATATGCCTCTTCCTCCCGTTGAAATCGGCGATATAATTGCCGTTTTGACGACGGGAGCCTATAATTATTCTATGTCCTCAAACTATAACCGCATCCCGCGTCCCGCTATTGTAATGACACGGAACGGGGAAAGCAGACTTGTCGTAAAGCGTGAAACCTATGAGGATTTGGTTAGGAACGACATCTGAGGCTGCCCGCAATAAGGAAACGGAAAAAGGAAACGGAAATCTGAAATGAGGAATGAAGAATGCTGTCGTTTCTGCGAAATTTAAATCTTTTGGAAATCGTTTTGCGCTTTGCCGCACTGTTTCTGGTAATTTCCGTCCATGAGTTTTCCCACGGCTTTGTCGCCTATAAAATGGGCGACCCGACCGCGAAAAATGCCGGACGGCTGACGCTGAATCCTCTCAAGCACCTCGATCCTCTCGGCGCGCTTTGTATGCTTCTGTTCCGCTTCGGCTGGGCAAAGCCCGTGCCGATAAATCCGCTCTATTTCCGAGACCGTAAAAAGGGGACTGTGCTGGTTTCGCTTGCGGGGCCGGCGTCAAACGTGGTCTTTGCCTTTGTGTGCGGACTTGTCGTGGCGTTTATGTATATTCTGATGAATACCTTTATGGGAATGACAGGGAAATTAATTTACGGAGCAATCAACATTATTGCGCAATTTTTCCAAGTGTGCGCGATTATGAACATATCCTTCGCTATTTTTAACCTTATTCCCATACCTCCGCTTGACGGCGGCAAGGTTTTGGGCGTGTTTCTCCCATCGGATGCTTATATGAAAATGCTGCGGTACGAACGCTATGTATTTCCTTTGCTGCTGATACTTTCCTTTACGGGAATTTTGAGCCGCATTGTGAATCTGTTCTTTTATCCTGTTTATTCCCTTTGGGCAAATATGGTAAACTTTATTATCGGACTGGTGTGCGGATGAATCCCGAAATTTCATTTAAAACCGCAATTTTTGAAGGGCCGCTTGATTTGCTGCTTCACCTTATATCAAAAAACAAGGTAAACATATACGATATTCCCATTGCGGAAATTACCGACCAATATTTTGAATATATAAACGCCATGCAGCAGCTTGATATGGAGCTTAGCGGGGAATTTCTCGTCATGGCGTCGCAGCTTCTGCTGATAAAGTCGCGTATGCTGCTTCCGCTTCCCGAAGAGGAAGAGGATCCTCGCGCCGAGCTTGCCGACAGACTGGAGGAATACCGCCGCTACAAGCTCATTTCGAGCGAAATGGACAAGCTTTCACATTCAACGGACAATGTTGTTTTCAAGGAAGCCGAACCGATGGATTTTCCGAAAATAAAGCCGGAGAACAAGCTGATCGGAGTTGATCGTCTGTACGCCGCATTTTCCGCGGTAATGGAGCGCAATTCCGCCCGCGCGGCTCTTGAGCCGAAAAATTTTCGCGGTGTAATCGGCAGAACGAACTACAGCATCCGTCGCGCCACAGCCGATATTATGGCGAAGCTCGGCGAGGACGACGCGGTGGAATTTGAGGATTTGTTCGAGGGGCTGTATGTCCGCGGCGAGCTTGTTGCGGCGTTTTTGGCGGTGCTGGAGCTTATAAAAGAAAATTATCTCGCGGTTATTGAGGAAGACGAAAAAATATACTGTGTACGTGGTGAAAAAGATGGAGAAGCTGACATCGGAGAGGAATATTGAGTCGGCTGTTGAGGCGGTGCTTTTTTCCGTCGGCGAAGCCGTTGAGCTTGAACGGCTTTCGGAGGCTTTGGAGGTTACGTCGGACGCTCTCGCGGCGGCGGTTGCCTCGCTGAAAAAACGGCTTGAGGAAAGCGACAGCGGAATCCGTCTTGTCGAAATAGGCGACAGCGTGCAGCTTTGCTCCGCTCCGAATTACTTTGAGTATATACAGAAAACCGTTCAGGTTAAAAAGCAGGTCGGGCTCAGCGCCGCCGCGCTGGAAACTCTTTCTATAATTGCGTATAATCAGCCCGTGACAAAGGGAACAATAGAGTTTATAAGGGGCGTTGACTGCTCCTACAGCGTTGCGAAGCTGACCGAACGCGGCTTTATAGATGAAGTCGGACGCGCGGAAACCCCCGGACGGCCCATACTTTACGGCACAACGATGGAATTTTTGCGCTGCTTCGGTCTGAAAAATATCGATGAGCTTCCTCCGCTGCCGGAAAAGCAATCCGTCCCCGAAGTCAAGGAGCAGCCCGCGCCAAAGGATGTTATCGCCGAAGCGGCGGAAAATGAAAACGGCTGAAAAGGGGTGAAACGGCTTGATCGTTCTGGCTGTGGTTCTGGCGTTGCTCTTGTGCGTTCTGCTCGTCCCGATAAAAATATATGTGCGCTATCGCGGCGGCGTCAGTCTTTGGGTATGTATTCTGGCTTGGAAGCGCGGCATTTTACCGCGCCCGAAAAAAACAAAGCCCGAAAAAAAAGCGGTTCGCTCCGGCAGCGATACGTCTGCGGACTCTAAAAGTCAAAAATCCGACCTTCCCCCCGAAGCAAAGCAAGCCGAAACCGAAAAGCCCGAGGAGCGGCGGGAAAGCTTCCCTCCGGAGCCTGAAAAAAAAGCTCCCGACAGCGGGAATAAAGAAAGCGAAAATAAAGAAAACGAAGAAGAAAAAACCGCATCGGAGCAGAAAGAAAAAAACGAATCTCTGCCGGAAAGAATAGCCCGTTATCTTAAGCTGGCGGAGGAATTTCTCGGGCCGCTGCGCAAGGCGGTAAGGCAGCTTGTCAAGGCGGAGAGCCTTGAAGTGACGGTTTCCGTCGGTACGGAGGACGCGGCGAAAACCGCGGTATATTCGGGTATGCTTTGGAGCATCGGCTATAATATAATCGCCCTTGCGGACAGAATTGTAAAAATAAGGTCACAGAGCCTTAAGGTCGAACCGGTCTACGGTCATACCTGTCTTAAAGCCGAGGGTGATTGTATATTGCGAACAAGCTTGGCAAATATTATAGCTGCGGCGGCAATTTTGGGAATTGCGTATTTACGGTATAAATTAAAAAACAGGAGGAATAAAAATGAGCGAGCATCCGTTAAATGAGCTTATAAATACGGCGCTTACGAACATCAAGGCAATGGTTGACGTGAACACAATAATCGGCAATCCCGTTGAAACCGCGAGCGGAGCGGTTATTATCCCCGTTTCGCGCGTTGGCTTCGGCTTTGTTGCGGGAGGCTCCGACGTTCCGAGCAAGGCGGTTTCGCCCGAAAAGAATTTCGGAGGCGCGAGCGGAGCCGGCATCTCAATTTCGCCAATCGGCTTTTTGGTTGTAAACGGAGACAGCGTGAAGCTTTTGCCCGTCAATTCGGCGAATACCACCGTTGATAAGCTTATCGACAGTATTCCCGAAATGTTTGACAAGGTCAGCGGAATTATAAACAAAAATAAGGGAGAATAAAACTGCCCCGTAACAGCAGGTGCAAAGCCGAAATTTGCACCTGCCCGATTCCGCGAAGGCGCAAAATATATTCCGCCGGAGAGCCTTCGCCGCCGCGTCCGCTTTGAAAATTTACGAAAAATTTTTTGAGATTTTCTCCGCAAATTTTGTTAAAACGCTTGACAAAGCCTTTTTCCCGTGTTATAATAGACCAGTCAGCACTTGGAGAGGTGTCCGAGTGGTTTAAGGAGCCGGTCTTGAAAACCGG